>JBMSHD010000172.1:0-2195 GCA_049416425.1 Francisellaceae bacterium | reverse complement strand
TCGTATGAACAATATGAATACAATAATGGGAAGTTATTTTGAGCGCGTTCCTAGAGGAAGAAATTGATGAGTTTTTTGAACATACAATATACCTTTTTGTGTTCAAGCTCTGAGTTGTCCTATTACGCACATCAGTGCAATTATCTATTTACTACTTAAACCCGAGTATACCAGCTTTCATGCCGGTGGGCTAAAATATTTACGGATTTGTATACTCGATATTAATCAGAACTAAGTCCTTTGATATGGATATGATCTTCTTTAACAAAATAATTGCTTCTGAATTCAACAACGGGAAAACTGGCATCCGATAATGGTTCACGAGACAGGTTAACGCTGCCTTCAAGAACATTGTCAATGTTGAGATACAAACCGCAGAACTGCTTGACCGTTTTCGCAAAGGAACAAATTAAAATGACTCTGTCATCGAGGCTTAAAGCAAAACACTCGCCGGCGAAAGCATCCTGTTCGCTATAGATATAATTTTCTATCATGTCTGTGTCTTTGTTTCGAGCAAATTTAATACAGTCGAAGATGTTGTCAAACAGAGGTATCTGATGAATGGATTGGGGCTTCATCGAACCTTTTCCAGTGGTCAGCCAGTTGTATGAGACATTGAGGCCATTGGCCATTTCCAAGGCCAGTTTGCTTCGATTCAAATTTTTGGCAAGTATATAAGAAACAGAACCTTGCTTGATGCCGCAGAGTCTGGCAACATCATTATGGGACAGATTTCTTGACTCAATAATATGTTGAAGTCGGTCTGCAAGGGTGGCAAATTTTTGATGCGTCATTATTCATTATCCATTATGTTAATATTCTATCTTTTAAAGCTGTCTGCAAACCATGAGAGTTTGATGCAGTGCAGCATCTGGAAGGTAAAAAGATGATATCAACTGGTTTTTTACCTTCCTTTAGTTTCAACGCTTAACCATTTTATGTACAGCAGAGTAAAAAATCAATGTTAAAGTTGAATAAGTTTCCATTTACAGCGAGCTAATCGTTGCCGATGTTGTGCCATCTAAGCTGCAGCTTAAGTTATCGCCAGAGGTACTGCAGTTTGCGTTAGGAAAGCTGAATTGGGCTTTTTCTTCAATATTACTGTCACTGTCAAGAAACTCAACATAAACGGAGGCAACTTTATAGCTGATGCCATCCACGGCGGTGGAAATATAACTCAGATTTGCCGTATTGATCGTCGAATCTTTATTATCATCGGTGATGGTAAAGCTGCTACTCGATAGGGCTTGTGCATCACTGCAACTATCAAAGGTAGAGTTGCAGAAGGCGATCTGATTGGCGTTAGAGTCATAAGCGTTGAAAGTCAGCTTCAGGGTGACGCTGTCGCTTATGTTGTCAAATGGGCTGATGAAATCACTGCTGGAGCCAGCCACGCTATAGCTATAGTCATCCGATGGGGTGATGGTCAGGCTAAGTGATGAGCTGGATGAAGAGCTTGAGGTGATAGGGTAGAGATTATTAAGATTATTGGCGCTTCCCATATTATCAGATGAATCTGTGCTGTCATCAGACTGAGATTCAGAATTGCCATTATCCGATTTGGCATCTTGATAGGGATTGTCGTTATTACTCTGGGAGCTGGCGTTGTTATTCATTTCAGATGAAGTCCGAGCAGGGTTTTTATCCGTTATTGGTGCCGGAGCACCGCCTGCTATGAATATAGGACTATAAGAGGCCTGAGTGTCAAGTGGTGAGCTGATGATTTGAGTCAGTGTTTGTGAACGGTCTTTTTTTGGGAGGGATATCTCAGTAATCGAGTGTTCCAGCGTCTTAATCTGTTGATTAATTGCTTCAAGCTCATCCTGTTGCTGAGCAAAAATTTTATCGAGGTTTTCTGTGGTTGATTTCACTGTATTGTTTTGGCTATAAGCCACAGTGATCAGCGACAGGACGAGGATACTGAAGCGGATGATTGTAAGCATGATTTTCCTAAATTACAAAGCGCATGTTTATAATATCATTGTATCGGATTATGGTCGGTAAATAAATATTTGTGAAATATCAACAGCAGCTCCGGCTGTATTTTTAATATTTGTCAGTCTTAACCGGCTATTTTTGAAAAAAATAAAACGCCTTGCCATCTTTGATAGCATTTTAAACTTTTATGTCACATCAAAAAATTCCAGGGTATATCAAAAGCACATAGTTCACGGTGTGACATGCTAGCAGCTGTC
>JBMSHD010000171.1:0-2288 GCA_049416425.1 Francisellaceae bacterium | reverse complement strand
AGACGGTGTTTCGCTCACCTTATCCAAATCTCAGCGCCTATGCCTTATCGGCAGAAACGGTGCTGGCAAGTCGTCACTTTTAAAAATTATCGCCGGAATGATAACGGCAGATGCCGGAGAGATCATTTGCCATCAGAATGTGAAACCAGCCTGGCTGACACAGGATGTCCCTGAAGATATCACCGGCTCGATTTTAAACCTGATGCTCTCGGCGCAAGGACAAGTCGGTGAGGCTTTGATTCGGCTTGATAGCCTGCTTCATGGCTCATCGACAATTGATGACAACAATCATGAGATTAACGCACTTCAACACACAATAGATGAGCTGGATGGCTGGCGTGTAAAACAAGCGGCCGAGCGTATTTGCTCTAGAATGAATCTGGATCAAAATGCACGCTTTGAAGCGCTTTCCGGCGGCATGAAAAGACGCGTGCTCCTGGCAAAAGCGCTCATGGACGACCCAGAAGTTCTGCTGCTGGATGAACCGACCAATCATCTTGATATCGAGTCGATTCAGTGGCTGGAGCGTTTTCTACTGCAATTTCAAGGCGCCATTATATTCATCACCCATGATCGCGAATTTTTACGCAAAGTCGCCACCGATATCGCGGAACTTGATCGTGGAAAACTCATAAGCTTTCCCGGCAATTATGAACGATTTCTGGAACAAAAGGAAAACCACCTTCAGGCCGAGGCAAAACAATTTGCCCTGTTTGATAAAAAACTGGCCGAAGAAGAAGCCTGGATTCGTCAGGGAATCAAAGCCAGACGAACTCGAAACGAAGGTCGAGTTCGCGCGCTTGAAGCCATGCGCAAAGAAAGATCAAAACGCCGTCAGGTAAGCGGTAAAATCAACCTGGATTCCAAAGACTCACCGGTTTCTGGAAAATCGGTGATCACCGCCGAGCACATTAGTTTTAGCCATCAAGGCAGAATCTTGTTTCAAGACTTTAGCACAAAAATTGAACGCGGAGATAGAATCGGCATTTTAGGTCCCAATGGCTGCGGCAAGAGTACACTCATTCAGGTATTACTCAAACAACTCAATCCCGATCACGGCTCAGTTGAACATGGCACATCGCTCAATATCGCCTATTTTGATCAGTTACGGTCACAGCTCGATCTTCAATCATCCGTGCTTCTAAACGTCACTGAAGGCTCTGATTTCATCATCCTCAATGAGCAAAAAATCCATGCCATTGGCTATCTGGAGCGTTTTTTATTTTCCCCCGAGCGCGCGCAAAGCCCGGTATCTTCTCTCTCAGGCGGTGAGAAAAATCGCCTGCTTCTTGCCAAACTCCTAAGCAAACCCAGTAATATACTGGTGCTTGATGAACCGACCAATGATCTTGATATTGAAACACTGGAAGTCCTCGAAGAGATGCTAAGCCAGTACAAAGGAACCATCCTTCTCGTCAGTCATGATCGACAGTTTCTTGACAACGTCGTCACCAGCACCATGGCCTTTGAAGGAAATGGCATCATCAAAGAATATGTTGGCGGCTTTAGCGACTGGTTGACCCAGCGCCCCATTGAACTTAGTAGAGAAGAAATCGAAAAACCTAGCCCCAAAACAGCGATAAAAACAGCCAGAAAGCCGAAACTGAGTTTTAAACAAAAAAGACAGTTGGAAGACCTGCCTGATGAGATCGAAAACATTGAGGCACAGCTTGAGACACTTCAGCAACAAATGGGCGATCCGGCATTTTATCAACAGTCAAAGTCGCAAATTCTCGATGCACAAACCCAGCTTGAAACGCTGAATAAGACACTACAAGACAAATACGAACTATGGGAATCGCTGTCTGAGATTGAGGCACAACAATAAAGATAGTCGATAGACGTTACAGCCACCACCCTTTTAATTAGCTCAATCCTTTGCTTTTATTTACATACACCTTTACTACCATCCGGCATAATAGCATCACACACACTTTTTACCACCGCAAAGTTAATTCCTGTGGCTCCATATAAATTGGCATTCGAAAAGTTAGCATCTCTAACATTAGCTCCATCAAACCTAGCCTCGGTCAAATTTGCATAGGAAAAGTCAGATTCAATTAAAATGGCATTACTAAAATCAACATGGCTATAAGTTGATGCAATCTGATGAAAAAATTGAGTTTTCGTTGCAATTACACCGGAAAAATTTGAGCCTGTGTTATTAGCCATATTTATGATGGCACCAGATATATTTGCTCCTTCGAGATTATAAGGCGGCTGTACATCAGAAGTTAAGGAACGCGCGCAAAATAACTTCCTTTTTTTCATGGCGAAATATCTTCCAA
>JBMSHD010000170.1:0-2378 GCA_049416425.1 Francisellaceae bacterium | reverse complement strand
AATGCATTGAAATCACTGCCTCAAGAGGCAATTATTAAAAATGGGGAGTTTTCAGGAAATCTTGTTTTTCGTCATTGCTGCGACAGAGTGAGATGGAGCAATAAAGCCATTGCTTTATCCATTGAACGCCCGCAGTATGGACGGTACAGGGCTATTTGTAAGACGATACAGGACAGGTCAAGGCGCCACAAAGCAATCTAGCTGGTCAGTGTAACATTAGCAATGGTACCGACGGCTTTTGCCTAAGCACATACGATCTTTGCCTCTCTCACGATTATCACATGGAGCATCGCCAAGCGATGATGACGATTATTGCGCCTGGTTATGCCTTGCAAGGAAACAGGAGTTTATTTCAGACACATCTCTTCACATTCAAAAGGCAGATGGTTTTTTACAGTAATGACTTCATCTGATCAAATTCACGACAAATACCGGCCTTAGGCGGTCTTGTCATAAGACTCACAACAACAATCATGAGCATGCCGAAGATAAATCCTGGTAAGAGCTCATAGACTTCAAACCAGCCACCAAGAAAATTTAAATGCGGCCAGATGATAACCGTCAAAGCCCCAACCATAATGCCGGCAAAGGCGCCGGCGATATTCATGCGCCGCCAAAAAAGCGACAACACAATCATCGGACCAAACGCCGCACCTAGTCCGGCCCAGGCATAGCCAACCAGATTCAAGATATTACTCTTGGGATTGGAGGCCAAAATTGCCGCGGCCACGGTGATGATTAAAACGACCACTCGAGAGATCCAAAGAAGCTCTGCCGAAGGCGCCTTGGGTCTTAAAAATTTACGATAGAAATCTTCAACGACTGCACTTGATGAGGCCAGAAGTTGAGCCGATGCCGTACTCATCACCGCCGATAATACCGCCGCTAATAACACACCGGCCATCCAGGGGTTAAAAAGGCTTTTTGCCAGCACCAGAAACACCGTCTCGGTATTGGCCAGCGAATTAGGCGCATAAAAAGCGATGCCTAGAAACCCGGTAAACACAGCACCTAACAAAGACAGACACATCCAACTCATGCAAACAAGCTGCGCCTTTGGAATTACCTTCGATGTCTTTGTCGCCATGAAACGCACAAGAATATGCGGCTGACCGACATAACCCAGTCCCCAGGCAAATAATGAGACGATACCGACAAATGAAGTCCCTTTAAAGACATTGAGATAGACCGGTGACTGGTTGTGGATTATTTCGATAGCCTGCCCCAGATTGCCAAGGTGATACAGCACCGTAATCGGCACGATTAAAAGCGCTAGAAACATCAGACTGCCCTGGAAAAAGTCAATCCATGAGATCGCCAAAAAGCCACCGATGCAGGTATAGACAAAGATAATACCCGCTGTTATCACAAGTCCTGTGGTATAGCTTACTGAAAAAGTCGAGCTGAATAAAAAGCCACCGGCGACAAAACCCGAGGCCGTATAAAAGGTAAAAAAGATCAAGATCACCACGGCTGTAATAAAACGCAAGCGCCCACCATGATCGTGAAATCGATTTTCAAAATAGGATGGAATAGTGATGGAATCGTTGGCGACCTCGGTATAGATGCGAAGCCTTTTGGCAACCAGCTGCCAGTTAAGATAGGCTCCCAGTGCCAGTCCAATCGGCAACCAAATCTGATTTAAACCGTGGAGCATCACCGCTCCCGGTAGCGCCAGAAGAAGCCATGAGCTCATATCAGAGGCGCCAGCCCCAAGAGCCGCAATCCAGCCACTCAATGAGCGCCCACCGAGCATATAATCGGATAAATTTTTGGTATGAAAATAGGAACAGACTCCCAGAAAGAAGATAACGGCGATATAGATAATAAAAGTGATGAGTAATATTGACACGCCAGACCCTTACTCGGATTTAAGATGCAAAATATAATTTATGATTGATGCGGCGATAATAAGACCAAAGGGCACAAAGACAACTACCCAGGTCCAGAACAAACTTTTCATAACACTGACCCATAACATTCGAATTCGTCAAGGTTATAGGAAGTAATTTACAAAATCAACATCGATGAAGTGATTTTAGGCATTAATTTTTTGTCCGAATTTACAACACCGCTTGATAGAACTGCAATAATTCTTCTCGATGACGGGCGAAGGCATTATCGGCCACTTTCACCAAAGATTCCACGTTGTCTTTGTCGATATCATCGAGATCACAGCCGGCACCATCTAAATCCGGATTGATGCGGTAATAATTATCACCGAGCAACAACGCGCTTTGATATTTGCTGATCGTGGTATTTCCCATCATTAAATCATCGATAATGCCATGACTCAACCAGTCTATTTTGCCCCAATTGACCGCCTCTTTGGCGTTTTTCTTGCGCTTGCGCCGACTTATACCCGAGAACCCCGTGCC
>JBMSHD010000169.1:0-2404 GCA_049416425.1 Francisellaceae bacterium | reverse complement strand
CGGCAGGCTTAACCTGTCTCTGTACACCGTGGAGACGCATGTGAGAAATATCAGAAATAAACTCAATGCCACCAACACCGCTCATGCCGTTAGTATCGGCTATGAAAGCGGCATATTGCCGGTGTGGAGGACAGAAGACAGAAAAGTTTGTCTCCTACTCAACACTAAAAATATCGAGATATCCTCAATACCAGTAAGAAAAAAATCGACCCAGAATCATGAAGAAAAAATCTAACCTGCCTTTTTTTTATTTGACGTTATTATCGAGTCTGACGGCCGATGCGCTTTTGAGCTTTATTGTGCCGGTTCTTGTTTATGCCTACACACTTGATATTGGTATGTCCGGTTTAGCTTATGGCATTGAATGGCTGGTTCGACTCATGGTTGTTCCTGTTATTGGTCGCAAAATCGATACCATGGGTATCAGACCTTGTGCAATATTTTTTGATAGCTTGAAAATCGTGGCCTGCCTTGGATTTATTGGCTGTCTGTCCTCAATCGATAATTATCTGACTTTAGCCGTTGTGGCCGGAATTTTTGGCAGTCTGGTGGCTTTGTCGAATGCCCAAACGCTGATTGTCTATGAAAAATACATCAGTGAAATTACCGATGAGCATGACGGAAGGCTGGAACGTTATGCCAATTTTATATCCAGAGCCGATCAGCTGGCTATGATTTTAGGGCCGCTTATCGGTTTTTTTGTCTATGGGATCGGCATAGAGGTTGCGGTTTATCTGGCCATTCCACTGATCTTGCTCAATCTCTATTTCTTCATCTCCAGGCGTTATCTGCATGCCTACACGATTAACGCCGTTGCTGCTCCTGTGATTAGTGAGACAGAGAACCCGACCAAAAGCCCGTTATCTGTGATGATGAGTTCTGGACTTTTTGCGGTGCTGCTGTTGATTGTGATTGCCAGCTTCTTCTCCAATATGCTCGATGGCACGGTTGAGGCCGCCGGTGTTGCCGTTATTTTCTCAAACATGAATCTGCCGATGTCTTATTTTGCCTTTATCAATATAGCGGCGGGTCTTGTCGGTGTCATGGCCACCTTTGTTTTCTCCCGGCTCTATCGCAAGGAGACCGAGGTTTTCATGCTTACTCTCGTGGTCATTCTGGAATTTATTGCAGGCCTTGGGCTGTTTCTGTGCTTTGAGAAATTCAGTGGCTTTATCCTGTGTTATGCTCTATGTATTGGCAGTAAAATATTGAGAATAACCCTGACTCGAATCTATCGTATTCGCCTGATTCCAAAACAGAGCTTTGCCTCGCTCTCTTCAATCATGACCGTTATGGGACAGTCCTCTTTGCCGCTGGTTGGGCTGTTGCTCTATATATCAAAACAGCTCACCCTCAGACCCGAGTATATCATCGTCGTGGCAGCTTTTATGGTATTGACCTGTTATGTTTTTCTGATTCAACGATGGCAGTTAAAACCCCATGCTATTGAGCAACATCTGCATCATGAAGAAAAAATCAAAACCTGACAGGAGTGACCATTGACTGCAATTATTAAACAGAATTTCAGCCTTATTCTGAGGTGTGTAAATTATAGATACTTAAGGCAGCAAAGTATTCCACATCATCTCGAGCTTCAAAAAAATTATGATTTACTCTCAGAGGCTCTAGCATGAAACAACCTGTTTTTAAAATCACCCTCTGTTATTTATTATTCTATTTTGGCATGTGGGCATCGAAGACCATTCATCCACTTTATTGGCAAAGCCTGGGTGACTTACCCTTGTTTTCCATCTCCTATGCCATCATGGCCGTGGCTGGTGCTTTTTCAATATTCTGGTCTCGAATTGTCACCCGTTTAGGCACCAGACATGCTTTGATGCTAGGCGCGAGTTTGTATACCTTAGGTTTGTTGCTTCGAGGAGTTCCACCTGATATCATCATCGCTGCCGCTTCCGGTTTTATAGCGGGGATGGGTGCCTCTATCTCCATATTAGCGATGAAGAACTGGATATTTGCCTTTGATGAGCCTGATCGCCCCAAAACCATTTCCATGATCGTCAATGCCGAGAAAAGCGCCCAGCTGTTAGGCACCTTTAGCGCTGGCTGGCTGGTATTGCTTTTTAACGTCACAGGATCCATACCATTCTCTCCAGCTTTGATTTTGGTGGCACTTTTTCCGCTTATCTCCCTCCTGTTTATGCCCCGGTTTATAAAATTAGATAACCCCCAGAAAAAAGGCGGGATGAAAAGCCATACCATCCGCGAATTAATTCAACATAATCCAAAGTTCGTCATCGCCATTCTCGCCGCTTTATTTCTCTCCGGACTCTATAGCGCCGTTCTGCTGCCTTTGATTCCAATCTATTTGCATGATGGCGGCCTGAGTATGAGTGCTTTGAGTACGATCTGGGTGCCTCGGGCCTCATAATAGATTTTGTATATC
>JBMSHD010000168.1:0-2469 GCA_049416425.1 Francisellaceae bacterium | reverse complement strand
GTTGGCAATATCAGCAGGAGTGTTGGCCTGATTAGCGGCATTGAGCATGGCGCTGTTGGCATAGCTTAAAATACTCTGCATCTGTGTGTTTGCCGCGACAAGATCATTGGCCTTGAGATCCGACATCATCGTCTGGAAATCCTGCTTGATCTGTGGCGCCACAGCTGTCTTCGTCACGTTGCTATCGGCATTAAACTGAAGGCTGCCGGTGATATTTGCCGTCGGCATTTGCGTGCTTGAATTACTGCCAATGCTGGTTTTATAGGCCAGATTATAAGAATGCAAATTATTTCCACTGTTGACATCGACAGGAAAAAAATGCGTTGAGGTGCCAGAGATGTGGATCATGGACTGACTGAAAGCCGATTCACAGTAATCCATCAGCGTATTTGTCGAATTTATATTCTCCACGGTTCCAGGGTATTTGACCGTCGCGCCCATGCCGTCATAAGGCGCTGAATAGAATAGCGGGATAATAACGGCAAGATTATTATAAATCTGTTTGTTCTCTGTATCATCGGGATGGCAGATGCTGCCGGTTTGAGACAGACCTTGCTGCATCAATGATTGAGTCAGTGGGACAGAGCTGGAAACACAGTAAGTTGCCACGCCATCATCGTTATAGAACTGGTTGTCACCTTTGGCATCCTGACAGCTCCCCGATGGCAGTTTAGGAAGATCGCCAACACCGACACCCAGCGAATCGGCAACTCCTTCGACCGATTCCAGCAAAACCGCATTGCCGACGGAGGTTTTAACCTGACTGAGCAGACTGGTTGGCACGGCTGGAATCTGGGTGTTATCAAGACTGGTATTCACACTACTCCAGACATAATCGGCAAAGGAGACCCCGGCGATCACTCCATAGAGCAGAATAATCTGCGCCAGACAAAATCCATATTTCACCGGAATGACGAACAAAGGACCAAAAATGGCGCGAATCGGCATCCACAGCGATGACCAGTTTCTTCCCAGAAACTCGCCTTGATGCGCCGTATTTAGCGTGCCGATAATCAAAATCACACCGTAGATCAAAAGAATCACCGATAACAGCCCACTGTTAAAGGAGGCTAAAAGTGAATGAATTAAGCTGGCATCATCGGCATTGTCCGGCGGTGTGCTGCCGGTGATATAGTAGATGATATTGCCAAAGATCTGCCATAATACATAAACGGATTGATCCGTGGCCGGTGTCGGAAACAGAGTGCTCATAAAATAGTCTTTTATACATTCTCTCTCTATCATAAATTAAGTCATGCTGTCACGCGCAATTATCGATACAGAATCCGCTCTAAAATTTAGAGCGTTTTTTGTTGTCATATGATTTACAATAAACGGCAAAAAAGCTGTTTAGTTGTATCGCTTATGAGAAAAGCCATTATAAAATTTTTTTCGTACTTGCCCTCTACCCCGGTGGCTGTTGATGATCGACAATCTGCCCAAGATTCGACGATGAGCCGATCAAACTATTATCGGCATCGAAAAACCAGAGGTAAAGCCGCGCTGATAAGCCTGATGTTTATGGTGCTTATTGCGCCTTCCTACGCTTGGGATGGTGAGACGGTGACGCTGAAGAATGAAACCGGCCTGACACTGGGATTGCAGTTTCATGATGTCATCTGCATGCATGGTAATATCTGGGGCGGGCTGGGATTGACCCTGGAACCCAACCAAAGCTATAACTATACTGAAGAGGAAAGCACCCAGACCGGAGGGTGCTTTACCAATGCCAGTTATTATGATATCGTCGCCTATGTTGAATCGGCGCCTTATATTAAAGGTTATGTATTCTATCAGCTCTCGAATGATGATGTATTCGATCTAACGGGACAATGCGGATCGCAAAGTGGCAATAACTGCACCGATGGAAGCGCTATCGTCGATAGTTTTAAACCCGGCTATAGCAATCATGATACGGTATCAAGTCAGCTGTGTTTTGACCGCTCTTTCGACACCAAAACCATTGACATTCGGTTTTCTGCATCCTGCCCCGATCAGCGCTATATCAACACGAATTTTGGCACTAATCAGGGTTCTGTATCCGGCTATGTTTTTCTTCCACCGGAAAAAAGAACGCAAAAGTGCACCTCGAGCTTATGTCCCCAGCCATCTCATTCACTGGATAGAAGCAGCATAGGACCGGTATCGTAAGGGGGATTATTTCAGCTTTTTGTCTGTCTTTCCCAGGAGGCTAAACCATTCTCTGAAGTTCAAGCCGACATAGCCACACTTTAGTTGTGTCAGCCAGAAGTGATATTTAAAACACAATGCCAAGGTGACAAAATCAACGGCAATAGCGACGAAAATCGAAAGTGTATCACCGGCGACAATGCAAAAAATAAGATAGCCAAAGACCAGAAAAAATAACAGCAGATAGAAGCGGTATAGAAATTGATAGGCTCTCTCGGCATCTTTTAACCCAAGTTGGTAAATTATTGATTAAATGTTCATCAAAATACTCTTTTTTCA
>JBMSHD010000167.1:0-2556 GCA_049416425.1 Francisellaceae bacterium | reverse complement strand
CTTCCTGAGGATTATTAGCCGGACTAAACTGCCCTGGCATGGCCTGAGAACTTTGAAAATTTCCAGAGCGATCTGAAATCAATTCCTGCGGTTTTAAGCGACTCTGAGGATGCATCAGCAGGTCGATCAACTTATAGTTTACCTTACTGACTTCGTACACATTTGCCTGAGAAGCATTACAGATAACAAGCCACGTGTTGATATTCATAGAAACTCCATTGAAAATTTGCGTTGATATCATTGACTGTAGCCTAACCGGTTGCTGATATCAATCCTGCATAGAAATCTTACGAATTTTTTAATGTTTGCTCTCTTTGGAAATTGGCTTCAGCACCGTTGTGAGCCTGAAATCTTTATCTCCCAAAATAGCAACGTGATAGACGACAAGATAACTTAAAATATTTTTGATATAGGTTCTGGTCTCGCCATAGGGAATGATCTCTACCCATTTATCAGCTGCCATCTCATGATCTGGCAGCCACTTGGCAACATTGCCCTGACCCGCATTATACGAGGCAAGTCCTAAAATGACATTACCCTTAAATAACCCATCGAGAAAATCAAGATTGGCGGCTCCGAGCATAACATTGACAGCAGGTTTATACAGGCTCGATTCACCCTCATAGGGCAATTTGTAACGATTGGCCAGAAACTGTGCTGTCGATGGCAGAAGCTGCATCAACCCATAGGCATCGGCGTAGGATTTTGCCATCACCCGATAAACCGACTCCTGGCGCATAATCGACAAGATAAGCGCCGGATTGAGGTTAAATTTTTTGGCCGCCGCATCGACTTCTGTCAGATACGCCTTGGGAAAACGCCCGCTTAAATCATCGCTGACTCCAGCATTGGCATAGGCATTGACCGACAGCGCATACATCTTCTTATCATTGGTAAAATCGGCCAATGCCATAAGCTCATCTTTATTGAAACCACCAATATTCCAGCGCCACAGTGAATACGCCAGATCATAGCGCCGCAGTTGGTACAAATCCAATACCTGTTCAATTTCTGCTGTTTTTTTCATCTTGTCGATCAATGCCTGATCTGGCTTATAGGTTTTACTATCCAGCGCATAGGCTGCATTGATCATATCGGCGGAAAGAAATCCATAATAGCTGCGTTTTTTAGCCAATGCCTCAAAGAGGATTTCGGCCTTTTTTTTATCACCCATTGCCATCAAGCTCTTGGCCTGCCAATACTCCCATGCGTCTTCATACTGTAACGATTTAGGCATCTTATCATACCAGGCGAAATACGATTTATAATCAGACCAGTACAGTGCGCTTCTTAGGCGCCATTGCCACAATAAAGAGCTGGCATATTTGTCTTCTATCTTAGATAGCCAGATCAGTGCTGCTTTATCATAGGATCTGGCAAAGTCTATGGCGATTTCGGCATTGATCTTATTGATGGTTTTTGCCGATATTCTATCCGCCACTTTCAAGGTTGTATCGTTTAATAATCCACTCCAGAAATCAGCCGTCTCAACGGTATCCTGACGAGAATGGTAATCCATAATCGCAATCAAGGCCTCAGAAAACCCAGCATGAGCACTGTCACTTTTTATCCAGGCGGTGACATTTTTAAGGTTGGTGGCCGCGGCCTGCCAATGTTCATAATACTGAATCTCTTTACTATCTTTTGTCTTTTCAATAAGATCTACCGCCTCCATATAGTAACCTTTTAAAGCCAGGTTATTGGCCTTCTGTTGATAGAGATCCGACCCTAACAGATCAGAAGCCTTAAATGCCTCGGCCACCGTTTCACAGTAAGCGGGCAGCCTGGTATTTTGAAGCCACATCTTTGAGAATGTCTTCAGTGCCTTTTTTTTCTCCCCCAGCTTATACCAGGCCGTGACCTGCCAACACTGCCCCGTCATGCCAAGATTGTCATCATAGTATTGTAAAAACAGCGGCCATTGACCGGATTTAGCATAATATTGCGCTAAATCCTTTTTCAAAAGATAGCCCCAATAACTTCCCTTATTGTCTTGCAAATAAGCCTCGATGGTGTCTTGTTCGAAGATTTTAGGATTCTTGGAAATCTCCTGATATTGAAGATAAGGGTATAAAGCCGTGCTCTCCAATCGTGCCTTCAGATGATAATAATTCTCATATTTCTGCTGATCCAAGGCACTTTCTGCCGCCTTAAATTCTGTCATTTCCTTATCTGTCATCGCAAAAGCAGAACTACTGACCGCCACCATCAACAGCGCGGAGATTATTTTTTTCATTTTCATTTATCTCATTTGCATACAACGTCCTCTTATTTAAGGGAAGTTCTGCCAGAAACTCAATGACGGAGGGTAAATTCCGAATGAAATATACCTTGGTTTTAGAGCAGGCTCTGGATTTGTGATAACGGCTATTGTTTGGAATGATACCAGTTTAAACTATTCTGTATAGGCAAAACTCTTCATCGCCTCTTCAGGGTAACGATAACCTTCGGCAGTGTTAATATACTCCAGCTCCTCTAGTACATCGTCTTTAAGTATAACGTCCCTGAAAACTCCCCATTTTTTACCGCCCATCATAACCCACCATATCATGTATC
>JBMSHD010000166.1:0-2665 GCA_049416425.1 Francisellaceae bacterium | reverse complement strand
TGCTGAAACATCGAAAATCACAAGGTCTGACCAAAGGCCATTTTTATTACAAATTACTGCCAGCTCGTTTGCAAAGAGGGTTATATGTTTCCATCTATCGTGGTCTTTCGATTCAGATTATTCTGGCGCAGATCATCGAATCCTTTATGGGACTGGCAACCTCTCGAATGAATCGCCGTGCCATCACTGCATTTATCATCTACAGTCTGTTTTTATATGTCTTGATCAATCTCATGATCTGCCTGGTATTTAAGATCACTTTGGTCGATAGCGTTGCACACTCTGTGATTTTTCTGCCCTGTTATCTGTTGTCTATCCTGGCGATGTTCAACAAATATGATAAGCCT
The DNA here is from genome assembly GCA_049416425.1 of Francisellaceae bacterium. GTDB lineage: Bacteria > Pseudomonadota > Gammaproteobacteria > Francisellales > Francisellaceae > JBMSHD01. The sequence goes on along the minus strand of JBMSHD010000166.1, from coordinate 2,318 downwards.
GTTTTTGCCATAGCATTGGTTTTATCGGTCATCTCAACGTTAACGGCGATGAGCTCGCGAGTTTATTTCGGTTTTAACTATCTCAATATCCTCTATGTTGCCGTGATTATTATTCTTTTAATTTACTCCATCAAACGCTTTCCAGCGACACGAAAATCTTTAAATTCAAAATACGGAGGCTGGGTTTTAATCATAGGCTTATTGTTAATCGGTACTCCAGGGCTTGGATCGTTCATGATTTATGAACGTCTCGGACAGATGCTAATCATGCTAAAAGCAGATAGCCTGATCAATGCCTATTTTATCTTTAGCCTTAATATCATCGTTTTCTTTCGCTTTTATTATGCTAACTACGTTGGACCACAGGCGACGTTCATGCCTTATGATGTTGTTAAACGGGTATAGATATGAAGCGGTTTCTACTTGCAATCACTGTATTTTAAGTCGATATCAAATATTATCGGACATTAAACCCCAAGGTGATGAAGAACGGCAGAGAAGACCTCATTGATATTGAGGCTGCCGGTATCGATAACAATGGCATCTTTTGCCGGTTTAAGCGGTGCCACGGCTCGATTTCTATCCTGATAATCTCGCGCCTTAATTTCCTCAAGCAGCTGCTTGTAATCCGGGCTTAAACCCTTAATAATATACTCATCATAACGGCGTTTTGCGCGTATTTCACTGGAGGCTTCAAGAAAAAACTTATACCTGGCATGAGGAAATACAACGGTACCCATGTCACGCCCATCCGCAACCAATCCTTTGCTATTACAGGCAAAATCCTGTTGTTTTTTCAATAAAGCGGTTCTGACTGAGGGAAGCTTAGCAATAGAAGAAGCCGCCATTGCCACGTTTTGCGTTCTGATGGCGTCGCTGACATCCTCATTATCCAAATAAGAGCGAGTGACTCCATTGTCAACCCGAAATACAATATGTAACGATTTCATCAAATCAGCGACGGCTGCCTCATCATCAAGATCTGTGCCTGTTTTAAGGGCATATAAGGCCGCCAAACGATAGATTGCACCACTGTCAAGAAGATTATAATTAAAGTGAGTAGCCAGAAGTCTGGCCAGTGTGCCTTTGCCAACGCCGCTAGGGCCATCAATTGTGATGATAGTTTGCATGTTCAAATTCCTGAAGCTTTTCAATAAAATAATCAACCGCTGCTAATGACACCGCATTATACAGACTGACTCGAGCTCCGCCAATCGAGCGATGTCCTTCTATGCCATAAATACCCGCTTTTTTCATAAAGTCAAAAAATTGGGTTTCCAGGCTCATATCGTTTAACCTAAATACAACATTCACTTTTGAGCGATTTGCCTGATCGATTGAATTTTCATAGAGACTCGAGTCATCAATCGCCTGATATAGTCGGCTTGCCTTCATCTCATTGATTCTCTCGATTTTTTGAAGACCACCGGATTTTATTAACCTGTCAAGCGTCAGATCCAAAGCCGCCCAGGCAATAACATTGGGGGTGTTATGCAAAGACTTTGATTGCGCTTGTATGCGATAATTTAAAACCAAAGGAACATTCAACACAGGCGCGCTCTCCAATAAGGATTTTTTTATGATCACAACCCCTAATCCTGGCAGACCGATGTTTTTTTGCGCTCCGGCGTAGATAATACCATAACGGTTGACATCAACCGATTTTGATAAAAAACTGGATGACATATCGCAAACAAGCGGCTTATCCGTCTGAGGAATCTCGCTAAACTGATAACCATCGATGGTTTCATTCTCGGTGTAGTGTAGGTAATCAAATCGATTATTCTTAATACTATCACCCGGTTTTATCATTGAAATATCGATAAATTGCTGCCCTTCTGCCATCGCCCTCTGTGACCAGTAGCCTGAATCAATATAGATTGCTTTTCCCGTATGGAATAGATTTATGGCTACAGCTGAAAACTGTGCCGTGGCACCGCCATGCATCAGCAGAATTTCATAATCATCCGAAATGGTCAATAATTGCCTGAACTTATAGATAATATGATTATAAATTTCAATAAATAGTGAATCGCGATGAGAAATCGACAGCAAGGACAGTCCCGTGTCTTTATAATTTATAATCATCTCTGACAATTGCTGAGAGACTTCAGGATAAAGTACGGCTGGACCTGCACAGAAATTGAATTTATATTTATTATGCATCTTTATCGGCATCTATTTTTCTGCCAGTATACCATACTTCGTTTTATGCCTTCATGCTTTAATACATGGAGAATCTATTCCTTTTTCATTAATATATCGCTGAAAACTCCCCATTTTTAATAATTGCCTCTTGAGGCAGTGATTTCAATGTA
>JBMSHD010000165.1:0-2778 GCA_049416425.1 Francisellaceae bacterium | reverse complement strand
TGAAAAAAGAGTATTTTGATGAACATTTAATCAATAATTTACCAACTTGGGTATGGCATCCTATGCAGCAGGCAGGGTGTCTGATAGCGTATTTGGTACTGATATTGGGCATGGATTTAGCTGGAAAGGTTTGTTGACACAAAGTGCCTCGTCAGCGGCAACAGCGGTAATCGGCGGCGCTGGTGGCGGCATGTTGGCGGGTATGGAAAGTGGCGTCCTGTCCGATGCGGCGACTCAAGGCATTAACATCGCCATGGGTAATCAGAAGGGTTTCAACTGGAAAGAAACATTGGTTTCAGCGGGTATGGGTGCGGCTGGAAATGCTGTTGGAAATAGTAGTTTTGGTCAGGCGATGATGGGTGATAGCGCCGGGACATTAACCCGATTTAGCAGCAAAGTGGTGATGGGCGAGACGGAAGCCTATGCCAGTACGGCATTACGATCGGCTATGGAAGATGATACCGTTCACTTCAACTGGGAGGATGTTGGTAAAGACAGCTTTGGTAATGCCTTGGGTAATGCCGCAGGTAGTGAGATGGTCAGCGGATTGCAAGAACATGATATGATCGACACATTATCCCCGGCAGCAAGAGCTGGCGCTGTTGGTTGGATGAACGATGAAGTTGGCAGCTGGTTTAGCCGCTCTGCCACCACGAATATTCAGGCTTCAAGGCAAGATGGGTCTAATTTGCAATCTAGGCAGAAACTGTCGCAGATGGCTGATGAGATGTTCGGCCAAAGTATCGACGATGCCCTAAATGGCAAGATCTACCAATCGGATGCCGAGAGAGAAAGCAATATTGACCGTATGGTCAATAAATATGTCAATATGGATGATTTGTTTAATAAGGCGATGGATCCTTCAAGTTACAAGGATCATATGGCCGATATTATGAATCAGGCCAATGAGTCTGTTGGTATTGATAAGCTGGTTTCTGATGCCTTGAATCCGGAGAGTTATGCGGCTCACGCTGATACGCCTGATCTTGATGATATCATTGATACTAAAACCAAGAGGGCATTTGTTGAAAATGGTGCAAATGGTCGAAGATACCGTGATATGGAAACCGGCCGCTATACGCAAAGCCCATTTAAATCCGGCAGATCCAGTGGCATTAATATTGGTGAGACAAAGGTTGGTGGCACACTATGGTCAAAAGATTTTTATGATATCAATATTCCATTTCTAGACAAGGGACAGCTCAGCTTGAAGTCCAGCGCTTCATTTGAACATGAAGGTAGTGAGTTCAGTGCCAAGTTAGAGAGTAAGAATAGTGTGGAATATGTTTATGCTCAAGGTAAAGTAAGTGGCTGGGCTGGAGATGCAAGTTATAAATTAAAAACATATGCTAAAGCAGATGCTTCAATTTCGGCTGCTAGAGATAATGATGGGTCAAGCTACGACGCTAAAGTAGGTGCAGGGTTATACTTGGCAGCTGCGGACGTAAACTATAAAACGCCAGAATTGAATTTCAAACTATTCACTGTAAAATTTAATGCTGATGTTGAAGCAAACATTGGTATTGGCTATACGTTAGGATATGGGCAGCAAAGCTATAAAAGCAGATCTGGATTTGGTAATTATACTGAATTTGGCCGGACGATGGGGATTGGGTTGGATAAAAAAATAAGCTATGAACTTCATTCCACAGAATTAGGAAGAAGAGTGGGGCATGAGGCAATGAATTTAATGAGCCATTATGGAGAATTAAGGCAAAATATGTATGAAAACGGGATATATGTTTTTAATTGATTTTCCATTTAAAGTTACAAACTAAACAGATGTCATATGAAAAAAATACTATTATTACTTATCATTATTTCCTTACTTGGTTTAGCCTATCTGGCCTTTCTTCCTGGAGGGAGACAATTGACGAATGAGCAAAAACTAGCAGTTTGTGAGAAAGCATATAATGAAATACAGGAGGTGTCAGTTTCACTTAATGACAAGTTGATAAAATGGGAAAAAAATAAAAGCTGTCAATATCAAAATTTTTATCAATACTATTTGGCTCAATTTATGATGGAAAATAACCAACATGCATTGGCAGTAGAATATTTTGATAAACTAATTAAAAATAAGGCAGTATATGCAATTTTACGACATAAATCATCATTAAAATTACATGATATTTATTGGTCTTATAATTATGAAAAATGTCTGTATTATGCAAAAATAATGTTAGAAGATTACCCGAAATGGGGGGGAGGTTATTCTGAATATGGAGGTTGCCTTCTGGGTGTGCCAAAACCAGATTTCTATGAAGCTATCAAGTATCTTGAGAAATCAAATATTGATCTACCCACTATGGGAGCATACGGAGGGTTGGTGCTTAGCTACTATCAGACGAAGCAGTATCAAAAAGCATTAGATGCATTGAATAAAGGTGCTAGCTTGGATTCAGCGATATATGGTTTTACGGGTATAATGAACAGTGCTATATATGCAGCGATGGATTTAGATCAAATTAATAAAGCAGACGAGTTGATGAAAAAACTCATTCAGCATAACCCAAGTGCGGCTGAAGATCAAGACTATATAAAAGTTCGCACTTTTGTCGATAATTACTATAGAGAGCATGGTAAAGTTGATGAGAGTTAGTAACTTAACTCGCCGAATTATTGCAGGATTGATAGATGTACTTTTAATGTATCAATTGACTATGAGCATTATGCCTTGGCTTATTTTTATTATACTTTATCTTGTAACAGGCGAGCCAAGATATGGAACGCGCGCAAAATAACTTCCTTTTTTTCATGGCGAAATATCTTCCAATT
>JBMSHD010000164.1:0-2909 GCA_049416425.1 Francisellaceae bacterium | reverse complement strand
CGATACATGATATGGTGGGTTATGATGGGCGGTAAAAAATGGGGAGTTTTCAGAACAACTGGATAGCTATATCTATTCGTCCACTCATCATTTGCTTCAATTTAGTTCAGTTAATACAGGCTCTTTTTATGATTATATTCCATACATTCATATTTTTCCCGTATTCGTCAACACAGGCTTATACAGGAACGTGTCACTAATAAATCCCCCTTCATTAGTGACATAGGTCTCTTGAACTTAAAGGGAGGGATTGGTCTTACTCCGCCCTCTTGAACTCAAGTGAAGGAATTGATTTAGCCCCTCCTAAAAACCTGCTTAAGCTCAAAATCGCCGTTGAGCACCACAAGATCGGCATCATAGCCCGGTGTAATCTTGCCTTTTTTAAGACCCAGGGTTTCAGCGGCATTGGTGCTGGTCATCTTAATCACGTCATTGAGGCTGCAGTGACTGAATTTCAACATATTGACAAGTGCCTTATTCATGCTCAAGACACTGCCGGCCAAGGTGCCATTTTCCAGTCTCGCTTCATTGCCTCTAACAATGACTTTTTGTCCACCCAAATCAAAGACACCATCCCCCATTCCTTGTGCTCGCATGGCATCAGTCACCAAAATAGTCTTATCACTGCCTTTGAGGTTATAACACATATCGACGATCTCTGGCGCCAAGTGTACTCCATCGACGATAAGCTCGGCATAAACCTCTCTAGACATCAAAATGGCCGCCACCGCGCCTGGGTTTCGATGATCAACACCAGTCATGGCATTAAACAGATGCGTCGCCTGGGTCATCCCCAGATTGATGGCATCAAGTGCCGCTTTAGCCGTACAACTGGTGTGCCCTATTGAGCCGATAATTCCCTGTTTATGACAGGTCGCAATCAAGGATCTGGCATTTTCAATCTCCGGCGCCATGGTCAATTTTTTGATACGACTTCCAGATAGCCTCTGCCAATATAAAAGCTTATCAGTATCAGCATGCTGGGCATAATCGGGGTGTTGCGCCCCCATCTTATGTGGCGAAATAAAGGGCCCCTCCAGATGAATGCCCAGTATGTCTGCTGAATCAGGATAAGATTTCTGACAGAAATGATCGATTGCCATCAGCGCTGTTTCAAGCGTTTGATCCGGTGCGCACATCGTTGTTGCTAAAAAACCAGTCACCCCTTGATGATAGAGAGAGCGGCTCATAAGCGCCAATGCGTCAACATCACCATCCATCACATCGGCACCATGGCTACCGTGGACATGGATGTCGATAAACCCTGGTATGATATAATCAGACGCCGCATAGCGAACGATCGGTAAATCTCGATAATCGCCGGCACAATCGCCGATAGCCGCAATACGCCCATCGATGACGACAATCTCACCCTCAACAATGGCGTCCATAAGGCAAATCTTCGCTCCACTTAAAATATAACTTTTCATCAATGGCTATTCTCAAACACGTCAGATTCTCCCTTTATTGTAATCACATTAACAGAAATAACTACACATTCCCGGCTATTTCGTTTATTTTTTGTAACACTTAATCACAAGTAAAAACCACCATCATGATTCACTGGTATCCTGGCCACATGCATAAGGCCACTAAAGAGCTTAAAAAACTTATGCCGCAGATCGATATCTGTATCGAAGTCGTCGATGCACGCGCGCCTGATGCCGGCAGCAATCCCAGTCTGCACCAGATGGCCAGAGACAAACCATTGATTAAAATTCTATCCAAGAAAGACCTGGCCGACACCGCCATCACCAAACAGTGGCTTTCATACTATCGAGGTCGATCTTTGGCGCTTGATACGCTGCATGAGCAGAAAAATACCAGAAAAATCATTGATCTATGCCGACGCCAACTACCTAACAGAGGCACACTATTAAAACCGATACGTGCCGTGATCTTCGGCATTCCGAATGTTGGAAAATCCACACTGATCAACGCCTTAGCGGGACGCAAAATCGCCAAAACCGGTAACGAACCCGCCGTGACCAAACAACTGCAAAAAATTGAAATTGCCAGGCATTTTTTCTTAAGCGACACCCCAGGCATCATGTTCCCAAGTCCAAAAGATGAAGCCGCCGGCTTTAAAATGGCCGCCATCGGTTCCATTCGTGACACCGCCATGGATTATGAATTGACCGCTCATTATCTGCTTCATTATCTGACACAGCACTATCCTCGGCTGTTGCAGAAACGCTATGGCATCGATAACGAGTTCGATCCTGATAGTGAAACCATGCTAAAAACCATTGAGGATCGTATTGGTTTAAAAAATTATTCTCTTCATGAACGAATCGTCAGCGATTTTCGTCAGGGTCGCCTGGGCAGAATTTCACTGGAATCACCAGACGATATAAAAAACGATTCCATCGATGCCAACTAGACTCACATTTCAACTGTCAATTTTACTCTCCACCGACGCCATTCTGCCGCCATCAGATACCACAACCCTTGTCGATAAGATACAGCTTGTCACCTTGATATTCATGGTCTTCACACTGATGATCATGCTGCTAAATTATTATCTTCATGCTCATCACAAAAAAATGGCACAAAAGATTAACCTTTTATCGATTCTCTTCACTCTGCTGGTCGTCTTTAGTATCAATATTTATCTGATATGGTTTTAATTGCACCCTATAGATTTTAAATTTTATATTGATTTGAAGATTTAGCCTAAAATAATGGCTATACTTTAGAAAAATTATAACTATTCATTACGCAAAGGAAATCGCTACAATGAAAAACCAACTGCCTGGAATGATTTTGCTCTCGAGTATTTGTTTTATTAGTACCGGCTTCGCCGCTGATAAAATACAACTCAACAAACCCGGAAGCATCGACAACCTGGATGGGGTAGTGCTCCAAAAGTGTTGCTAGCTCCCAGGAAATCATGTATTAATATTTGA
>JBMSHD010000163.1:0-3113 GCA_049416425.1 Francisellaceae bacterium | reverse complement strand
CGTATGAACAATATGAATACAATAATGGGAAGTTATTTTGAGCGCGTTCCTAAATACAAACTAGTTAAATCACAGTTTGGACAAGAACCAGTTTTTAAAAATTGGTCATATTGGCCTGGACTATGCTGCACTTCTGCTATTGCCATACTTGAACATAACATCGCAATGGGTAAAATCACTAACTTCACACTCAACTCCTTCATTTTCCATGGTTGCTTAGTTTAACCGCTACTTATAAATTTTACATGAATTTATAAGTTCTGATATTACCATATATAAAATAGTAAAAACACGCATTCATCAATTATTTTCTTGTCGTTTCAGCATGATATCGCTAAGCTGAAACGTGTTATAGAAAACCTATGGAGCACAACATGAAAAAACTGACTCAACTTAGCCTGGCTATTCTTGCCGCATCCGCTTTTAGCGGTAGTGTTTATGCAGCCAACAGTGCCTCAGCTGAAGCACAACCAGCCGCTGCCAGTACTCAAACAACCATGCACTCAGACTCACAGACTCATCAGACTATGATGGGTTCCGATTCAGGAATGCATGATAATGCGATGCCATCATCGACGATGAAAATGTCCAACGGTGAAGACAATGTCGCCGATGCCAGCTATAGCATCGGTTATGCCATCGGCAAAAATATGACCGATCAGCTCAAGGCTCAAGGAATCAGTCTTGATGACAGCAATCTTACCGAAGGCTTTAGTGCCGGCATCAACGAACAAAAACCAAAATTATCTGATGAACAGATGCAAAACGCTATGACCGCCTTCCAAAAAGCCATGGAAAGCAAAATGGCGGCGGCCAAAACTCAGGCAGAACAAGCCGCCAAAGAGCAGAAATCAGCCATGGCAGACAATAAGAGCCCAGTCGCTGCCAGCACCCCCTCTGTAAGCTCAGATAACGACTCAACAACCGCCAACAGCAAATAACAAGGCGCTTTACGCATTATTTTAGTTTATTAACCCCACCTGAGCTCCCCTTGACCCCAAGAGGAAGGAATGTTTGTCTCCCCCCCTTTTGTGTTAAGAGGAAGGTAGAGAGGGGTTCTACAAATAAAGCTAAAAGCGCTGATAACACACTTCGAAGAGGCTTAACTTACACTTATACTCTGGTTGAGCCTCATCACAGCAACCTCAGAATTTGGACAAGTTTATGTTACGCAATAAAAAAATTCTTATCTCTGCCATCGCTTTAGGTACTATCTCTGCGGCATTGGCCGGTTGTAGCAATAGCGACAACAGCAAACAGAACACTGAAGCGACACCATCCACTCATAAAGAAAGCTCGGTTAAACCTGAATCAGCAGCTCCTGCCAAGACTCAGGTCACAGCCTCAGAGACTCAAACCAAAGCCAGCACAGCCAAAGACGATAACTATCTTCCAGATGCCAGCTATACCCTTGGTTATGCTACCGGTCAAAATATTACTATGCAACTCAAACAGCAAGGCGGTCAATTGAACAACAGTCAGTTAATGACAGGATTTGAAGCCGGCATTCATGGCCAGAATGGCAAATTTAGCGAAGCTCAAATGCAGCAAATCATGATGACTTACCAGAAAAATATGATGGCTGAGAAGAATAAACAGGAAACCGCCGGCGTCCTTGCCAACCAGAAGATGTTACTCGATGATGCAAAAACACCGACAGTTGGCCCTAAAGATGCCAAAGTTGCCGTCATTGAGTTTTTTGATTATCAATGTGTCTTTTGCCACAAAATGGCTCCAGCCATTGAAAAAATCATGGAAAACAATCCCAATGTAAAATATATCTTCAAAGAATTTCCTATCTTTGGTCAGCGCTGGGAAGCTTCTCAATACGCTGCTGAAATGGGAATAGCCGCTTATATGTTGGATGGTTCTGAGACGTATTTAAAATATCATAATGCCGTTTTTGCCTCTGGTAAAGATGAAGGTAAGCTAACCAAGGCAGATGTCAATAAAGCCGCAACTCAGGCAGGCATCGATGTCACCAAAGCTCAGGCGTTGATAACATCGAAAAAAGTTAAAGAAGATATCGCCAGTGACATGGCTCTTGGAATGAGTAAGCTTAATATCATGGGCACCCCCTATGTCATCGTTATGCCGACAAGCGGTGCCGATGCAGGCAATATCACCGTGATTCCAGGCTACGCTCAAGAAAAAGATGTTCAAGCTGCGATCGACAAGGCTTCTCAGATAGCCGCCAAGGCCTAGAGAGCAAGGACAAGAAAGAGGAGATTCTCTCTGCCTTTTGACCACTTTATTAAGTCATTCAGCTCGCCTTCATTTTATAATAAGAAAGGCTCTTTTGGTGTTTCAGAGAGGTGAAGGTTCATGCTTATTCTGATGACGCTCTACAATGTGGACAGACCACTCCATCTGACCAACGCAATGTGCGTACCGTTTCATAACATTGCTGTTCATCTATCAAATCTTGAATCTTAATCCCGCCGCAATCCCTTTACCCGAGCTGTCGCAGGTTTGCACTTTTTATAATCAAAATACAATATTTATCAACATCAAACAACTACATCATCACTTTTTATAACTCCCTGAAACACCAAAAGAGCCTTTTTCAATATACTCCTATTGTCTGCTTATCACGAAAATGATAAATTCATAAGTCATCTGGGGAGGAAGTGGCGACCAGCCACGTTTTTTCCACTGAATTGGGATGTTAATAAAAAATGCTAATAAAAGGGGAGTCATACATGTTAAGTATCAGAGAAACAGAAGTTTTGAGATTAACGGCTAAAGGCTGGGTGCCTCGGGCCTCATAATAGATTTTGTATATCCATATACAAAATCGAATCGGCTATCCTCGGCGGCATAAATTTTGCCCGGGACGTCCGCCTCGCCAGCATACCTTCACAAATTCACTGCGTTCATTCCGAGCAGGCAACTGTCTCCGATTCTACTCTACGCCTTGGGTACAAGCTGTTTCACAGACTTCGCTCTGGCGCCTACGGCACGTCGCTTGCTGTTTACAGCGCAAGACTACCCGGGTCTACTCGACCTCGCGTTCCGCTCTCCATGTCTCGCAGCGGATGAGTAGCAAACATATTGCCGGCAGGCTTAACCTGTCTCTGTACACCGTGGAGACGCATGTGAGAAATATCAGA
>JBMSHD010000162.1:0-3231 GCA_049416425.1 Francisellaceae bacterium | reverse complement strand
TAAGTCCATCTTTTAGGTTTGTTGTGTCAGTCTTGAAGGTAGAATATGCTAAAAAACATCATGCCGCACACGGGCTTGCCGAAAGGTCACGGTAAATCAGCTTGTCGGATGACCGAAAAGGCTGTGTTCTTGATTTTTGTAAAAAGGTGACTGCAGTCACCTTTTTTGTTTTTACCTCAAGAGCTAAGGTTTAGCGAATGACTCTTGAATCAACGATGGCTTTGGCCCACAGATAGGAAAAAATACCGATGTAGGCGGCACCGATGGTGTCGCTTAGATAATGTTGAGTGACGATAATTCGACAGGCAGCGATGATAAGGCACATGACAATAAACAGCAGCGTGAGCCATTTTTTGTTGAAAAATGTAGCGATGGCCAGAAGACCTGCAAAGCTTAAGGCAACATGACCCGATGGGAATGAGTTGAATATACGCCTGGTGGATAGCAGATGGAAACCATATAAGTCATGTTGGAGGTACAATTCTGGACGATATCGTGCCAGTCCTATTTTAAATATGGTGGTAACAATGCTTGCAATCAACAGCGAGATCGATAGTGTGTAGATTTTGCTGCAACGATGATGACTGCGAAGAAAATTAATCAGCGAAATGACAAGAGCGATAATCAGCACAACCGTCCAGTTATCAGGATCGAAAATGCGACTGATGACAGTGGCGATGCAAAAAAGTATTGAGTTGTCATCGACGTGTCCATGAATATAAAGTACCAGACTGCGATCGATATAGTGATAGCATAGGATTAAAAGCAGTAACGTCAAGCAGGCATAGCCTAAAGTGCGCACGATCAGATTTTTCATAGAGCTTTGATGAGTTTATCGCATATTTTCAATACTACTAGAGTAACGCTTAAATTTCATTTGATGAAGCGCTTTATTTATTTAAAATGATATTTATGTGATTTGTTTCAAAAAGGTCAAAGTGGCGATGAGTGGTGATATATTATTTGATCAACATGGCTGGTATGCGTTGGCTAAGAGGATTGTTTCGCCAAATTTCAATCAGCGTCCGGATGTGGACGATATTTCTTTGTTGGTGATTCACTGTATATCATTACCCAGAGGAAATTATAATGGCGATTGTGTCGAGAAATTTTTTATCAATCGATTGGATGTCTCGATAGACCCTTCTCTTATCGATCTAGAAAATAGCAAGGTTTCGGCGCATTTTTACATTCGTCGAGATGGTAGAATCATTCAGTTTGTCTCGATCTATGATCGAGCTTGGCATGCCGGGGTGAGTTGTTATCGAGGGCGGGATAATTGTAATGACTATGCCATCGGTATTGAGCTTGAGGGAGTGGATGATGATCGGTTTGAAACTCAACAATATCAGACGTTGACGGCACTGACTCTGGCATTGAGCGAGCGATTTCCCCGCTTATCTGATCATATCGTCGGTCATAGCGATATTGCTCCTGGGCGAAAGACAGATCCAGGCAGTGGTTTTGATTGGAGACGATATCGGGAAGAATTTAAATGAAGTGGTTTTTATCGTTGTTATGTGGTTGTGTTTTTTTTCTTCCAGTGTTTGCCAACAAGCTTTCAGTTGTCTCTCTGTCACCCAATACGACTGAAATTATCTATGATTTATTGCAAGATGGTGCGCCAGAAAATGTCGAACTCACAGGGATTCTCTATTATCCGGGACAGCCATCCTATTACGCTAAATTTGAGGATATTGGTGGTTATCAGGCGATTAACATCGCAAAAATCATCAAGCTTAAACCTGATGTTGTGATTACCTGGAAGGATCAGACAGATCCAAAGACATTGGTTTTGCTCAGACGTTTTGGAATTAATGTGAGCGTATTTTCGGCGCAGACAATAACAGAGTTGAAAAAAGCCGTCATGGAAATCGGGCGGGCTTTAGCGTTATCTGATATTGCGAGAGAGAGTGTTCGTAGCTTTGATCATGAGCTTAAGCGTATTCATGAAACATATGGCGCAGCGGATAAAAACAGACCAACTGTATTTATACAGATAGCCGATAAGCCGTTATATGGTATCGGTGGTGTTGGCATTATTAATGACGTTATTGATTTTTGTGGAGGTAAAAATATTTTCGCCAATATCGATAAAATCAGTTTCATGGTTAATCCCGAGGCGATTTTATTGAAAAATCCGGACTATATCATCATGCTTGATGGGGCATCGAAGAGCATAAATCGGGTTGATGATAGTGTATGGCAGAGGGCATTGGGATTGGCTGCCGTAAAAAAACATCATGTTTATAGGGTTTCATCAGCAAAAATCGCACAATATTCATTAAAAATTATTTCTGGAATTACTCAGATTTGTGATATCTTACATAGTCATTGATTCTATTTATAACGAGGTTGTCAGGAAGATGCTGTATGGGCCATTCTGGGGTGAATTTTTAGGGTGTTTGGTGCTGATTCTATTGGGGGGTGGTGTTGTTGCCGGCGTGTTGCTTAAACAGTCGAAGGCTGAGGGCAGTGGCTGGATTGTCATCACGGCAGGTTGGGGGTTTGCAGTTATGATGGGTGTTTTTGTCGCCATTGCTGCAGGCTCTCCACAGGCAGACATCAATCCGGCGGTGACACTGGCCAAGTATTGCCTGGGAGTCTATAGCAGTATGCATCAGGTAATTATGTTGTGGATTGCACAGTTACTCGGTTGTTTCAGTGGCGCGGTTTTGGTATGGCTCACTTATTTACCTCACTGGAGATACACTGAGAACAAACACTTTAAATTGATGGTTTTTTCCACCTATCCGGCTATGCGTCATAAGTGGAGCAACTTTCTCACGGAAGTCATTGCCACAGCCGTACTCATCTTATTTGTCGGTGCCTTGATCGGATATGGTGGTACGCATCCTTTTGCCAATGGAGCCGTTCCTTATATATTTGGGTTTGCCGTTTGGGGTATTGGACTGTCACTGGGAGGGCCTACTGGTTATGCTATCAATCCTGCACGTGATCTTGGTCCAAGAATTGCTCATGCACTTTTGCCGATACATGGCAAGGGCTCAAGTGATTGGGGGTATGCGCTGATTCCAATCTTAGGCCCTATAATTGGCGCCTTAATTGGCTATTTAGCCATAAGAATTTTTATTCTTCATTAGTTATTTTCACAGCCACTTTTGCGTGAATCGAAGAAAAAATTAAATTTTCATGTCTAACTACTTGCAATGCTGCACAAAAGGCGTATAATAACTTCTTGTCGCCAGCGAGAGTGGTTGCTGGAGAGGA
>JBMSHD010000161.1:0-3407 GCA_049416425.1 Francisellaceae bacterium | reverse complement strand
TTTTTAGCTTTTCTTTCATTCGACACAGGAATCAAGAAGAAGTTATTCTGGTTTGTTTTAATTTCAAGACTAAACATTTCATAAAGTGCCGGCATAGCATTGGGGGACTCTTTTTTTAAGCGATCTAAAAGCATATGGTGTTTTATGTAAATAGTATGCTAATTTAGAATAAAATATATTCCAATAGTGACATTTGTTTATTTAAGTGGTAAAAATATCAAACAATTTGAAATCAATATAAATATGGAGTGATAATGAAAAAAGCATTAAATAGCATGGCTATCTTGGTATTATTGGGGATGTCTTCCTCAGCATTTGCAGACTGTTATCTTGATAAGGCGACATCGGGCTGGACGGGAAGCCTTCAGTTTCATTGTGATAGTGCCACAGACCTTGAGGCCAATCCTATTACATTTGATGTCAGTAATAACATTAAGGTAAGTTCTATTTGGGGGTTGCCTGGAAATGCGGTTTATACGCAAGATGGCAGGAAAATTTCTATAACGGTGAAGAAATGGTGGCCGGATGAAGCTTATGTTTTACCGGCAAATAGCCAGGCAACGCTTCAGTTTTCACCATCGAGTAATGATTTTCAGATCAGCAATTTTCACGTTGGTGCACTAACTCCACAGTCAAAGGCGACGATTGTGGTGAAGCTTCCCACTAAACCGGACTATATAACGGATGATAAATTGGCGGATATTCTTATTTATAGCGATAATACCAAGGTCTATGAGATCAACAATGCTCAGTGGGGGCAAGATGTATTGGTTCCGGTGACGTTTTCAGGGGAGAGTGCAAGCTATAGCGTGACCGTACCGGAGTTAGCCGGAGGGCAGGGCAGTGCAACGCCTGCAAGCTTTACACTAGTCAATGGAGGAGCGCAGCCGGTAACCATCAGCTATGAGGCGCCAAAGCCGGATTTAAGAGGCAATATTTCGATTACGGCCTCAACACCCGGAGCCTTTGATCATCAGCCTGGATTTCGCTTGAAAAATGGGGATGGGCTTGTCGTTAAAGAGGGTAATATTCGATTTGACAGCGCCATAGAGCTTAAAGATCTACCGACGAGCGCAGAGGGTGAGGATTATTATCTGAATGTTGAGAGCTATGTAGATAATGGCTTTATCTATAAGCCAAATGACATTGCGCCGATTATGGTTAAAGATGGTCAGACTACTCAGGTTGCAGTCAGTTACACCAAAGAGGCATTGCCAAGCGAGCAGGTTGATGT
Organism: Francisellaceae bacterium; assembly: GCA_049416425.1. GTDB lineage: Bacteria > Pseudomonadota > Gammaproteobacteria > Francisellales > Francisellaceae > JBMSHD01. Next base: position 2,173 of record JBMSHD010000161.1, on the reverse strand, counting down.
GACGGTAACGGGTCTGCCTGAAGGTAAACATACTTCCTTGACCTTAAAAAACAGTGAAGATGATGAAATCAGTCAGACATTGGATGCTAATAAAGACTATCAGCTGGAAATTCCACAAGATGGTCTTGTCTGGACGGTAACCTCATCATCTATTGATGGATATAAAGCCGTGGTTTCTCCTGTCTCCTTTACCGCTAATGCGGATACACAAACTATTACCATCAACTACAAGCAGCATGTCATATCTGAAGATAAATTTGTCACCGGCTATTGGGAGAACTGGAAAGGTGCGTTACAGCCACCTGCTGGTGTATCCAATCAGGATGCGGCCTATTACAGCAATGATGTCAAACCTTATACGCATGTGTTGTACTCCTTTTTAACGTTAGCAAAAACACCTAATCCAGATAACCCATCCAATAGCTACTGGGACGGCAGTGCGATTTATGAATCAATGACGGCCAATAATGTGTTGACAGTGATGCAGCATTACCCTGCTGGCACACCAGATTGGAAGCGCGTGGATAACTGGCAACGTGCCAAAATGGATGCCTTGATTCAGGCCGTTCACAATAATAATGCCAAATTTATCTGGGCGATTGGTGGCTGGTCTGATATTCAAAAAACCCTGAAACCCGATCAAGTCGATAATTTTGTTGATCAGGTGGTCGATCTCTTAAAATTGGCCGGAGATGGTGTTGATTTTGACTGGGAACACCTAAGTGCTAATGCCGATATCACAACACAGCAAAGAGATACATTGGCTGAAGTGATGCTTAAATTACGCCAGAAGTTAGATGCAGAAGGCATGAGTGATAAACAGATTGGTTATACAACTCGCTGGAATGCCTTTATGAATAATGCCAGTGACTATGGCTTTGACAATTTCAGCTCCGATGGTGAGGGTATTACGATTAATAATTGGCTCAAAGCACACGGCAGTTCCTTGAATGACGTCGTCAGCTGGGTCAATGTCATGGCCTATGACATGCCGGCTTCTCAGATGCCGAATGATGAGACTTGGACATTACCGGTTTATAAAGATGTATTTGACACCTTCAGTAAATACGTGGATAAAGATAAGATCGTCATGGGCTTTGAGCCGGGAGGTCAAGCCGCCGGCGGTCAGTGGGAAGGATTGGATGTCGATAAGTCTGTGATCGATTATATCGCCGAGAATGACTTTGGCGGCAGCATGTTCTGGGCAATCAATCAGCCGGCTTATAACAGTTCAGAGGTCACCGGATTAAATGCGGATACCTTGGCAAATTACTCACAGCAGCAGTTTGATGATGAATCACAAGCTTAATACAGACGATTTGCTATCTGATGAGACCTGGAAAAGGAGAGAATAAAGATTTGCAGTTTAAGCCTGTTGACGTGTAGTGGCAATAACAATCTCGCGGATGCAGACGTTTTGTGGCTGACTATAGGCATAGATGGCGGCATCGGCGACATCATCCGCCGACAGAACATTTCCCATCTCCTTTTTCCAGGCATCATATCCCTGTTTTATCTCATCGGAAGTGGTATGACTCAACAGTTCCGTTTCAGCGGCTCCCGGTGCGATGGTAATAATGCGGACATTATGCTCGGAAACCTCTTCGCGAGTATTCTCGCTGATGGCATGAACGGCAAATTTTGTCCCACAATAAGCGGCGTGATTGGGGAATGTTTTTCTGCCGGCGATTGAGCTGATATTGATGATAGTGCCACTGTTTCTGGCTTTCATATCTTTAAGCACGATCTGCATGCCATTTAGCAATGCCGTGACATTGACATCTATCATCTTTGAAAACTCAGCAGGATCTTGAGTATCGATCTGCCCTAGAAGCATGACTCCGGCGTTATTGATAAGACAATCGGTCTTGCCGTATTTATCCTCGGCTTTGCGGATGGCGGCTTCAAAATCCTGACGCCTGGTAATATCGACTTTTTCACAAAGACAATCCGGTAAATTCAGAGCTTGTAGCTTTTCCAGTCTTCTGGCAATTAATAATAGTGGATGCCCAAGTGCGCTGAGTTTTCTGGCCAAAGCCGCACCAAATCCAGAACTCGCTCCTGTAATCACGACCAGTTTTTTCGTCATTTTCATATCCATCTAATAAAATAAACTTATCCCAAGTTGGTAAGTTGAAATCTTAGAAGTCAGCAACCATAAGGGCTTAAAGCC
>JBMSHD010000160.1:0-3423 GCA_049416425.1 Francisellaceae bacterium | reverse complement strand
TTAAGCCCTTATGGTTGCTGACTTCTAAGATTTCAACTTACCAACTTGGGTTAAGGTTTTTTCGGAGAGTTGAAATTGCTCAATGGCAACTTTTTTACCCGTCTGTTCCGTGGCTTTTGGAATGGTTAAGCTCTGTTTGGTGGTGGCGGTTAAAAAACCGAGGCTGTCTTTGATATAATGATAGGATGTGGCTTTTTTGCTAAAGCGGATCAGTCGTTTAAACATGGTTTTTTCCTTTTTCCTTCCGCGTCTGTCTTCTGTTTTCTATCATCAGTCTTCTGGATTGGGATTCTACGAATAACGCGAAAAGAGCTTTGAAGTTAGATAAAACGATCAACATCAATCGACTCATCGGATCGCTCGACCATCTCCTCAAAGATGTCGATGATGATCAAAAGCAGCATAAACTGTGCCTCTTCGGGCATATTGACTTTAAGCTCGGCACAACGATTTTCCTGAGGCTGTGTGATTTGGTGTTGCAGAGGTTCATCAAACAGAAAGCGATAGAGTTTTTCGGCCTTTTGCAGTATTTTAGGCAGAATTTGATCCGAGGGCGAGGTAAGTTGTTTGGCATCGAGTTCGGTATTTTTATAGCTATAATGATGATGTTCATAGAGGGCACCAATTTTGGCGAGTATATTGTTGGTTATCATGTGTTATCCTGCTGTTTTTGAATGATTTGCGATATGCCATAAGGGCTGGACTCATGCTCATTGGAGCGCTGAATCAGCAGGTTCCAGATGACATGCTCGACATCCTTATCATTGCCTTTTTGATAGGTGATAAGCAATGGCAGCTCAACGCGCCAGCTATAGACTCCATCGATCAGGCCTTTTTGAGTGATGATTGGCACATCGGTTTGGGTGGCGCTTAGGATATATTGCCCATGAATCACTTTGTCAATAATCGGTTGAAAGGCTTTGAGGTATTGCTTCCAGCCAAAGGAGGTAAAGTATTGGCGTTTGGCGTTGATTTCGCTTCGGTAGTTGAGAAAGTCCAGGGTATTGATATCTGGAATGACCCTGGAAACCCAGCTGATAACCGAGCCATCGTTAGTAACAGGCTGGTTGAGCGCATTGAGTTTGATAATCTGTCCATCGGCGGTGGTGGCAAAATATTTGGGATTGGGCTGCATACCAAGGGCGATAATAAAGCCGGCAAGAAGCAGGATATTCATCAGAATCGAGATCAGCAGAATAAGTGCAATACGGCGAAAATTGTCTCGATAGAAATCATTTCGCATTTTTACCTGTTGTAAAGCAGAAGGCATGATAGAGGTGTTTTGTCTTTTATTTGTGCAAGAGACTATACACGATGCTGAGATACAAACAAAGCAGAAAAGTGGCAAATTTGGCTCAAAAATTTAGAGCCGATTTTACGCCAAAATACCTTATAATCCATTCGGGTTTTGTTTTTTTGTAGGGTTTTAGTTTGATTAAAAAAAGAAGCTTCACCATCGTTTTTTTGCTAATGCTTATCAGTGATGCCAATGCTGCTATGTTTGATGCCGGTATGGATCAATCACCGGAATATGACAATGGGGCGTTGATGTCGATTTTTGATGTGGATTCGTTGAGCCGACCCTGGTATGAGGCGTTTTCCATTGGTATGGAAGGTGCTTATGCCTATAGTTATGCCGATGCCTATTATATCAACGGCGTAGACAATGATGTTGTTCGACCCGATAGTATTGAAGCCTCTTCAGCCGATGCTGGTTTTTTTATCGGCTATAGCCTCAGGCAATACAATTTGCCCTTTCATTTTGATATTCGTTACAGTCAGAGCATCGATGCCAAAGACAGGCTATCGGTTTATGCTTACTCATCCGCAGGAAGTGCTGATAATCAAAGTGCTGATGTGAATCTGATGACCAGGAAACTCATGCTTGATGGATATTGGGATATATTGCATTCCAATGATTGGAATTTGTATTTTGGCATGGGTTTGGGCTGGGGAAGAAATTCAACCGAGTCTCAGATCAGCTCTGCCAATTTCAGCTATCAGGCTAATGAGGTGAATAATAATTTTATCTATGATGCAGAGATAGGCGGCGGTGTAGAGATTTTTAACCATGTCATGCTTGATCTTTTTACTCGTCTGACGGGTCTTGGAGAGGTGACGGTGGAGTCCGGAATCGGTGATAAAGCTGCCTATCAGTGGGAGTTGGGTGCCAAGATAAGTTATCATTTTTAATCATTATAGCTAAGATTATCTACCATCTGTAGCTGATTTGCATCGTCTTTATGATCATGAAAGCTTGTACTGCTGACGAGGGGTTTGGGTTTGTGGTTGGAGCGAAGCTTCAAAATTTCAAAAGGGATAAGATAGGCAAAACCGGTGACATGCTGTTTGCACTTTTGTACCAGCTCGCTTAAGTTTAGGTCATTTGAAGTGGCTAAAGTGGCTAGTTCTAAAAAGAACAGTGTGTTGAACGACTCATCTCGATCTTCTGAATTCCAGTGTCCAATACAGGAGAAGCTAAGCAGGGATTTAAAGACATCAACCTCATCTTCTGAAAGCTGTCTACAGCTTTCTTCGGCGCGTTTGATCTCGTCTGTGGCATTCCAGCTGAGGCCTTTGATCTGGTAATTTATCAAATATTGGGAGGCATATTGAAGCGGGAGTATATAACCGTTGTTGTCTCTGCGTGCGGTAAATGAAGCAATTGTCTTGCGCGCAACGGTCAGTATGTGTGCTTTTAAATGACCTTGCTGATGGTTTTCATAAATTTTCTGTGCAATGCTTTTGGCATTTAAAGCAGAGGTGGTTTTAGGTGTTTTGTCATCAGGCTCAATTTTAAGCGTGAGCATCACCTCAAGATAGAAATCCCTGCTTATTAATTCAAGATCTGAGATGGCTTCCTGGGTTTGAATCTGGTAGACAGGTGCCGTCTCTTGCATGAGTTTATTGATAAAATGGCACATCAACAGTGTATTGTAAGAGGTTGAGGAAGTCGGAATATAGCCAAGACTTACGTCTTTAATGCTAAATGAACCGATTTGATTGAGCAGGTAGAAGCTTCGTTTCAGCTGGGACGGTGAATCATTTGCATACGCCTCGGCAAGCATTTGCATTTGCTGACTGATTTGTGGCAGCCATCTCGTTTTGCTTGTGCCGGTTGAACTTCGATATTTTTGATAGGCATGATTGGCGGCCTCAACCAAGCAGCTGCCAAACAGCTGGTTGTTGTCTTCGAGACTTCTTATGGCAGTATTAATCGCTTGAATCTGGTCTATCTTCATCATTATTCCTTGTTTCGATTTTAATGGCATTCAATAAATTATAAAATATATTGATTTATATATAATAATAAATTGATAAATGTTTTTATGGTGCTTTTCTCGTCAATATTTGTTCGAATGGCAATTGAATTATTATGTTGCTTCATTTTTTTAAAAATCGCTCTAAATTTTAGAGCGCAAT
>JBMSHD010000159.1:0-3467 GCA_049416425.1 Francisellaceae bacterium | reverse complement strand
AAAAAGAGTATTTTGATGAACATTTAATCAATAATTTACCAACTTGGGTATAGCAGATATATCGGATATCAGTGATAGTGCAGAGAGCAGCCTCAGTGGTGAAGATGCCTCAGAGTCAGCATCTGCTGACAATGCGGAAGACAGTAATGCAGGAAGATCAAAATGGCAATGGCTCAGACGCCCAAGTATTAAAAATGTTTTACGCGATGCAATTATTGGAGTCTCTGGTGATATTAGTATTCAACTTTCTGCTGGTGGTTATAGCAGTTGGCGACAATTTGGAATTGCGATGGGAGAGGATATTGCCAGTAATTTGGTAGCTGGCGTAGTATTTGATGCCTTCGCCCCAAATATTATTTCAAATATTATTGGGGGACAAATTGGGGGTATTATTTTATCTACACCACTGTTGATGTCCGGTAACACACAAGCTTTTATCAATGGACGGGTTGCTGGTGCAATTAATGGAGTGCCTATGTCTATCGCCACCTATAATGAACAAGGTTTATTGATTTGGGAGTCAGAAGATCTTTATTTGTCTTCACCATTATCGCAAGATACTCTAGGTAACATAATAGCCACCAGATAGGAAACATAATGCTATGCAGCATTTAACACAGCCATATTCCATTTTTGACCCCACTCACCTTTACTGTGTATCCAAGCTCTTAGTTGCACAAAAGAATTCATTCCATCTCTTGACCAGCGTACACTCCATAAACGTCAGCTCATAATCAAATTTGGTGTATGGGTTAGGTTATACCTTTCTCAGGCATTGATCAGCCTTCCGTTTACACGCCCAGCAATGAAATTGTCACCGGCCTCTTCTACCATTTGTTTTATGCGACGCTATATAAATATCCGACAGCCTTTATTTTGCATGAGACCACAACTTTTGGAAATCTCTTCCTAGCAAAGCGACTCAATTAACCCTTTATATCGGATGCAGAAAAGATTAAAATAGCAGAGTCAGGAACGAATCAACGAGATAAACAATGCAAAAAGCAGATATTGCAGTAGTTGGACTTGCTGTTATGGGGCAAAATTTGATATTGAATATGAATGATCATGGCTTCAAGGTCGTGGCTTTCAATCGTACCACCCAAAAAGTCGATAATTTTTTAAATGGTGCCGCCAAAGGAACGAATATTATTGGCTCTCATTCTATTGAAGAGATGATTTCAAAATTAGCCAAGCCACGACGCGTCATGCTTATGGTTAAAGCCGGCGAGGTTGTTGATCACTTTATAGATGCCATTCTGCCATATCTTGATAAAGGTGATATTATTATCGATGGTGGCAACTCTAATTATATCGACAGTGAACGCCGCTGCAAAAGACTCCGTGAACTTGGGCTCCACTTTATCGGCATGGGGGTATCCGGTGGCGAAGAAGGAGCCCGTTTTGGACCCTCTTTAATGCCAGGCGGCGACAGTCATGGCTGGCCATATGTTGCGCCCATCTTTCAGGCCATTGCCGCTAAAACAAAAGATGGCCAATCCTGTTGTGAATGGGTTGGTAGCGGCGGAGCCGGTCACTTTGTCAAAATGGTTCATAACGGCATTGAATATGGTGACATGCAGCTGATTTGTGAGGTTTATGCTCTGCTTAAGGCAAGCGGACTTGATAATAAACAAATGGCTGAAATTTTCTCCCAATGGAATCATACTGAACTTGATAGTTATCTGATTGAGATCACCACCAATATCTTGAAGTTTAAAGATGAAGAAGGCTATGTGATCGACCGCATTCTCGATACCGCTGGTCAAAAAGGCACAGGAAAATGGACAGCCATCAACTCACTTGATCTTGGTGTACCACTGACACTGATTGCCGAAAGCGTCTATGCCCGTTGTATTTCAGCCCGAAAAGATCTGCGAACTCAGGCTCATGAACTCTATGATCATAACGCTTATACTCAACCACATTGTGATGATGATTTTATTAACGATTTGCGCCAGGCTCTGCTGTTTGCGAAGATTATCTCTTATGCTCAAGGCTATATGTTGATGCATCAGGCCTCAATCGACCGTGACTGGCAGCTCAATCTGGGGGAGATTGCTATGATCTGGCGCGAAGGCTGCATTATCCGCAGCGTATTCCTGGAGAGAATCAAAGCTGCCTACGATAAGAACAGCACACTTCAAAACCTTTTATTTGATGACTATTTCACAATGCTGATCAAAAATGCCTTGCCTGCCGTGCGTCGCATTCTGATCAGCGCTATCGCATCAGGAATTTCAACTCCAGCGATGTCGTCGGCCTTAAGCTTCTTTGATGGTTTTTCCACCGCCTCACTGCCGGCAAACCTGCTTCAGGCTCAACGCGACTATTTTGGTGCTCACACTTACGAACGTAAAGATCGCCCACGCGGTGAATATTTCCATACCGACTGGGTTGGCTCAAACAGCAATATCTCATCCAGCAGCTATAATATTTGAGGCTTCAGTGCCCTTCCTCAATCATTCTACCTTTTAATTTTCTTTGTTAAAAAACACATACAAAATGTGACAACATTCACAATTTTATGACGGGAATTTATTTTGAACTTAATCTATAAAATAAGGATAGACAAATCATGGAAATGTATATCTATAATCACTGCCCTTACTGTGTAAGACCACGTATTATCGCCGACTTTAAAAAGCTTGATATCTCTTTGCACTATCTTGCCAATGACGATGAAAAAGTGCATCTTGATCTCATCGGCAGGAAACAAGTACCATTTTTAAAAAAAGATGACGGTAGCTTTTTAATCGAAAGTCTTGACATCTGTGCTTATCTCGATATCTTTGATGGCAACCATGTTCTGGCGGCGCATGATAAAGACAGCCCTCTGCTTGGACTTATTGAAAGACTGTCAAAAACAATAAGACCCATCGTCTATGCTCGCATGATTCATCATCCACAAAATTCGCTGGATTTCCCCACTCAATCAGCCAGAGATTATTTTCAACATAAAAAAGAAAAATACCTGGGTGATTTCAAAGCCATTGAGCGTTTCCCTCTGATTTTTGCCGAGCGTGCAGAACCTATTTTAAATGATATCGATTTGCTGATGCGTCATCTCTTTGCCACATCCGATCGGCTGAGTTGGGATGATATTACTGTTTTTCCAATTCTTCGAAATCTCACCATCTCCAGAGATCTCATTGCCATACCCGCTAATATCAATCGCTATCTTGATTTTATGGCTAATATGACCAAAATCGACCTATACACCATTAATTAGCACTCATGATTTTTAGAACTCATTTTTATAGACACAAAGCCAGAATCCAGCCTGTCATTAAGGCAATCTCTTTCGCAAGTATGCTTTTTAGAAATTCTATTTTTTACCTTTCGGTTGACTTTGAATATAGATCATGACTTTCAGACATAAAAAAGCTCGCAGTATAGAACGTAAATGTCAGGCATAAAAAAACCAGCGTATAGCTGGTTTTATAAGAATTAAAGACCTGACGATG
>JBMSHD010000158.1:0-3490 GCA_049416425.1 Francisellaceae bacterium | reverse complement strand
ATTGGAAGATATTTCGCCATGAAAAAAAGGAAGTTATTTTGCGCGCGTTCCTAAGAAAAAAAGAGGTGAAGCTTCCTCAGAATATCAACAAGCAATCAAGAGTGAAAAGGATTGGCTGGATCAATTAGATAAGCCAAGCCCCTATAGCGCTTCTACTCAGTTTGGTGATTTTGGTGAGGTTCCTCCTGAAAATCCTCCTCAATTAGGCTATGGCAGTATGGCGGCCAGGGCATTTGATTTTGATTCGTAAGCCCAAGAAATTATGATATAGTTACTGAGTAGGCAACAGCATAACGAAAGACGATAAATGAAAAAACTTCCCATCGGCATCTCTGGGCTGGAGAAAATTATAAAAGGTGACTATGTCTATGTCGACAAAACCAGGCATATCTATACTCTTGCCAACACAGGTGGCGGTTATTATTTTCTCTCTCGTCCTCGTCGATTTGGTAAATCGCTTCTGATCGACACCATTAAAGAAGCTTATACAGGCAACAAAGCGTTATTTAAAGGGCTGTTTCTTGAGGATAATTGGGATTGGGAAGTCAGTCATCCGGTGATTCATTTAAACTTTGGTGCCAGTTCCAGCTTTTTCACAAAACAACGTTTTTTCACCGAGCTTGACAATAGCCTTGAATTTCATGCCAGGCAATATGGCGTGACGCTGACACAGACGGATTATGGGGTTAAATTTGGTGAGCTTATCCGCGGTTTATATGAGAAGCTCGGACAGCGAGTTGTGGTGCTGGTTGATGAATACGACAAGCCGATTCTGGATAATCTTCATGACAGCGATGTGGCGTATCAGATGCGAGAGATTTTAAAAGGGCTGTATACCTATATTAAACAAAGCGATCCCTATCTTGAGTTTGCCATGTTAACCGGGGTGTCTAAATTCAGCAAGATCAGTTTATTCAGTGATTTAAACAACCTCAATGATATCACCCTTGATGGTCGTTATGCCGATATCTGTGGCTATAATCAGGTCGAGCTTGAGGTTTCATTTCGTGAACATTTACGACAAGGCGATGTTGATTACTCACTGTTGAAGCGTTGGTATAATGGTTATAACTTCACCGGCAGTGAGGCACAAAAGGTCTATAACCCCTTTGATATTTTGCTGTTTATCGATAACAACTACCGTTATCAGGCCTACTGGTTTGAGACGGCAACGCCGACATATTTAATTAAGCTTATACAGAACAATCATTATTTTATACCAGAGCTTGAGAATCTCGTCGTGGGAGAAGATGTTCTAAAGACCTTTGATATCGACAACATGCCGATTGAGACACTATTGTTTCAGACCGGTTATCTGACGGTGAAGCAGACCACGACGATCGGCATGACCTATGCCTATGAGTTGATCTATCCTAACCTTGAAGTCAAGTCCAGTTTAAACAATGCATTGGCGGGCATAGCCAGCCGTACGGCAGATAAAAACAGACATCTTCAGCGGCTTGATCAGGCCTTATTCAAAGCCGAGTTTGAAATCCTGGGATCGGTCTTTAGCGCCCATTTTGCCTCTATTCCCAATGATTGGTATCGAAATAACAAAATAGAGCAATACGAGGGGTCATCTCGGGAAAATGAAGAGCACTGCTCTTCGCCGAGTGACGCCCGGAGCATGGAGCGAAGGGCCGGAATCCAAGCCTCGCAGGATGCATTAGGTGAAGGATTCTATGCCAGCATTGTCTACAGCTTTCTAGCGGCATTAGGCTATGATTTGATTGCCGAGGATGTTACCAATCAGGGACGAATTGATTTGACATTGATTCTGATGGACAAAATCATCATCATCGAGTTTAAACTCGTCAAATACGGCGATGCCACCGCCGCCATCGAGCAGATTCAATCACGCGGCTATGCCGAGAAATATCAAAATCAGGGTAAGGATATTTATCTTCTTGGCATAAGCTTTGATCCAGAAGCCAGAAATGTCAGCGATATCAGATCTGTGAAGACCCAGTAAACCAACTCCTCCCCTTGACCCCAAGGGAAGGGAATACTCCCCTTCCCTGACGCATAGGTTTATACGTAAGTTTTTAAGGGTTCCAGACACCTCGCCCCTTGAGGGAGAGGTCGACTGGCGAAGCCAGGCGGGTGAGGGGTTTAAGGTTCAGCCCCATAGGTCTGACCTGATTTAATTTTAATACTACCCCGTCCGCTCCGCGTTTTCCTGCCATTCGCAGAGCTCATGGCGCTTATCACTAGCCGTGCAAAACTGTTTGCACGACTCGAGACGCTCTTCGCCCCACTTCACTAATGAAGAGGAATTTATTTCAGACAGGTTCCTTAGGCTCTACAGAATAGTATTTAACCTGTCAAAATTAAATGGAAGAGGGGTACTAGGTTAAGCCTAAGCCTTTAGTATTTAGCTTATCTTGTTGCTTTGAATCCAAAACTGGGAGTGCAGTACTATAGGGATCACTGGTACAATTCTCAGCTTTAAAGACCGCACCGATATACGCCGCGGCCTCTTTATTTTGCGCTACAGCAGCAAATACAATTTTTGGATCATTGCTATATTTTTCAGGTAAATGTTTTAATAGCAAACCATTTTTCTTAACAACTAACAACGCAATCTCTTCATTATCTAGTAAACGTTCCCACAAGCTATAATCGGCATAGATATCTACCGCATCAATACCTATTTCCTTGGCCAAGCGCAGCATAAAGTCGAAATCTTCCCTCAAACTCTGATCGGCATATCTCAATGCATTGAAGTCTATTTTGGCAGCATACAACATAAACTCCCGATCCATCTTCAAGCTATCATCGGCATATTTCAGTGCATAGATGTTTATTTTGGCAGCATCCAACATAAACTCCCGATCTTTCTTCAAACTCTGATCGGCATATTTCAGTGCATTGAAGTCTATTTTGACAGCATCCAACATAAACTTCGGATCTTTCTTCAAACTCTGATCGGCATATTTCAGTGCATAGATGTTTATTTTGGCAGCATCCAACATAAACTCTGAATTTCGCGCAAAGACCTCAGCGATATACGCCGCGGCCTTTTTATTTTGCGCTATAGCAGCCAATACAATCTTTGGATCATTTCTATGTTTTGCAGGTAATGTTGTTTCTAATAGCAAACCGTCTTTCTTAACAACTAACAACGCAATCTCTTCATTGTTAAGTTAAGGTTCATGCAAACTCTTATCGGCACAGATATCTACCGCATCAATACCTATTTCCTTGGCCAAGCGCAGCATAAAGTCGAAATTTTTCTTCAAACTCTCATCGGCACGGTACAGTACATTGGTATCTATTTTAGCAGCAGCCAACATAAACTTCGGATCTTTCTTCAAACTCAAGTCGGCATGCTTCACTACAGATTCATAACCATTTTTAATTTGAGCCAATAATACATCTTTATGGCTTTTTAGTATATCGGCTTTGAAATCCAAAAAATTAGAATCTGCAGTCATCATATTTGCAAGATCACGATACGATTTACCCTCATACCCAGGCAGAGCTGAAT
>JBMSHD010000157.1:0-3580 GCA_049416425.1 Francisellaceae bacterium | reverse complement strand
GAAAAAAGAGTATTTTGATGAACATTTAATCAATAATTTACCAACTTGGGTATACGATATAGCCAATTTCTCTGCAATGATTATAAACTTCATTGGCCGTCTTTAATTCCAATTTTCGAAAAATATTTCTTCTTTGTTCACTGATCGTTCTGGGTGATCTGTTTTTAAGCATTGCCGTCTCATCGACACTCTTTCGCTCAAGGATAGATTCAAACACCTCTAACTCGGTTTTGCTGAGTCTTTTTAGGTTCTTTTTGAATGTTTCGAGTAGCGATTGCTTTACTCTTGATTTTTGACAGATCTTCAATGCATCGTCTATGGCCGCTTTGATCTTGAGATGCTCGACTCCTTTCTCAATAACGTTGACGGCGCCTTTTTTCATGAGATTGACCGCAAGCTCAATCGACATCTGTCCTGACCAAAAAATACAGGGTGCGGTAATGCCTCGATGTCGTATTTCTTCGAAAAGCTTATCACCATTACACCCAGGCAGCCAGATATCGATAATAATGCACTCGATCTGTCGTCTGTTGTAGTTGGTAAGAAAGTCATTTGCCGATTGATATTCATGAACGTCATAGCCAAGCGATTCAAACAACATGACCCAAGAGCGAAGAAGTGTCTGGTCATCGTCTATGATGTGAATATTGTATCGATCCACTGCGATCTCCTCATAAGTATTTAAACGCTTTCGATCTCAAAGGTGCTGCATTGCGAAGAGAGAATCTTGAGCTTCTCCATCTGTTGCTCCATAATTTGCAGAAGCTGGTTCACTGAGTCACTTTCACTCTTAAGACGAATCAACGAAAGACTCGAGCTTAAGGCGGCGGTGATGTTGTTTAACTCATGAGTCACTGTTATTTTTCTATCCATCATTATTTTTTTAAATGTTTTGGTTGTTTATACGAATAAAATAACTTTGTATTATAAATCAAGTTGCTAAGATACCATGTTGACGGAAATTTACAATAGTTTGCGTGGGCTTATTGGCGATAATTGATTTGGAGGAGCTATTGCGGCCATCCAGGATAGCCGGTGATCTTAGGCACTTAGGTGTTAAGGCCTAAAAAATGGGTTCCCTCTCCTATTGTAAATAACCGTAGAACGTGTAAAATGACGCTTTAATCTAATCACCTCAAACGATGTCAGCTGTCGATATGCCCACTAGAATTTACCCGAATACAGGTCATAAGCAATATCAGTTTTTCATGATGCTTGTGATCACCTTCTTCACCATCATGTTTGTCAATGATGTCGTTGTATACAAGCTCGTTGATATTGATGGCATGACGATCTCGGCGGCCTCTTTGATCTTCCCCCTGACCTTTGTCATCACGGATATTATCTCAGAAGTCTATGGTTATAGTGAAGCCAGAAGAATAATCTGGTTATCACTCATCTTTAACATTGTCTTTTCAGGCTTGATCGGTTTTCTTATCCATCTCCCATCTCCAAGTGGCTGGCAGTTTCAGACTTCATATGAAATCGTGTATAAGAATATTTTTTTCATCTCGGTGACTCATGTTATCGCAACACCGCTCGGCTATCTATTGAACTCCTATCTTTTGAGTAAATGGAAGATCATGACAAAAGGGCGCTTTTTCATCCTAAGGAGTATTACGTCATCTGCAATTGGAGAATTTGCCTTTTCTGCCGCCATGGTATTTATCATATGGCATGGCAGTAGTTTTCATGTCTCAGTCATGTTTTTGGCACTATACACCTATTTAAGCAAGTTAATCTGGAATGTTATCGCGGCTTTTCCGGCTGCTATTATCATCAAACTTGCCAGATCTGTTGATAAGGTGGATGTGTATGATTACGCCGTAAGCTATACGCCATTTAAATATTGAGGTCTGGAATGAAAATTATTGGAGTCCAGGGCAGTCATGGCAGTTTCAGTGAGATTGCCGGTAATCAATTTGCCATTAAGAAAAATATGCTTAGCTATAAAATTGATTATTGTTTAAGCTCTGAAGGTGTCTTATCGACATTGAGTCAAAAAAATATCGATTATGGTGTTTTTGCCATTGAGAATAATACTTCTGGTATTGTGCTTGAGAGTATTCAAGCGCTATCTCGATATAACTGCCGCATCGAGGAAGTATTCTCGATTCCGATATCTCAGAATCTCATGGTGAGAAAAGGCGTGAAGCTCTCTGCCATCACCGAGGTTCACTCTCATATTCAGGCACTGCGTCAGTGCCAGTCTTATCTTTATCACCATCTGGCTTGTGTCGATCAAATACAGCAGAAGGACACAGCTTTTGCCGCTTCGGCGCTCAGTCATGGTATCTTGCCAGAAACGGCAGCTGTCATCGCCAATAAAGCCTGTGCAGATATTTATGATCTTGAGCTGATAGCGACAGATATTCAGGACAACAAAAATAACAGAACCACATTTTTGGCAGTAGTGCCTATATAGCGTGCGGATTGGCATGGAAATCTTGTTTTTCTGGGAGCAGGAGGTTATGTCTTGCTATGATGAGGTTAAACAAAGAGCCTGTTTTACAGACGATAGTGCAAAAAAGCATTGTCATTATAGAGCATGATCAGCGTTTAGCATAGCCATCTGTCGGTCTCTTTTCCCGACCTCATTACCGGCGGCAAAGCTAATTCTATAGATATCTTCAGGTGGAAACTGATACAGCATTGATTTATTTTGCAAAAGTGTTCGAGCAAGGCGGCTATGAGTCTTAAGGCCGCCTTTCTTTTTGAAGATAAAGGCATAGCTATCTTCGACGCCATCGGCAATACGGATATCCACTATTTTATATTTTGGTTGGTGAAGATTCTGATGACCAAGTTGCGTCAGTGTGCGAATATCTCGTTTTGAAAACAGGTGTAATAACCCATCATCGGTCAAAATATCTTCTGGTGTCATCTGGAAGGTGTTGCGAGTATTTTTAATCTGTATGACAGCAATATGCTCACCGACTTTATTCTTCTTCGTGCTGATGAGTTTATAGACGCTTGTGTTTTCGTCTGCTGCACCCATCAATAACCATTTCATACCCACAAGAATGGATTTTACACTGTATAAAAATTTTGATTTAGAGACTTCCCCGTCTGATTCTGTTTGCGCTTGCATCAATGACCCTGCCATCTAACAAAATTTGGAAATATTCTAACACGGTTAGGTTAAAAATTTAGCCCCAAAATTTTGATTTATATTTATTATCTTTTTACTAAAATCGTCAATTTTTACATTGTTTGATATCGAGGCATTAAACTCCGACCTATCCGTGGTGATAAGGATAGGCTGAACAGGCGTTTAAGATCATAAATATTGTGCTTTAGTGTCTGACTCCTAAAAAATGGATGCATCCTCCTAAAAATAGGGTGTTCCCTACAATAGAAATAGCAAAATAAAAGCGTAAAATGGTGGCCATGAATGGGGAGTATCCAAACACAGGATGCTCGAAATAAAAATTGGGGATAATATGGCATCGGTTATTTCTGCGACTGGTTTTGTTGTTCCTGATCAGTGCATCACGAATGATGAGTTAGTTGAATCCTATGAAGTCCTAGGGAGATGCGCCGCGGCGCATCACGGTCTTACGGCATTGATCACCTGCTG
>JBMSHD010000156.1:0-3613 GCA_049416425.1 Francisellaceae bacterium | reverse complement strand
ATTGGAAGATATTTCGCCATGAAAAAAAGGAAGTTATTTTGCGCGCGTTCCATAGATCGTGTCGTTATATAGCAGGCTGGTGCCGATGTTTTCACTCGGAAGCAGGTAATTCTTAGAGCTGTTGACCGTGATACTGCCATCATTCGGGTTGATATCAAGCAGAGACAGACTGCCCTCTTCGGTACTGAGATAGAGCGTATTGTCATTGAAAGAAAGCGCCCGAACAATATTGTCACTTAAGCCATCTGAGACGGTATAGGTTTTGCTGACTGTTCCCTGATTGATGCCGGCACTGACATCCAACACGGACAGACCGCCGTGATTACCGATAAAAATCGTATTATCATTTTTGACAAGCGAATAGACACTATTGTCGGCTACCCCATCGGTTGTGTTATAGGTTTTTGTAACATTTCCCTGACTAACGCCGGCGCTAATATCCAGAATCGATAAGCCGCCGCCGCTCGTAGCGACAAGGATGTCAGTGCCATCCTGGACTAGTGAGAATGTTCCGTTAGCCCCCAATCCATCGGATGTGGTATAATTTTTGGTCACACTTCCTTGATCGGCGCCAGAGCTGATATCTAAGACAGCCAGACCATCAAAGGTAGCGATAAAAAGGCTATCGCCTATCTTAAGCATACCGAATGTATAATTGCTGCCAAAGCCATCCGTGGTACTATAAACTTTGCTGAGAAAAACACCGTTAGCGGCACCACTACTGATATCCATTACCGATACCCCGTCATTTGTAGAGATAAATAAGTTATTGCCATCTTGCAAAAAACCATTGACGACATTACTGCTTAATCCATCATCGGTGGTGTAGGTTTTCAGAACGATTTCACCATCAAGATCAATCACTGAAAAACCGCCACCATCTGATCCCGCATAAAGCAGATTATTGGCATCATCCAGCAGATAAGCTCTGAAACTCAATACATTTGATGCCAGAGACTTGCCCGAAGTAAGATAATTCCAGATCGCACCACTATCGGTGGATATGGCTAAGCCACCGGAAGTTCCTGATACAAGCTTTGCTGTACCATTGACATCGGCAACGGTGGCAAACCGGTTTCTTGTGGTTGGTAAGCTATTGTCGCTTAATAGCAAATCAAATGGAAGCGTATAAAACAGCTCAAGGTTAATGGAAGTAATCAACGCCGTGGCACTGACACCTGAACCATTGGCGGTACCCGAAGCGGTAAAGTCATAGTCTTGGGTATAATAGTCCGTGACCTCCCCCGGGTTATAGCTCAAAACATATTGACATTCAGCATCCTGAGCAAGCGTGGCTTGATCATCACAGTCTGACTGAGCAGCATCTATGGTAAATTTGCTGTTATCATAGTCGCTGAGATCGAATGAAGTGACATCATACCCTGTGGTATTTACAACATTGAGTGTCACCCCAGCAGTCGTATTACTGGAAGTGATGATATAGTCATCAGATGGGCTCATATTAAGATCATCTGGCAGTGCGATGATATGAATATCGACTTCAGCGGCGTTAAAATTATTGCCGGCTGGAATTGTCCATGTGGCCTGACCATTGGCTGCGGTGGTATTGGCATCAAATACTACCGTGCATTGGCTGTTGGCCAACAGGTTATCAGGACAGTTGCTGGATGCCATCGATAACCCGGGAAGGATATTATCGGCGCCTGATAAATCGAGTCCATAGGCTTTTCCAGCCGTGTTGTTATAAATGATGATACTGATGCTTTGACCAGCTACAACAACATTATACTGGGTATTTGGATCATCCGGATCGGGATAGTTTGTCGATAAAGTCAGCACTGGCCTGACAACGCTAAGAATCTGACCATCTGTTGATTTGTCATAGCGCTCATCGGAGATACTGAGATCAAGATCTGAACTCTGAGCACTACTCTCAACCGTGATCGTTAGTGTACACGAGCTACCAGCGGCAATCTGATTTTCACAGTCATCACTCAGACTGACACCAGCCGCCGTTGAGTCGAAGCTTATGCCTTTAACCAAAAAGCCGGTTGGATTGACGATGCTAAAACCAATAGATTCGCCTGGGCTTATGGCGTCGATGGCACTCTCATCAACTATCTGAAGTCTATCAACCAGGATGATAAATGGCCATTTTTTGGTATTCTCGCCCTGAATATACGCATTGACAACCGTGCCTTCCGCCAGAGAATCATCACCGGCGATCTGTGTCACGGTAATCGTACACTGATTGCCGGCGGCAAGCTCATCACAGCCACTGTAGCTGATGCTAAATTTGTCAGCCATGTCCGCATCATCGAAATAAAGTCGGATATTCTCGGCAGCCACGGCAGCCTCTGCTGTCATGGTGAGGCTAGTATTATTGCTGACCTGTAATTCGGATGATGTTCCAGGAATCGATTCGAACTCCTCAACACTGCTGATTGAAGTAGTATCGTCAGTATCTGCGGAGGAGGATGCTTCACTGCTGCAGCCAGTAAAGGCAATAGCTCCCATAATAAGAGCAGATAGCAGGGTTAAATTTGATTTTTTCAGCTTCATTTTATAGCTCCATAATTGATGTATTCTTGATGATTTCACTATATTGCTACGATGAAATAAGTTGAACTTGCGTTCTCACTCATGATTAAATTTAGTAATGATTTGTTTATTATTCAATCTATCACTCAAAAATATAGCAAAATGAAATAACACGAATTTGCATTATCACCAAATCGTGATAATCAAATCGGTGAAATCGGATTTTAGCTACGGCATTGAGTTCAACCGCCAATGAAGTCGTTAGCTGGAGCCGTTACTTTTGACGATAAGCTGATAGGTATAGTCAACGATATCGATGACGATATTGGCATTCATGGCACAGATTCCGGCGATCGTGTGGCAGACGATTTTCGATACACTGGCCGAAGGACCGCCCATGTGTTCGCCGGCTGCCGTCAACATGAAGATGCCTCTTAAGAAAGAGATGAAACCGACGACAAATAAAACGGCATACGTCAGCCGAATCAACTGATCATTAATAGATGAGCTGGCGGTAATCGCCGTACAGGTGACACTGTTGTCGGAGAAGCCGATGATATATTGGACATCGAGGTTGTTGAAATAGGACAGAAAGCTGCCACCACTGCTGCCGAGGCAATTTTGACTGATGCTTAGGCTTTGAAATAGTGATTGACTCAATGCCGAGATGATGCCATAAGGGTAGAGCATTAAGGCGCCGACTAAAAAATAAAATCCAGTGGCCATGGGAGAGCGGCGATAGGCGGACATAATCTGTTGATTGGAGTGATAACGAAGACGATGAAGTCCCATGCATAAAAGAATCACCCCCAGTGCCGGTCCCAGTATCAGGGTTAAATCCAGAAAGGGAATAAGCACATAGACGATGATACCATCGTAGATATTGGTGGGTGTATCAGGCGTGCTACCTGAATAGATGGACTGTATGGATTTGCTGATATTTGTGCCGTTGACGGAATTTCCCATGACGATGGCAATGGCACCGACGGCCAAAAGCAGCCCACCGATAATTAAATAGGCAAATCCGACCTTGGTTGCCTGTTGTTGCTGTTGTGGATTGCTGGGTGCCTCGGGCCTCATAATAGATTTTGTATATCCATATACAAAATCG
>JBMSHD010000155.1:0-3614 GCA_049416425.1 Francisellaceae bacterium | reverse complement strand
GTGAAAAAAGAGTATTTTGATGAACATTTAATCAATAATTTACCAACTTGGGCATAGCCAATTATCATCGAGTACATCAGTCGTATGCGCCAGTACCGATACTGTTTTTTAATGACTTTTTCATCGTCGGAGATAATCGGTTTCGCCGGTTGCGCCTTTAAGGCGTTTAATAGTTTATGGATCATTGTTTTAAACTCCCGTGTTAGTAAATCAAAGCTATGATAATCCGTAGCTTGCCATTATATGCTTCAATTAATTTTAATCAAATACCTGATATATTTTTATTTTTAAAAATTTAATATTTTACAAAAATAAATTATAAACTGACGTCTGCCCCCTTAACATTTTCACTCACTTTTCTTCTTCGTCACTATCTGCTTTTATCACCAGCCTAAATTAGAGTAATCTTTGATATGTCCTGAAATTAAGCTGCTAAACACCGGGGCTTTTATATTTAAATAGCCGAAACGATACAGACGAAAGCTAAATGAATTCGTATCGCGTGCAAGACCAGCCTGCCCGATGCCTGATACGGCACCCAAAGCAAGCGAAGAGCTAAGATTAACGGCTTCATTTTGCCAGTAACTACCAGAGCGTAAGTTGCTATAATCATGCGTCTGTGAATCATTAATTAATCTATTGCTAATTCCTCCCAATGATGAAATTAAACCATTGGTAAAGGTTCTCCGGCTACCCAAAAAAGCCGCCTTTAAATAGGGGGTTTCGCCATTAATACCAGAGCTCATTTTGCCATAGGCATAACCACCGGCAAAACCAAATAATGAACTTATTAATACATACTGAGCTATTTTTGCAGCATTATGGGAGTTACCATAGTCTTGTTGATATTCTTTCAATCCGGCTCCTGCCCCCGTTGCAACATTGGAGGCGGTACTACTGATAAGAATGTAGCGATTTCTCAGTGCTTTTTGTGCCATCGCCATGGCTTCATCCGTTTCTCTCAAGGCTGAAATTTCTGTCGTGGCCGGGACGAAAGAAAACATTTCAGGTTGCGCGGATACCAGCCCAAAAAGAGCTCCAGCTGCATTGACAAGATTTCCTGCGGCGGCATAATATTGATGATGTTTAAAATCACCAGCACTCTGCACCACCGACGCACTAGCTCCACCTAAGGCAAAAAATAAAATAGCGGCATTGCTGCTTGTCACCGTTGTTGCCACAGCAGCCGCAATACCAGCGCCTAAACCTATCCAGTTCCAAGCTGAATGACCGCTGGGATCGATATTTATCACCGGGTTTGCAGCGGCAAAATTATATCTATTCCATTGATTTATTTCAGAATCGCGCGTCAGAAACCGTTTTTTGTCTGGGTCATAGCTTCGGGCGCGCAAATAGACAAATCCCGTTAATCCATCCCTATACTCACCATTGTAACCAAAGCGGTCAGTATTTGGCTTGACAGTAGACGGATCGCCTTGTCGCTGACCGTAGGCTCTATAGCTATAAGTGTTTGGGTTATTGGCTTTATCAGCAACCATGACAATGCTTTTGGCGTTTGAATAAAAATAGCGTTCAGTCTCTTGAGCAAACGCGGAAATAGCAGTCAATAAGCCAAAGATAAGTATAAGTAGTCGTTGTTGACTGATAGGGTTACATGGCATTTCCAGCACCTTTAAATTAATCAATATCAACTCTGTTTTATGTGTTTTGTCCATAGGTTTTCCAATACCGGAATACCCACTTCAAATGCAGCACCGGCGACTTCAAAGGCAGCAAAACCAGCTACCTCCTGACCAGGCTGATTCATATAAAATCCACCAACGCCTTCAAGAGAAGTCACACCCGCACCAACCATAACATTTTGCCCCAGCTGAGTCAGGGTATCGCTGTTAGTAAAACTTTTATCGGTAAGCATGTCATAGCTTAAGCTTCTGGTAAACTCCATCGCCAAACCTCTGCCGGCAAACAAGCCCATGGTCGAGACCACGCCTTTTAAAGCACCAGCTCCAAAACCTTGTGTATAGGCGTCGATACGCTGATATATAATGCCACCGAGATAACCGGCTATGGCTCCAGAAATCGCACCAGCGGCAATCGATTGCGCAAGATTATGGGTATTATTATTTAAAATCGCATTGGAAACCCCTTCCAGACCATTATCAAGCATACCAAATATTGGTGCATAATCGGGCATGAGAAAACCCATCGCACCACTGAAAGAAGCCACTGTCGACAGTAGCATGGAAGCCATACCTTTGCCACTTCGATATTGGGCATTGGTTGCCATCTGTGTGCCTACGGCGGTAGATGTTGATGCTGCCCATATGGCAAGCGCTCTTTTTCTGCCAACTTTACTCAACAGAGACTGTCCTTCTTCTGATTCCGCAGCTTCTGCCGCGGCAGCACGGCCTCCGCCAACTGCACTGGCTGCAAATGATGCTAAAGCCAGGTATTGAAGCGCTGTAGCCGTATCTTGCATCACCGAGTTATTAGCCTGCCGTCCAATATCATTCAAAACAATCGATGTTACGAGGCTGGCTACTCCAAAGGCTAAAAGAACAGGACTATGCCCACTTGGATCGATGCTCATCACCGGGTTGGCATTGGTGAAATTATATTTATTCCAGAGATTGATGTCACTGTCTCGAGTCATAAAGCGTTTATTCTGTGCATTATAATCTCTGTTTCTCAGATATAACAGTTGAGATAATCCATCTTGATATTCTTTATTGTAACCAAAATCAAGTGTTTTTGAGTCAGCAGCCAAACTATCTTCGCTGCCATAAGCCGCATAATTACTGCTATTTTGGATATCATTTTGTCGATCCATTACCACCACATTGCTCTTATCATTATTAAGATAGTATTGGATATTGATTTGTGCTGCCGTTGCTGATGATATGGCAGCAATCATTGAGAAGAGCATCCATAACATTATTGCCCTCTTATAATTATTCATCCTGAAAACTCCCCATTTTTAATAATTGCCTCTTGAGGCAGTGATTTCAATGTATTGTCATTGAAATCGTGAGGGTAACCATCCATGGTAAACTGGATTGCTGACTTCCTTGTCAACAATGACGACGTCTGACAACGTCATTACGAGCCAGGACGGCGCGGTAATCCAGGACAAAGCTGTCCATGGATGGCAAATTGCCCTTTATACCATGTCCATAACAGCAATGCCAAAATTTTGGGGAGTTTTCAGTATTCATCAACATTCTATCATTCCTTGTCTACTTATCACGCTTTTTACTAAACAACACTTAGCCTAAAATTTTCGAGAATATTTCCAAACGACTTCCAATCCACTTGAGCTTTTTCTATATCACTCACAGCATCTGCCATCGTTTTTTGAGCTTTAGCCAATGGTACGTCCGCACTTTTCCAAACATTTGTTATCTTTGACGAATTGGCATCGATGCTATCTATATTTTTCATGATCCGGCGAAGCTCACCTTCTCGACTCTCCTGGGTTCTAAGAAGATTTATACTCCCATCGCCCATTACTTTACCACCCCTTTTTTCTTCTTTAATTTGGTTCATAACAATAGCTTGACTTTCATTAAATTGAAGCCGCTCTTTAAATTTATATAAATCTGAAAACTCCCCAAAAAATTGAAAACCTTGTACAATGGCGTTGAACCATTGAT
>JBMSHD010000154.1:0-3625 GCA_049416425.1 Francisellaceae bacterium | reverse complement strand
AGCGAGGTACCATTAAACCCATTTCTGATAAACAGGCTTCTGGCGGCATTGATGATTTTACGCTGACTGGTTTGTGAGGGTTTCATCGAGCGAACGATCTGATGTTCATAATCATGATTATGATGGGAAAAGCCGGTTTGGGCAAGTTTTTGTCATGGGTATTTTATTGAACGAGTGTTAAATTTTCTTGAAACATATTGTAGATGGGGGTATGATATGCAACATATATTGAACAACTGTTCTGTTGGTATGAAAAAAATACAGGCTAAATTACTGGATTTAAGCCAAGGCAGAGGAGCCTGGTTATTTGGAATTTTTGCCATTTTGCTGTTCAGCGGTTATTTTTTGTCTCTCGATATGTTTATTCCCAGCCTGCCGACCATAGAGCATCAGTTTGGCAGCAGTGATCAGCTGGTAAGGTTTTTGATTTCAAGCTTTCTTGTTACCATGGCACTCTCTCAGCTTATCTATGGACCGGCCTCGGATAAATATGGCAGAAAACCAGTGATTTTGCTTGGCATCGTTATCTATGCCATCGGCAGCTTGTTGTGCTATCGTGCTGACAATATGTCTGTCCTTCTCACTGGTAGAGTGATTCAGGGACTTGGCGTCGGCGCCTTGGTACCCATTGCCAGAACTATTTTACAGGATGTCGTCGATAGAGATCGTTTTATTAAACTGATCGCCTGGCTGAGTCTTGTGTTTATGTTTGCTCCAGCAATCGCTCCGGTTATCGGTGGCTATATCCAAAAATACGGTCATTGGCAGGATAGTTTCAAAATCATGTTGATCATGGCCTTGTTGATGTTTTTGATCATCTGGCTGATTTTTCCGGAAACTCATTCCAGAGAAAAACGAAATCATCAGGCGCTAAAGCCTAAACAGTTATTTGGCAATTATGGCATGATGTTAATCCATGGAGAGTTTGTGGCTCTGACCACCTGTATTATTATGGGATCTGGTGGTGTGATGATCTTCTATACGATCGGCCCTTTTATTCTGATTAAGCAGCTGGGAATGAGCCCGGCACATTTTGGTCTTCTATCCAGTGTGATTGTGCTCTGTGCTTTTATCGGCAGACTCTATATGTCGTTGATGATGAAGATTATCGCTAAGAAAACGATTTTATTTCAAGGCATCGTCGGCATGATAAGCGGTGCATTTTTTCTCATTGGCGTGATGATCATAGCGCCGACGAGTAGCGTGCTGATCATAATTGGAATGATCTTATATGCGGCATCGGCAAGCATAATCATGCCGATCATAGCGGGTTTTGCCCTGAGCCTGTTTCAAAAAAACAAAGGCGCCGCTGGTGCGTTGTATAGTTTTTTGCAAAGCTTCGGTGTTTTTATCTTGAGTTTTGTTGCCGCCTTGGTTCCGGCAAATCTCATGAGTCTGGCGCTGATGCTGGCATTGATGGCTTTGACGGCATTGCTTTCGTTTATCAATGCATTGAGATATCGACAGAAAACACAGCCACTGCCGGCTGGAGAATACGCATCACGATAGAAGATGCGCCATTGTTTTTTTAGGATTTTTATAGACAAAAATTTTTTAATGCTGTATCGTTACACCATTACAAGAATGAGTCTTAATCTAAAATGAAAAAATCTATCGGCGGTGCCTTTATGGTCATCGGTACTACCATTGGTGCCGGAATGCTTTCTCTGCCTTTAATCACAGCAGCTTCTGGTCTTATGATGGCTGTGATATTGATGGTCGTATCCTGGTCGGTGATGTATTTCACCTCGCTAAAACTATTGAAAATCTGCTCAGATTATCCCTTGGGCGTCAATATGACAACATTAATCAAGAAGAAAATGCCTGGTATTTTTCAGGCTGTCTTCATCATCTGCTATCTGCTGCTGTTATATGCCTTGATGTCAGCCTATACCACTCAGGGTGCCTCTTTAGTACAGCTGGTTGGTGGCAATAGTTACAGTAGTTTTAGCTCTACGGCACTCGATGCCGTTGTTTTTTTACTGATATTTGGCGTGATCGTGCTGAGTACGCGTTTGAGTGATTATATCAATCGTTCATTTGTCTCGATCAAGCTGGTATTTTTTGTGTTGTGTGTGCTGGCGATGATCGCCTATTTGCATCTTGCTCATATGCTGGCGATGCCGATTTCTATCTATGCCTTATTGTATGCCTGGCCAACATTGCTACCCTCATTCGGTTTTCAAAATATCGTGCCGGTTTTATATGAGTATCAAAAGGGTGATATCAAGGCCATCAAGCGCAGCATTCTGATCGGCAGTTTAAGCGTGCTTGTGATCTATATCATCTGGATTATCATCTGCCTTGGCATATTGCCGCAGAGTGGATCTTTCAGCTATGCCAGTATTTTTTCTCATGGCAACACCCTGGGTGAGTTTATCGACATGATCAAACACGCCACCGGCAGCAAACTGATCAATACCTTTTTATCGGTGTTTATCAATATCTCGATCCTCACCTCATTTATCTGTGTTGGCCTGTCGCTTTATCACTATATTAAAGATACCTTTAAGCGTTTTAATGTTCATATTGGCACGGTACCGGGGTTTATCCTGACTTTTCTGCCGCCGTTTGCATTCACGGTTTTCTACCCTCAAGGCTTTATTCTGGCCTTGCAATATGCCGCTATCTTTGCGGTGATTATCTTTGTGTTCACGCCATTATACCTGGATCGTGAAACGCGCATGAAGCCGATTAATCTCTATCCTTTTATACTCGGTCTTTTGGTGATTATCGCCCAGATTTTAAATCTCAGCGGATTCTCACAACCGTTTTGATTTAGTCGAAGCCAGTGCTCGGTCATCTCCATCGGCAACAGCGCTATAATTGACTGATCAATGATCCCTTGAGATCGGGATTTATAGTCGACTGTTTTGTCCGATACGCTATTTATCAATCCGATCCATAATGTAGGTCGGCAAGGTCTCGACATTCTGATGGCCAGGGCGATAAATCGGCAGAGTTTCGATCAGCTCGAGGTGAGCATAGGGCGGAGTCTCAGGGAAATACTCCAACAGCAGCTGGACTTTTCCGGCAATCTCTGCTCCTGCTGTATCGGCGATAAAGGCCAAGCTCAGATCGATGCCGCTGGTTACCCCGCCTGAGCACCAGATATTCCCACTTCTAACCATCCGTTTTTCTTCTATCTTGATGGTCGAATATTTTTTCAACTCATCAAAAGCACGCCAATACGTCGTCGTCGATTTATGGTGCAAAATTCCGGCTTTTTCCAGCAAAAACATACCGGTACAGACCGATAATATCGCCTCGGCAGAGCCTGCCTGGTTTTTAATAAAGTCGATAAGCGCAGGGTTATTAACCTGATCAAGTCTTCCTCTGCCTCCTGGCACCATCAAATAATCAAGCCTTGGAGAGGTCGTGAAGTCGTATTCGGCCTCAAGGGTGATCTGATTATCACACTTTACCATGCCCTTTTTCTCGGCGATCATAAACAGATCAAGCTTCCCACCCAGGATATGACACCACATCGACATCACTTCCCAAGGACCGATGATATCCATCGGCTGTGCCTGTTCATAAATCAGCATGCCAAATTTTTTTCTCATCTTGTTATGGAACGCGCGCAAAATAACTTCCTTTTTTTCATGGCGAAATATCTTCCAAT
>JBMSHD010000153.1:0-3625 GCA_049416425.1 Francisellaceae bacterium | reverse complement strand
GATTCGTATGAACAATATGAATACAATAATGGGAAGTTATTTTGAGCGCGTTCCAATTAAACAGACAAAGCTTGCTATTTTCTGACAAAAGCACTAGGAAAAAACAACCTGTAAATGATTCGACACATCGTAAACGTCATGCTAAAGTATTGGTCGTGAAACAATAAAAAAGCTTTTACGTGTTATTCGTTGATGAAACAACCCCACCTAACCTCCCCTTTAAAAATGGGAGGGAACTTTTTTCTCCTCCCTCTTGTAATAAAGGGAAGGGAATGCTTGTCTCCTCCTCCTTGGATAAAGGGGGAGGTAGGGAGGGGGTTCTCTGAATGATGCGAAAACAGTAAAACAATCATATTTTTGGGAAAATAAAACGATGAGCAATAAACAACAGGCTTTAGATTCCGCACTGGCGCAGATAGAGCGTCAATTTGGCAAGGGTTCAATCATGCGCATGGGCGACGCACCGCAAGCCAGAGACATCGACGTCATCTCCACAGGCTCCATTGGGCTCGATGTCGCCCTCGGTATAGGCGGTCTTCCAAAAGGGCGGGTCGTCGAAGTCTATGGACCTGAATCATCAGGAAAGACAACGCTAACGCTTCAGGTCATCGCTGAATGCCAGAAAAAAGGAGGCACAGCCGCCTTTATCGATGCTGAACATGCACTCGATCCCGTCTATGCCGAGGCTTTGGGTGTTAATCTTGATGATCTTATCGTCTCACAACCAGATACTGGCGAGCAGGCACTGGAGATTACCGATATGCTGGTGAGATCTGCCGCCGTCGATGTAGTCATTATCGATTCTGTGGCCGCACTAACACCAAAAGCCGAGATCGAAGGCGATATGGGCGACTCCCACATGGGACTTCAGGCCAGATTAATGTCTCAGGCATTGAGAAAACTAACCGCCAACATCAAGCGCTCCAACACACTGGTCATCTTTATCAATCAGATTCGCATGAAAATCGGCGTGATGTTTGGCAATCCCGAGACGACCACAGGCGGTAATGCCCTCAAGTTTTACGCTTCGGTCAGGCTCGAGATCAGACGTGGCAGCCCAATCAAAAAAGGCGATGAAATACTCGGCAATGAAACCAAGGTCAAAGTTGTAAAGAATAAAGTCTCCCCCCCTTTTAAACAGGCTGAATTCGATATCTTATACGGTGAGGGAACATCACTGGAAGGCGAACTTATCGATCTTGGTGTCGCCAATAATCTGCTGGATAAAGCCGGCGCCTGGTACAGCTATAATGGCAATAAAATCGGTCAAGGTAAGGATAATGTTCGTACCTATTTTAAAGAAAATCAAGTAGCAAAAGCAGAACTGCATGCCGCCTTGATGGAGAAGTTACTGCCAAACACCAAGGCACAAAAACAAGTCGTCGATGACCAGTAATCCATTGATAAAAGAAAAAGATTACCTCCTGTATTTACTCTCACGCCAGGAGTATAGCCAGTTTCAACTCAGGCAAAAACTCATCAAACGCGCCAATTTAGCTCAAGATGATATTGAAAATCTTCTCGATGAATTTAAAGAAAAAGGCTGGCAGAGTGATCGACGCTTTGCCGAGAGCTTTGTTCGCAGCCAGGTGGCTAGCCATCATGGTCGATACTATATCGAGCAGAAAGGCATTTATAAAAAAGGACTGGACAAAACCCTTTTGCAACAAGTCATCGACGACAGCGATATCGACTGGCAGGCACAGGCTTATGCCTGTTATCAAAAGAAATACGGAATCGCTGAGCTTAACGGTCATGACGTTAAAGAAAAACAAAAACGCCTTCAATATCTTGTTCGTCACGGTTTTGATTTCGATCTTGCACACAAGGTTTTGGCGAAAACCGACGATATTTGATAAAATTCACTCGAGAATAAAATCAGACTTAAGGTAATCAATGTGATAAGAACCCGATTTGCCCCCTCCCCCACAGGCTATCTACATGTGGGCGGAGCTCGTACCGCGCTGTTTTCCTGGCTTTATGCCAGAAAGCACAAAGGTGAATTTCTGCTAAGAGTCGAAGATACAGACCTTGAGCGATCCACAGAAGAAGCCGTTGCCGCCATTTTAGATGGCATGGGCTGGTTGAAGATGCATTCCGATCGCCCGCCTGTATTCCAGACTCAACGCTTTGAGCGTTATAAGGAAAAAATCGATGAGCTGCTAAGCTCTGGCAAAGCCTATTGCTGCTATTGCTCAAAAGAACGCCTAGACACGCTTCGCCAATCGCAACTAGAAGCCAAAAACAAGCCAAGATATGATGGAAAATGCCGTCATCTTCCAGAGGATAGAGAACAGCAAGACCAGCCACATGTGATTCGCTTTAAAAATCCACAAACCGGTATCGTCAGCTGGAATGATGCCATCAAGGGAGAAATCCGTTTTGCCAATGAAGAGCTTGATGATTTTATCATCTGCCGAAGTGACGGCACACCGACTTATAACTTCTGCGTGGTGGTTGATGATATCGATATGGAAATCACCCATGTCACTCGCGGTGATGACCATGTCAATAACACACCTAGACAGATCAACCTCTACCATGCTTTTAATGCCAAAGTGCCTGTATTTGCCCATATCCCGATGATTTTAGGTGATGATGGTCAGAAGCTCTCCAAACGCCATGGCGCCGTCAGCGTGATGCAGTATCGCGACGAGGGTTATATTCCCGAAGCACTGATTAATTATCTGGTCAGACTAGGCTGGTCGCATGGTGATCAAGAAGTCTTCACCATCGATGAAATGATCGCGTATTTTGACCTTAGTGATGTTAATGCCTCGGCCTCGGCTTTTAACACCGAGAAGCTCAACTGGCTCAATCAGCACTATATGCGCCACCTGCCGGCTGAGACGGTCGCAGACTACCTCAGATGGCATTTTAACGATCAAGAGCTTGACGAATCAAAAGGGCCTCCGCTTACCGAACTCATTGCCGTGATGGCGGAGAAAGCCAAAACCTTGAAAGAGCTCGCAAGACTATCGAGCTGTTTTTATCGTGAATTTGATGAGTTCGATGAGAATCAGATAAAGAAACATTTCAAGGCTCAGGCTTTAGCACCGCTTAGGCTTGCTTTAGCCAGGTTTGAACAGCTGGATAAGAGCGGCTGGCAGGATGCTGAAATGTTGCACCAGATATTGACAGAAACCGCCGCCGAGCTTGAGCTTGGCATGGGTAAAGTCGGCATGCCGGTACGAGTGGCCATCACAGGGTCTGGACAGTCTCCCGATATCGGCATCACTTTAAAATGGGTGGGCAGAACGCGAACGCTGGCACGGCTTGAGCGGGCAATTGCAGAAATTGAGAAAAGAATTCAACAAAGTGCTTGACAGCTTTGTCAAAGCCCTCTAAAATGCCCTCACAGTTTCGGGGCTATAGCTCAGCTGGGAGAGCGCTTGCATGGCATGCAAGAGGTCAGCGGTTCGATCCCGCTTAGCTCCACCAAGAAACTCGACACCTTGTGTCCCCATCGTCTAGAGGCCTAGGACACCGCCCTTTCACGGCGGTAACAGGGGTTCGAATCCCCTTGGGGACGCCACAAAGTGTCGGTTTTGGAGACTGTTTTGGACTTTATGTCCCCATCGTCTAGAGGCCTAGGACACCGCCCTTTCACGGCGGTAACAGGGGT
>JBMSHD010000152.1:0-3728 GCA_049416425.1 Francisellaceae bacterium | reverse complement strand
CAGCAATTTCAATCTATTCTTACGACAGCTCAGTTGCTATCGCGCTTATTCTAAGTTCAACCATCCTTGAGTTTCACTAAGAATACCGGTGAAAACCTTCCACGGTTTTCCCGTTCAACGGATAATAGCCACGCTATTATTTTTCCGCCTCACCCAACTGAGCTATGCCAGCAATTTCAATCTATTCTTACGACAGCTCAGTTGCTATCGCGCTTATTCTAAGCTCAACCATCCCTGGCTGTAATTATGCCGCCAACCTTTGGCTATAACAAGTCTATCACAGCAAAAATAAACACCGCTGAACGATTTGCTGCCATCTCGACAAATGCCGGAAAATCATCACAGGCACCACCATCTGCCGTATCACTGATTGCACGTAAAATCAGGCAGGGAATACCCATCTCATGACAGATGAGATTGACGCTTCCCCCTTCCATCTCCAGCGCCACGGCATTGAAGGTCGTCTTGATAAATTCTTTTTTGACAACATCATGAATGAATTGATCTCCCGTGGCAATGGTGCCGGACTTAATCTCGATATTTAAATGTTGAGCGGCTTCTTTGGCAACCGATAACAGATTGGGGCATGTGGTGACTTTTGTTTTACTCAGAGGAATAAAACCATGCTCATAACCAAATGCCGTGATATCGACATCATGCTGAGCCGTATCCACAGCCACCACAAGATCGCCAACCTTGACCTCATCTGCCACACCGCCGGCAACACCGCTGAATAACACAAGATCAACACCGAAATGCTCAATCATCACCATAGTTGTCAGGCTGGCGAAAACCTTGCCGATTTTGCTATGCGCAATAACAAGCTCATGACCATGATAGTTACCACAATAATAGCGATTATTGGCATAGTTAATGGTTTCATAATGATCCAATTTTTCGAGCAATGGCGTTATCTCTTCAGCCATGGCGCCCAAAATAGCAATTTTCATCTGTTTTATCTCCGGCTTGATCTAAAGATCATGCTATGATACGTGATATCGCAAAATATTGAAACAATCATGCGTCTGAACAAACCCGAAATTCTGCTTAAAGAAGGAATACACCGTTATTATGTGGATGTTAATTTCCTTGATTTAAATGCCGGCATTCATGTCAGTAATCATATGTTTGCCGCCTATTTAACCGAGGCGGTATCAAGGCTTCTGGCTCAATTTAATATGAAACTGGGTGCCTCGGGCCTCATAATAGATTTTGTATATCCATATACAAAATCGAATCGGCTATCCTCGGCGGCATAAATTTTGCCCGGGACGTCCGCCTCGCCAGCATACCTTCACAAATTCACTGCGTTCATTCCGAGCAGGCAACTGTCTCCGATTCTACTCTACGCCTTGGGTACAAGCTGTTTCACAGACTTCGCTCTGGCGCCTACGGCACGACGCTTGCTGATTACAGCGCAAGGCTACCCGGGTCTACTCGACCTCGCGTTCCGCTCTCCATGTCTCGCAGCGTTTGCCGACATCGATGGTTGTCAGATGATCTTTCGCAATCTTGCCATCGCTTATAAAAAATTCATTGCCTATCCAGAACGATTATGTATCAATACGCATCTTGTCAACATCAGCAAAACACAGATATCTTTTTACCATGAAATCTATAACCGTGAAAATGAGTTAACCACCAGAGCTTTTGTTGACTGTGCCTTTCTCAACCCTGAAACTGGCAGTATTGCTCAAGTACCAGATCGCTTTAGAGCAGTCCTTTTATCCTAGATCTATCTGCGCCAAAAATCAGAGGTAAACAAGACCAAAACGGTGAATATCTCCAGCCGCCCAATCAGCATGGCAAAACCTAAAATCCAATGAGCCGCCACCGGAAGATTGGCATAATTCACGCCGACCTCGCCGAGTCCTGGCCCCAGATTCGAAATGCAGGCCGCCACCGCCGAGAAGGCCGTAATTGAAGGCACACCAACGCCCATCATGCAAAGCCATAGAATCACAAACAGCATGAAATAAGCCGCGATAAAACCCCAGACACTGCTCATCACCGTCTCTGACATCACCTTATCGCCAAATTTAATCGGAAAAATGCCATTGGGATGCACAAGCCGTCTGGCCTCACGAAAGGCCTGTTTGCGTAAAAGTACGGCACGCACAATCTTAAGCCCCCCAGAAGTTGATCCGGCACAGCCACCGATAAGGCCAATAAACATCAAGAGCACCGGAATAAACAGCGGCCAGTCATGATAATTGCCATTCGAGGTAAATCCTGTGTTGGTCACAAAGGAGACCACCTGAAACAATCCATCCCAAAAGGCCTGAAAATCCGATTTATCCGTCGCCTGTGAAATCAAGGTCAGAATAACGATAATCGCCATGGTAAAACCATAAAAAATATAGGCGCGAAACTCAGGATCTTTCCAATAGGCACGAATCGACAGACGTCTAAAGGCATTGAAATGAAGCGCAAAGCTTGTCGCCGATATGATCATGAAAAACATGGCAATAGAGTAGATAAGCGGAGTTTGACCGGCAAAGCTGGCATCGGTCGGCGCAAAACCACCGGTGCCGATTGTGGAATAGGCTAAACAGATGGCATTAAACCAGCTCATGCCAGCCAGTTTATAACTAAAGAAACACAAGATGACAAAAAAGATATAAATCGTCCATAACACCTTCGCCGTCTCGGCAATTCTGGGCGTGAGCTTATTTTCCTTCCAGGGTCCGTTGGCCTCGGCTCGGTACAGCTGCATACCACCGACTCCCAACATCGGCAAAATGGCCACCGAGAGAATGATAATTCCCATGCCGCCAAACAATTGCGACTGTTGGCGATAATAAAGCACGCTTCGAGGCAAATGATCAAGCCCGTGCAAAACCGTGGCACCGGTTGTGGTAAAGCCAGACAATGACTCAAATACAGCATCGGAGAAGGACAGCGTAATGTCTTTGGTCAGCATATAAGGAATCGCACCATAAAACCCCAAAACCAGCCAGATGGCAATCACCACAATAAAGCCATCTTTGGTCGTGAGCTGCTTTTTCGATTTCACGCTCAAGAGGAAAAAAATGGCTCCCGAGCAGAAAGTGATGGCAAAACTCAATAAAAACGGATAAACGTTATGCTCATCATAAATCCAGTCAACAATAATCGGCGTCAGCATCGAAATGCTAAAAAACATCAATAAGGTTCCAACAACTTTAAATATCGGCCCTGGGCGCATTTAACACAATCCGGTGGCTTTTTTTATGTTCTATAGTATAATCGCAATTAAACAAGAAACAACATGCCTGAGTCAATCATGAAGTTTATACTCAAACTTTTACATCTATTTGACAATAAAAAAAACCGTGAATATGTCTCAGAGGTCGACCAATTTCTGGCCGAGTTTGATCGTGATAACCCTAAACGATCAGAATCTCAACGATATGAGGCCATGAAACATCGAAATATCTTCAGTCGCAAACAAGGCAGCTTTCGACTCTGATATACACGCTTTTAGCATCCTTTATCGCTGTTGTAGTGTATCGATATCATCGGCAGACCATAATTTATACTCGATGTCATACTTCGCATAATAACGACTAAGCGCCCCTGATTTTGCGATTAATTTCTTGGAGTATTATATTAAGCTTGGCGGCGGTATGGTTTATCTTGCAGCCATTATTGACTGGCATTCAAAGGCGGTGTTGAGCTGGAGCTTATCAAACACGATGGATAGCAGCCTTGTTATGGGTGTTTTGAATGAAGCGCTGGATCGCTTT
>JBMSHD010000151.1:0-3804 GCA_049416425.1 Francisellaceae bacterium | reverse complement strand
GCTTCTACCCAAAACTCAATGCCCAGCCGCTGATCGATACCTCAACGGCGGTGATCAACAGCCCGAAGCTTTCTGATAACCTATACCAGGCACTCAATAGCATTCCCGGCAGCACGTTGATGTATAATATCGACTCGATGGTGATTCGCACAGGAACGGCCTGGGTGCCAATCTCTAAAGCCAATCCCATAAGCACCAACGAAAGCATCACCTTAAACAATATCACTCAAGCCAGCAGTTCTCAGTTTAGACTCGCTCCTAAGAGTGGCGTTTATGACTTAAGGGGTAACGTTGCAGACCTGACTATTACCACCACTTTTTCCAATCAGTCAAAAATAACAAGCACCAGAGAGAGTTATATAAACAACCCAGCTGTTAATTATACTATGACGATGACAGCCGATAAGTATCAAGCTTGGAAGAATTCACATGGAACACCTATAGATCTCAAAGTCTTAAAAAACTCCCTCTTCCCATTATGTGCGCCCATGACTTGGATGCTTATTGGAAGTTCTAATGGTTCAGGATATATTGATTCACATAGAGATCAGCTTAAAATAAAGACCCCTACAGCAGGATGCTATAGCTATCAAAGTGAATTTCAAGTAGACGTTATGACCGGCACACAATCCCTGTCTCATGGAGATTGGCTTGACTATAAAATTTTTACCGAAGATGGCTCAACCATCAATCTCAGAATCATATTCGATTAACACTTTCTATGTTATTCTCGGCAAATCATGCTAAGCTCATTCTTAGTTATTTTACACCGATGATATGAGTCAACGGCAATCAGCCAATCGTCCGCTTAAGCTGAAATTTGCAGGAGGATAGGTTATCTTTCAGCGAGTCTCTTTTGACTAAGTTCACAATAAAATCCCTTTTTCTTTGTAAAGTATATCAGGTATATGACAAAAGAGACTCATTGCAACAATCGTCATCATTGCGTGGCGCTTTTATTGACTCACCTCCAAATAGTCGCTTTAATAGGCGACATAGCCATCCGTCTGAATCAAAGAATGCGCCTGAAGCACCTGCTGAAAAATGAAATTCTGATCAAATCCATCCTGACCATGTTCGTTCAGGGATTAGGACAGATCACCGCCTTTGCCACCGCCGTGCTTTTGGCCAGAACCTTCAGCGTCGATAATTACGGACAGTATATGTTTGGTGTCACCGTGGCGACAATCGCCGCAGTCATCGCCACCTTAGGCGCCGATGCCATCTTAGCCAGAAGCTGGGGCTGGGCAGATCAAGATGGACTTGAGCGAAATCGTCATGTCTTTGAACTTCAACACTGGTTTTTCCGACGCGGCATTTTACTGCTGTTATTGGCAATGTTGACCGCTGTATTATATCTTGTCTTCTTAAGGCATAACTTCAATAAAGTGGAGCTTACCGCCGCCCTGTTTGCTTTGCCATTTTTTATCGCCAATCTGCTGCAGTCTTTTTTTGTTGCCACTAAACGCGTGGTTTATGCCAATTTGATTCAATTTCTGATGCGTCTTCTCATGCTTGGCTGTGTATTAATCTTTTTTGTCATCGTCATCGATAAACCCGCTGCACTCGTCTTTTGCATGTTTATAAGCATCAGCACTTTCACCCTGGGAATTTGGCTTATCTTATCTCGCCATTATGGTTTCAAATCTCAAATTCCTGGCGGCGGAAATCTATCTTTTATGCTGCTTAAGTGGGGAAATCTACTGTTAAGCCAAGTCAGCATCATCATCTTAAAAGTTTTCTCCAGCGATGACAATATCGCCTATTATGCCGTTGCCCTTCAGCTGAGCGCATTGGTAGCCTTCGTACTAAATGCCGTCTCCAGCAATATCATGGCGCAAGTAGCACATGATTTCAAACATCTTAAACACGATGTATTTCAACAGCAGATAACCGGTTATACTCGAATCATTGTCGTGCTATCATTAATTGTCGTCCTCTTGCTCATTGTCTCGGGATATTGGATCACACTTCTTTATGGTAAAAACTACACCATAGCCTATTATCTTTTTTGCGTGCTGATGATCGGACAAATCGTCAATGTACTCTGCGGTAGTGTTTACACCATTATGAATATGGCAGGGCTTGAAAAATTAACCGTGAAAGTCTTCTATGCAGCTTTAATCCTAAATATCACTGTCAGCATCCTTTTGGTGTTAAAATGGAATGCATTTGGCATCGCCGTGGCGGCTTCTTTATCGATGATTTTTTGGAACCTGGTCTTGACCTCTTTAGTCATTCGAAAACTCCATATCAATCCGACTATTTTTGCTCTAAAGATTAAAAGCGGGCATGGCGCCTGATTCAGGATCAATGAAACGCGATCCAATTTATCAACATAAATGAGGATAATACGAAAAAATGATAAGTTTTCTGGATTGCATCCCCTAATGCCTGCCTCAGGCGCCATTCCCGCTTTCTATGTGTTTTCACCCAAACTTGAGAACATTACCCCGCGTCTCAGAACTAAGCCCGCTCCGCAGGGTAACCTCCTTCCCTTTTAAAAGACTCGACACAAACCTGGCTTTTTAAAATTAAAGTTTGCATCACTACAAGCAATATATCAGATATTTTTTTTGATTTAAAGCAAAATTATTATTTAAAAATGTTGAAATTTAAAATATGATTTTCAACATTAGCATGAATCATCAATATAACTGATTTTTAAAGGTATCATGATCGATATTAGAACCACATATAATAATAGAAGCCTTCTTGCCGACAATATCTTTGCTTTCCATCTTGAGTAGACCGGCTAAAGCAGCGGCACCAGCTGGTTCTACAGCAAGTTTACAATCATGAAACAGAATATTCATCGCCGCTTTAATCTCATCGTCAGATACGGTAATAATATCATCGACAAAACGCTTGCAGATGGAAAAACTATATTTCTCAGTATAAGGCGCTGAAAGCGAGTCGGCAATGCTAAACTGCCTCAAATCGGGCTTCAAAGCATGACCATTCTTAAAAGACTGCTGCATCACATTTGCTGTTTTTGGCTCTACACCTAATACAGTGCAACCTGGATACATGGTTTTCACAGCCATTGATACACCAGATATCAGGCCTCCTCCTCCAACAGCAACAAAGACTATATCTGGCTTTTCAATTTGCTGCATCCATTCATAACCAAGCGTAGCCGTTGCAAGTGTGACTTGTGGATGGTCAAAAGGATGGATAATCGTTCGCCGCTCTATCTCTGCCAGCCTTCTCATCTCATCGATTACCTCGGCGATATCTGACACTGTCACAACCTTTGCACCATTGGCTTTGATTTGAGAAAGTCTATAAGGGTTAATAGATTCAGGAACCACAATTTTTGCATTGATGCCCAATAGCTTTGCACCATAAGACAAAGCTACTCCATGATTTCCACCGGTTCCGGTAACGACACCACTGGACTTTTCAGCATCGCTTAAATTCAACAGTCTCGATAAGGCGCCTCTTAGCTTAAAAACCCCTGTTTTTTGGAAAAGCTCAAGCTTCATCGATATATTTGTCGCATTACCAAAACAGTTTTCTTTAAACACACTATTCCAATTGATCGTTGGCGTCATATTAACATAGGATGATAAGCGTTTATGCTCCATTTTAATTTCATTTAATGCATATGAGATGGCATTCATGATGATCGGTTCCTAAAATACAGATAACTCTCAGATTACCTACCTTTCTCCAGAAAGGCAATATACGATTTATTCATAGTCAATCGATGGCTAAATTCACTCACATAGAGCAGAAAAAGTCTAAATTTCAGGCATAAAAAAACCAGCTTTTAGCTGGTTTTATAAGAATTAAAGACCT
>JBMSHD010000150.1:0-3833 GCA_049416425.1 Francisellaceae bacterium | reverse complement strand
AACGTGAAAAAAGAGTATTTTGATGAACATTTAATCAATAATTTACCAACTTGGGGATACAGCTTTCTGGCTAAAGGTTTATTCTCTTCGATCATTACCTGATGTTTTTGCGCCAGTTTTTTCATGGTTTTGGCAATAAAACCGGCGCCTTGAGCCGTGATTTGTGGGGCGATCATTTTTGTTCTGTCGTATTTGAGACTCACAGCAATATGGGTAGGGTTGACGATCAAAACATCGGCCGTTTTAACCGCATTAACCGAAGCCGATTTGGCGAGCAGCGCTTTTAAGTTCTGGCGTCGTTTCTGCTTGATCAAGGGATCGCCGTCTTTGGATTTCATCTCTTCTTTTAACTCGCGTCGACTCATGCGCATATCACGAGAGAAATACCAACGACTGTAGAGCAGATCAATAGCGGCGATGATAACCATGCCGATTAAAAGCGCAATAGTAACGCGCAAGACATCATCCGTTAAAAATACTGGATAATGCTGAGGTGTTGTCATCATGAGACTCATCAGCCGTTCCGTTTCATGATGGCAGGCAATATAGATCACCAGCGCAAAGATCAGAAATTTCAGCAGCGTTTTAATCAGTTCGAAGATCAGCTTGGTATTGATGATTTTTTTAAACCCCATAGCCGGATTGATGCGCGTAAAATCAGGCTTTAATGGGTGGGTGCTCCAGACTAACCCCGATTGGACAATATGAGAAAACACCACCGTCAAGACAATGGCTGCCATAAGCGGGGCTACAAGCCCAATGAGATCATTGATCAAAAAATGCATCAGTGTGATGATATTATCTTGAGTCGTCGAAAAATCCGTTGATAACACAAAAAGTCGGCGACACAATTGCAAAAAGGCGATCAGTGATGATTGAAACAACATCAGAAACAACAGCGTCATGGCGGCGAGCAAAGTGGTATGGGGCAGCTCCAGGCTTTTGGCCACCTGTCCTTTTTCTTTTGCTTTTTTAAGCTTATAGTCGGTGGCCTTCTCATTGCGATTTTCCTCTTTTTCGGCCATCAAAGCACTCCGGGAGTCAACGGTTTGAGATTGGCGTTAAAATTTTGCAAAATGATGTTGCTCATATAGCTCAGCGATAGGGTTAATAACCACAATCCGACAAACAGTTTACACGGCAGGCTGACAAAATAGATATTGACCTGAGGCATCACTCGGGCGATAAAGGCGATGACCATATCCATTAAAAACAACCCGAATATCACCACGGCCGATAACATAAGCCCATAGAGAAACAGGAGACCAAAACCTCTAATAAAGAAATCCAAACCGACATTGAGGCGATCAACGCCAATTGGCACCAGTTCAAAAGAGGCAAAAATTCCCGAAAACAGCAACTCAACGCCGCCGCTAGTGATAAAAATCATGGTCGCCATGAGCGTTATCAGCGTTCCAAGCACCGAATCTCCAGTGTTGGCATTTGGATTGAGCACGCCGATGGCATTTAACCCCATCTGTGTTTCAATCAGGCGTCCGGCAAACATCAAACTGCCGAAGGCAATAAAAATGGCAAAGGCGATCACGCCACCGGTGAAAATTTCTTTAACGATAGCCAGCATAAAATTATAACCGGATAAAGTGGGTATTGGCGGCAGACTGAAGCTTAACATGGTGGAGATGGCCAGCACAAATAAAACGCGAACATGGCGTGGCAAATAACTGAAAAAAGGAATAGGTGTGGCCAGAACAATCAGTCCAAGACGGATGCTAATCAAAATGACGGCAATAATCCAGTTCGCACTCATGCTGATCATTTCTGACTCACAGATAATTTGGAATATTGGCTATAATCGAGGTGGCGAAGTTCTCAAGCGTCGATAACATCCATCCCGCCGCCAACATGACGACGAACGTCACGGCAATAATCTTGGGAATAAAGCTCAAGGTGCTGTCTTGAATCTGGGTGACGACCTGGATAATCGAGATGATGACGCCGACGATAAGTGCGGTGATAACAATAGGCGCACCGATCAACATCGCCTGCCATAGCATCTGCTTGGTAAAATAGATTGCAAGACTCTGCTCCAAAACGCGCTGCTCCCCGTGGTTTGTTTTCTGCAGGGGATTATAAATGACCGGGAATAATTGTCAACCATCATGCGAGTTTTTCATTTCCATTGATTTCAGCAAGTGATAAAATGCCGGCAATAGTTAAAGGGGAATCAACCGATAAAGGATCAAGCAGAGAAACCCATGACAGAAGATAAACGAAAACAAAAAATAACCCGCTTTAAACAATTTCTCACTATGGATCCACAGAATGCCGCGCTGAAGCTGGATCTGGCAGAGTTGCTTATTGACAGTAAATTATTGAATCAGGCGCAAAAGCAGCTCGATGAGCTGGCAGAGATCGCGCTTGATCTGGATCAGAGCATAAGCCTCGGAGGGCTTTATCTGCAATGTGAGCGAATGGATAAAGCCAAACTGATATTTGATCATTTGTATCAACAGCACCCTCAAAATGATATCGTTGCTTTTTCCCTGGTTGTTGCGTTGTTTCAGCTCGATGAGTTTGAACAGGCGAAAGCGGTGTTTGAATCCAGCGGACTCAATAAGAGCCTGGAGCCTGGGGCTATGAAGTTTTATGCCCGCATACGCCATGCCTGTGGTGAAGTCAGTGAGGCAATAAAGACCTTAAAGCAGGTGATTGAACACGATGATGACGATGCCGAAGCTCATGGTTTTCTGGCTTTGTGTTATTTTGACATCAATGAGCTGGAGTTGGCGGCTAAACATTGCCGCCTTGCACTTGAGATCGACAGCGAGCAACATGAAGCAATGCTTATCAGCAGTTATCTGGCTTTGGCATATCAAGATATCGATCTTGCGATTCCGCAGACCATCAAACTCATTAAACGTGATAAAAAAAATGGCCGTGCCTGGATGAATCTGGCAACCGCCTATATGTTGAATGGAGAATTTGTCAAGGCTCTAGATGCTGCATCAACGGCCTGTAAGCTGATGCCCAAATTTATCGGTATATGGCATTTAAGAGGCTGGATCGAGTTATTGTCCGATCAGCTAAATGCGGCAAAAGCGAGTTTTGAGACCGGCTATCGCCTGGATCGAAGCTTTGGCGAAAGTCACGGCAATTTGGCGGTTATCTTTGCGATTTTAAAGGATAAGGAAAAGACAGAATACCATATTTCACGAGCCAACAGATTAGCACCCAATAATATTGCCGGCCATTTTGCCGAGGTGCTGCTGCTCAACCATACTGACCCTGAGGCCGCGGCGATAAAATATAAAATCATTGAAGAAAATCTGCCTTTCGATAATCGAAAACAGTTTGAGGTTTTGGTCGAGAAATTTATGAAAAGGGTGGCGCAATGAGTCGTAGTAGCACCAATTTTGATGTTGAAGAGGCGATGCATTTGGCCGTCTATTATAGTGATCACGGTCAAAAAGATGCGGCTATTCGAATGTTGAAAGAACTTGTCTTTCATAAGCCAAATCATGCCGAGGCGCATTTTCTGCTGGCGGCGCAATATGCCGAGATTAAACTCAGACAACGGGCGGTGGCCGAATACCATAAAGCCTTGATGATTAAGCCGGATTTTAAGCTCGCCCGCTTACAGTTATGCATGTTGTATTTATCGATGGATGATACTAAACAGCTGATCGTCACGGCAGAGCCTTTGATCAGTGCAGATAGCCAGGATTATTTTTATCATTTCGCCGCCGCTTTAATGGCGCTGTCTGAGGAGAATTTTGATGAGGGCAAACAATGTCTGGCCGCCGGAATGTCATTAAATCACTGAAAACTCCCCAAAAAATTGAAAACCTTGTACAATGGCGTTGAACCATTGA
>JBMSHD010000149.1:0-3939 GCA_049416425.1 Francisellaceae bacterium | reverse complement strand
TTGGAAGATATTTCGCCATGAAAAAAAGGAAGTTATTTTGCGCGCGTTCCTTAACAAAAGAAAGTATAATTTGACCTTTACTAAACCTTCTGGAAGTGCAGCAAGCATCATGCTCCCACATATTTATGCAGGATATATAAAATATAATAATGAAACGCTATTTGACCTAATCAATAATTTTTGGCAAAACTATCTTAAAACACTTTCTGGGAATATACTGCAACTTAAATGTATTAAACGAGTCGCTCCTGAGAATCAATATATACGTGTTCCTGCCCAAGATGGCAACGATTTTATTGCCTTAATTGTCGTATATTGCTCACTAACACCAGATGTATTAAAAACACATTTCACCAAGATTCAGTCTGCATGGAGAAATTATTTATTAGAAAACATAACAAGCCAGGAGCATGTGCTATGAATATTTTGATCTTACATCGTATTCCCTACGATAAAATAGACTATCATCGCGGTATCGATCATTGCAAACACAAGGTTGTTTATTGTGGTCTTGCCAAGGCATTGGAAACTATTCCTTCATGGCTCCAATGTGAAAAATGGGCGCGAGCCGGCTTCGATAACATCGAAAATGAAGTCATTGACCTCGTCAACTCTTCTGGCGTTCACTTTGACAGAGTCATTTCTCTGTCGGAATATGAGTTAATGGCAACGGCGGTAATCAGAGAGCACTTTGCCATCAAAGGATCTGCCACGAACGTTGTCAAACGCTTTCGCGATAAACTCATCATGAAAGAGCAGGTTGCAAGGCATAATATTAAAGCCCCTGTGAATGATGCTTTACAAAAAATCATAGATGATAAGACTTTAACCATGGAAGGAAAAATCGTATTAAAACCCATCGATGGCGCATCGAGTCAGGATATTTCTGTATACAAAAACATAGATGCATTACGAGAGGCTGTCAGCCTTAAAAAAACAGGGATAGATGTGATCGATAAGGGAGTATATGACGGTTTTCAA
This sequence comes from Francisellaceae bacterium, assembly GCA_049416425.1. Taxonomy (GTDB): domain Bacteria; phylum Pseudomonadota; class Gammaproteobacteria; order Francisellales; family Francisellaceae; genus JBMSHD01. The sequence continues at coordinate 2,958 of JBMSHD010000149.1, read as the reverse complement.
GTTGAAACGTTTATCGATGGTGATATTCTGCATTTTGATGGCATGGTTGTTGAGGGTGAACTCATTTTTGTCGTTGCCAATAAATACATAGGCAATTGTATGAACTATGCCAAAGGTGAGCCACTTGGCTCGGTTCAAATTGAGCTTCAGGAAAATCATGCCACATGGGTGCAGGCGGTTCTCGACTCACTTGAACTGCAAAACGGCAGCTTTCATCTAGAGGCGATCCTGGACGATGATCGGCTTATTTTTCTTGAAATCGCCAACAGAGTTGGAGGTGCCGATGTGGTGAATGTTGTTGAAAAAGCAACAGGAATTCACATGCCATCGACGGAACTTGCCATTTATCTAGGCGAATTTAAACGCCCCACGACCATTTCCAAAAGCCAGAAAAAATTTGGCTGGTTTGTTGTGCCTGGTCATCATATCAATGCAGATTCGGCTACGTTGACATTGTCAGAAGATTTTTCAAAACACGACAATATATTGCGCTGGAATCAGCTGCCGATGCCTTTTGAAAAGTTAAAACACATCACTTATCAGGCAGCCGTGGTGCCATTGGCCGGTCTTGTGCAAGCAGATTCATCACAACAAGTAGAGGCATTGATACGAGAAATATTTTCCGGGATTGAATTGAGTGAACCTGTGATAGAGTGTAATAAAACATGAAAAATGTAACATTAAGAAAACTGCTGATTGCAAGGAGTTTTTCCACCTTGGCCGATCAATTGCTGTTGTTTTCCGTACCCTTATTGATTTATTCTCATACAGGCTCTATCAGCCTGTCGGGTTTGGCTTTTTTTATAGAGTGGATGCCAAGGGTTCTATCTCTGCCCATTGCCGGAACCATAAGCGATAGATTTGGAGCCAAAACCGGCTATTTATATTCTGAAGGCATACGGACAGGCGTAACCGTACTGGCCTTTATTATTTTAATGTTTTGTTCAGCACAGTTTTTCATCATCTTGAGCATCATGATGGGAATCTGTGCCTTTTTCTATGCTCAATCCTATATCGCCCTGGAAGCAATTATCCCAACCATTGCCAGCACTAAGAAGATTTCTCAGGCGCAAAGTTTTCTGCAGGGAATTGAACAAGGTGGGATGATTTTGGCACCGGTTATCGGCGGTTTTGCCGTTTTAGTCATTCCGGCTCAATATTTGATCGTCGTCTCATCGGGACTTTTTCTCTCAAGCTTTCTATTTATGTCGAGCGTGCATTTGCCTTTTGAGAAAACACAGAAAAAATCGATCGGAGTATTTCATCAGGTCAAAGGCGATTTTGTTATCGCCGTTAACATCATAAAAAACAGTAAGGCTTTGCTCATTCTTATCCTCTTAAGCCTACTGGTTAATCTGACCGTTGGTCTTGCCATGGCGACGGGAGCGGCATTTAGCACCGGGTATTTCGGCTATTCTTCGACGGCATTCGCCAGTCTGCAACTAACGACAGGAATCATTGCCTGTATTGGCCTGTTTGTATTGCCGATGTTGATGAGGAAAGTCAATATTTTTACCTTGGGCATCGGCTCCTATCTACTCATAGGAGCGACCTCTCTTATCATCGGTGTTGCGACTAATTTCACCCTCTATGTGATCGCGTATGCGGCCTGTATCGCCTTGAGTGAGTTTTTCAGCATTTACATCAGAACGGAAAGAGTGTTGATGATCCCCAAAGCTCACATGGCAAAGACAATCGGCGTCATCGTGTTTATGAATCAACTCAGCATGCCACTCTCTGGTCTGATCGTTGCCTTTAGCTCTCTTTTCATCGTGACTAAAGCTTTTTTCATCGCCGTGGGTATCATCTCCATTATTATGCTGGTCTGTACCTATGCCGTGTTGAAATTTCATTCCAAGGCATTATCTCATCACATCCGTGCATCCTAGCCATGCTGGTGGCTTTCTCTTTGTGTATTTGAACAAATGAATTTTTTCAGCGGCATAATAACTCCTGTACGCGGCAATTGGATTGCCAATGATCCGATACTCCGGTGGCATAACCTGAGGCCTTGCTGTGATTCCAAGGCTAATGATATCTGGCTCATAAAGACTTGATACTACGCCGATGGATTTATGCGGTGTCAAATGATCAAATCTGTAGCGATATTCTGCGTCCAACGCAAAACAAAATTTTCTGAGCCATTGCCAATTATCCAATGACTCGGACGCCCAAATCGTGCATGGATGCTTTTTATGCGTGGGTCGATAAGGTGCCACAACACCATGATAAGAACAAACTGTGCACAATATCTGGGCGGATTCCAATATCATCTTGATAACATGGCAGTCAAAATGCGCTTGGGCACATTGCTCCATATCTTCATCTAAATAGAAAATATTCATAACTCTGACCGATTAATAGATATCGTCACAATATCGCCTCTTCAACTGGATTGACTGTCTAATAGTTTATCCTAAAAGACCTCATCATCCAGCACAAAGCCTTTTTGCATAAACTCCTTGAGAATTTTTGCCGCCCAGATGCAAACCTGGTCAATCCAGGAAAATCGCTGGTTGACACCATTCGATCAGCCGTCGGATTCATCGATTTTGGTCAGGATTTAACCCAGCCATTGGCCACGGCGATATCGATCTGTTCCTTTACATAATGCCAAATTTTTGGCGCGATTCGTTGAAGATGCTGATTGCGCTTTAGCAGCTGATCTTTTCGCACATCATGAACCCGCCAGCTTCCGCCGTCATTATGCATGTTTAAAAAAAGTGGTGCGGCTCTCTCGATCGCTTTGGCAAAACAGGCATCGGCCGATATCGCCTCTTCAAATTCCAGCCACAAGGCTTTCATCTGTTCATGATCCTGCTCCGGCAGCATGGAAAATATCTGCTCCAGGGCTTCCACTTCCTTTTCATGCTGCATGGCTAAAACAGCCGGGGTGTCAAAGGCGCTGGGTGCCTCGGGCCTCATAATAGATTTTGTATATCCATATACAAAATCGAA
>JBMSHD010000148.1:0-3967 GCA_049416425.1 Francisellaceae bacterium | reverse complement strand
ATTCGTATGAACAATATGAATACAATAATGGGAAGTTATTTTGAGCGCGTTCCTACATAAAGCTTATTATCATTGAAAGTAAGATTATAAATGAAATTATTACCAAGTCCATCCGCTGTGGTGTAGGTTCTACTCACAGTGCCTTTATCCGCTCCAGCGCTGATATCGAGTACCGATAAGCCACTAGCAGCTGTTCCGACAAACAGGTTGTCGCCATCTTTCAGTAAACTAAAGATGTTGTTACTTGCCAGATTATCAGCAGCCTGGGTATAGGTTTTACTCACCGTGCCTTTATCCGCCCCGGCGCTGATATCGAGTACCGATACGCCACCACCATATGCTCCGACAAACAGGTTGTCGCCATCTTTCACTAAACTCCGGATGTCGTTACTCCCCAGCTTGTCATCAGCCTGGGTATAGGTTTTACTCACTTTGCCTTTATCCGCCCCAGCGCTGATATCGAGTACCGATACGCCACCATTTGTTCCGACAAACAGGTTGTCGCCATCTTTCACTAAACTATAGATCCTATCATCCCCCAGACTGTCAGCAGCCTGGGTATAGGTTTTAGTCACCACACCTTTATCGGCCCCGGCACTGATATCGAGCACCGATAAGCCAGCAGATGTTCCGACAAACAGGTTGTTGCCATCCATTACAAATGCATTAATAGAATTTGAAGGCAAACCATCCGCCATGGTATAGTTTTTTATCACGGTGTCGGTCGTAAGATCAACAATGGAAAGCCCGGAATAGGTTCCAACATAGAGATCATTCGTATTGCTATCAAACCAATAAGCAGTGGAGATTCTGTTTCCAGCCAGCCCCTTGGCCGTTGTTATATAGCGCCATATTTTACCACTATCAGTGGATATAGCTAATCCGGCGCTGGTTCCCACAATCAATTTTTCCTGACTATTAACATCGACATCGATGACAAATCGAGCTCTTTTTGTTGGTAATTTATTACCACTTAACATGGTGTCGAAAGGAATGCTGTAGAACAGTTTATTGTTGATAGTGTCAACCGTGGATTCCGCAGATATATTCTCAAGATTAGCCGCTCCTTCGACTTTCAGGGTATAAGGCTTGGTGTAATAGTCCAATACTTCACCGGGATTATAGGTAATGCGATAATGACACTCGGCGTTTTTAGCAAGTGTGGCGTTTGTCAGATCATCACAGCTAGAATCAGCCGCATCGATGCTGAACTTGGTATTATCCGGATTGACAAAGGCTAAATTGGTCACATCATAACCGGTGGTGTTGGCCAATGTTAAATCAAAACTGGCATCAGATTTGCTTGAGGTGATGATATTGGCTGCTGAAGAGGAAAGGTTCAGGTTTTGAGGCTCGCCTACGACAACCATTTTGCCATCGACCTGATTGAAATTATCACCGGCAGGGATGCTCCACGATTTTGCTTCATCTTCGGCACCTGCCACCGCTTCCATGGTGAAATTACAACTTTCAAAGGCATTGAGCTTATTGGTGCAGGTATTGCTGATGACAGACAGTTTATCTGGCATAATAGCATTTAGCAATGTCGAATTAATAGCCAAACCCTTGGCATTGGCGGCGGTGTTATTATAAACCGTCATGCGAACACTTTGTCCTGGTGTAATTTCGGTGGCGGTCTGATCCAGATTGTTTGTTGACAGTGTTAAAGCGGGGCGAACAATAGTCAATGGCTGGCCATTGGTATCCGATGAATAGGTTTCACCGGCAATGCTTAAACCAAGGTCACCGGTAGTGGCATCATCTGCTATGCTGACATTTAAGCTACAGCTGGAATTCGCCAATAGGGTGTCAGTACAGTCACCCGATAAGGTAGCGCCTTCGGAGGCAGTATAAGTCACACCGGAGATATCCTGCTGGGTTGGATTAACGACACTATAGTTAACCGTATCACCAGGGCTTATGACCCCCGTTGTATTTGTATTAACAATATCTAACTTATCAACGGTGATGGTGATGGGATACTTTGCTGTATTTTCTCCCTGAATATAGGCACCGATTTGTTGACCTTTATTATAATTATTTGCTTTTTGTGTCACGATTACCTGACATTGACCGCCAGCATTCAACTCATCGCAACCGGTATAACTGATCGTAAATTTTGTGGCATCATCAGGATTGGTAAAATACAGCTTGATATTTTTAGCCACACCATCGGCGGCATTAGTGGCGCTAAAGGCTAAATTCGCCTGATCTGTGTTGGTAATGGTGAATGTAGACGTTGTCCCGCCAATGGAGACTACACTACTTGGTGAGTCAATATCGACATTATCGCTTGTGTCTGAGTTGCTGGAACCACCACATCCCGTCAAGGCGATACTTCCCAAAAGTATTCCCGATAACAGGCTCAAATTTTTTTCTTGTGTTTCATATAAATCTCCATATATGCTTAGTTGAGTATTTTCCAAATAAAATAAGATTGAAATATAATCTTAATTGTCATTTCAGAACAAATTATATCCAGATGATTTATATTTAGAAATGCTTATTAAAGTGATATAAAAAAATAAAATATAATAAAATTGTGATATTTCTGAAAACTTCCCAAAAAATTGAAAACATTATACGCCACCGTCCACTTAATTTCCTCATAGCAGCTTATCTTAGGGATGTGTCTGAAATAAATTCCTTTTTCCTTGCAAGGTATAACCAAGCGCAACATGAGAGCATTAGACAATGGTGCTGCAAATTCTCAAACAGCTTCAGCCAAGTGATTAAGAAACAACAGCGTAAGCCAACGGATAAATGACATGTGGGTGAGATGACCATCACCGTAAATGGTGAGCGTTTTGTTCTCTGGAGAGCTATGGATTCTGATGGACTGGAGCTGAATATTTTTGTGCAGAAGCGCCGCATTCGTTTTCTAAGCCGAGTTAAGTTGACGGTGCCGATGCATACATAGAACGTCAAGGACATGTAAATTTCCACTATGCTTGATTTATACACACCGATATATTAGAGTCTAGAGCAGCTCAGATAACCATTAAAAACCCCATGAAAAAAACCAAAAAAATCCTCTTCGCCTCATCCAATAAAGGAAAGATAGAAGAGGTTCGTCAAATTCTTATACCGCTTGGCTATGAAATTATTCCTCAATCCGAATTAGACGTTCCAGATGTTGACGAAACGGGATTGAGTTTTATTGAGAATGCCATCTTAAAAGCTCGCCACTGTGCGGCCATCACTGGATTGCCGTCACTGGCCGATGACTCAGGGCTTGCCGTTGCCGCCTTAGATGGAGCCCCTGGCATCTATTCAGCCAGATATGCCGGCAACCACGGTGATCACGCTGCCAATATTGCCAAACTGTTAACTGAGATGGAGACCATCCCTGATGGCAGGCGTCAAGCCAGCTTCGAGTGCTTAATGGTCTATATCCGCCATGAAAATGATCCGCTGCCGATGATTGCTCATGGTAGCTGGCAGGGAGAGATTCTTCGTGCAGCCAAAGGTAATAGAGGTTTCGGTTATGACCCTGTCTTTTATGTCCCCGAATTTAAGTGTTCGGCCGCCGAGCTGGATTCAAGTGCCAAGAATAACATCAGTCATCGCGCCTTGGCGTTAAGGCAGCTACAACGGCTATTAAAATTCGCTTAATAGTGCTCCTCAATCAGTTTCTTAATCATGTTATCGAGTTTAGGCTTTGGCAGCGGCACATAGTCTTTTTGCACAACTTTGGTTATTATTTGCTCTAATGGCGAGGCAATCACCTTATTGAGTCGACCATAAAATCCAGGTTCAGCACATAAAAGAATCCGATCATAATTGTTTTGCTGGCGATGTTTTTCAAGATAGTCGACAATCTCTTTGGCAAACACTTTGTGCTCTTCTTCCTGAGGATTACTCTTCGATCGAATGTTTCTCCTCTACTTGTATTTGGTTCCCATAAACTGGTGGGTATACCAAAATACTCTTCTTCGAGAGAGGAATCATCAAAGTTATCTTTATC
>JBMSHD010000147.1:0-4038 GCA_049416425.1 Francisellaceae bacterium | reverse complement strand
GATCGCTGAGCATGGCGACCAGTTCATGATTTTTAATGCTTTGAAACATGGTTCTAACCCCGGTATGATTCGCCGGAGACATGCTTTTGCACAGCCTTGATCGGGCTTTTACGATCAAATTATTAATAAAAGCAATCTTTGGGGGTGTATAGAGCATAGCGGCGGGAAAATGTGCTGGAAAATACAGAGAGCCAATCTCCCAACAACCGATGTGTGGTCCAAGAACCATCACGCCACGATTTTGATCATAGAGCGTTTGCAGCAGGTCTCGACCCTCGACAGCGGTGATAAGTTTTAGCAGTTTCTGAGGCTTTTTAAATAGAATGGCTGGCATTTCAACTCCGGTAATCATGGTTTGGATGATGCTGCCTTTAACCAGTTTTTTTAGGTGGTAATCGCTGAGATCCGGAAAACATAATTTCAGATTTATCGTTGTGGTACGTTTTACTCGAGTATTGAAGTGGCTGACCACCCAGCCGATGATAAGCCCTAAAAATTGTGCTATCGCTATGGGCATGAGGCTCCATAGCCAGATAATGGCAATGGCTGTGCCAACCAGTATTTTGTGTATTATTTTCATCATGTATTTGATTCTATTTTATAAATCGGTCTAACTTACGATAACTCAGTGCTTCTCTGATGTGCTTAGGCGTGATTTGATCATGTTCATCAAGATCAGCAATGGTGCGCGCCACTTTGACCACACGGTAATAAGCTCGAGCTGACAGCCCCATTTTATCTATGGCATCGTTTAGCAACTGACGCTCATTATCGCCTAAAATGCAAATTTGATCAATTTCCTGACCGGATAAAACGTAATTAAGTTTATTTTGTCGAGCCAACTGCCTGGCACGAGCCTTGATTACTCTTTGTTTGACGACGCTGCTGGATTCCGCCTGATAGTGTTGATCGGTCAAGACTTCATGGGGGATTTCAAGTACCTCAACCTGTAGATCAATTCGATCCAGAAGCGGCCCTGATATTTTTTGTTGATAACGTCGGATCTGGCGTTCACTGTCGCGGCACTCTTTGACCTTTGAGCCAAGATAGCCACAAGGACAGGGGTTCATGGCGGCAATCAGCTGAAAACTGGCTGGATATTCGACCTGTGAGCGGGCTCGTGAGATGATAATTTTTCTCGATTCCATGGGTTCTCTTAAGACTTCGAGCACTGTGCGATCAAACTCAGGCAGCTCATCGAGAAATAAGACGCCATTATGAGCCAGGGAAATTTCGCCAGGCTTTGGTGTCGAGCCGCCACCGACTAATGAAATAGCAGAAGAGGTATGATGTGGGCTTCGAAAGGGACGGCGGTAGAAATATTTTTCAATATCCGCCTCTCCTTTTATGGAGGCAATGGTCGCCGATGCCAGTGCTTCGGTCATACTAAGAGGTGGTAAGATGGAATTAAGCCGGCTTGCCAACATGGTTTTCCCAGTGCCAGGAGGGCCGATCAGCAAAAGATTGTGTCCACCGGCTGCGGCAACCTCCAGTGCACGCCTGGCCTGAAATTGCCCTTTCACATCGACCAGATCTTCGTGATTGTCGATATCATGTGCTGAGGGCTTAAGCTGAAAATTGTCCAATCGGATCTCATTGCTGAGATGTTTGACCACCGATGTCAGCGTATTGGCAGGATAGAGCGTCAGCGCCGATACCAGTGAGGCTTCAAGCTTATTTTCACGGGCGATAATAAGCGAGCGATTGGCGTCTAAGCAGTGAAGTGCCAAGGGGATAACGCCTTTAACCGGGCGTAGTCTGCCGCTTAGCGACAGTTCGGCGGCAAATTCATATTGCTTCAGATCATCACAGATGATTTGCCCGGAGGCTGCCAAAATTCCAAGTGCAATGGGCAGATCAAAACGCCCCCCTTCTTTCGGCAGATCCGCCGGCGCCAGATTGATGGTGATGCGTTTGATGGGGAAATGAAAACCGGAATTGATGATGGCACTTCTGACGCGATCCTTACTCTCTTTGACAGCCGCCTCAGGTAGGCCTACAATCGACAATCCAGGAAGCCCATTTGACAGATGAACCTCAACGCTGACACAAGGTGCCTGCATGCCCAACTGAGCCCTTGAGTAGACAAGCGCCAGCGACATTTGACTACTCCGAGTCGATTATTTTCTGATTGAGTTCATCGAGTCTTTTTTCGATGGCTTCGAGTTTGAGTCGCGTTTTTATCAGCACCTCTTTTTGGATATCAAACTCTTCTCTTGTTACCAGATCGAGTCGCTCAAAACTCGATTTTAAAATAGTTTTGCAATTATTTTCAAACTCGCTAGCGAGTCCTTTTAGTCCTTCTGGTATCGTATTTGTCAGCTTTTGGCCGATCTCATCAATAATCTTAGGATTCAACATGTTGATTCTTCTGTTTTTCTTTTGCGATGATTTAGCTGATAATGTAGCATATTAAGGCGTAGATTACCAAAATGAAAGTCATGATGAAACTGATTACTGCTTACATTAAACCCTATCAGCTGGATAACACCAGAGAAGCGCTGCTCAATGTGGGCATTCGTGGAATGACGGCGATAGAGGTCAGAGGATTTGGACGTCAGCTTGGACACACCGAGCTTTATCGTGGTGCTGAATATGCCGTTGATTTCATACCCAAGATCAAGCTTGAAATAATGTGCCGTGATGATCAAAAAGATCTCATTATCAACACGCTGATAGAGATCAACAAGAGCAATAAAATCGGCGCCGGCAAGATTAGGGTGAGCGATATCGAAACACTGATTCGTATTCGCACCGGTGAGATGGATGAGGATGCACTGTAAGTTGATATTTTTCCATCCACATACCTCTGTTGTAGAGGCATATGCTTAAAATAACTTTTTCAGACTGACCTACCCTGCGTTTTTGGGACACTTTGGTTTGTCATTTTTCCTCGTATCTTCAAACTGCGCTGGTGCCATGTAATTTATCGTTGAATGTTTTCTCAATCGATAGTAATAGCCTTCGAGATACTCGAATAGGGAGCTCTTGGCTGCCTCTGCTGTCTGATAGTTCTCATCGTCACATCGTTCGGGCATGACCCAAAAACTAGGAGTAGGTCAAAAAGTGAGAATATTGGCGATTGGGATATATCTTTTGACAAGTACCCCTTAACTATCAACATGGTGATTCGTGAGTTAGCGATGATGATCGATAGCTGATTTTTGAATGATTAATCATCCAATAGATTCAAAACTTCTTGCTGGTTCACGCTGCCGTCATTCTGGGGGCTCGTTGTAATTCCTAAATTTTTATTGGTTTCATAATCAAGATTTTGCAGATAGGCATTTCTTACCGCCACATAAGGATCAATCGCGCTGCCAACGAGTTTTTGATACTGTGGCAGATACAGAGCTCCCTGGTTGAATTTATAGCCGCCATAGGCACTCCAACTGATATAGGCCGGCGCAACGGCCGAATAATTAATCGGGTTCATAAGGCCATCGGGAATGCCGCCGATGGTGTTGCCAACGGTGGAAGGTCCTAAGATTGGAAGAACCAAATAAGGGGAGTAGCGATATCCCCAATAAGCCAGCGTGAAGCCAAAGTCCTGACGGTGGCGCGGCAATCCCATATAGCGGGCAGCATCAAACAGACCAAATACGCCAAAAATCGTATTGGCTAAAAAGCGAGCGCTGTCTTTTAAGGCGTAGCCGAAATTCATCTGTAGCAGGTCATTGACAACACGACCCGGTTCAAGCAGGTTGTTATAGGCATTGTCGATACCATGTTGAAAATCGCTGGGCATCACATAGTTATACCCTTTGGCTGCGGGTATCAACACATAGTCGTTGGCTTTTTCGTTAAATGTGAAAATGGCACGGTTAAAGCCTTCATAAGGATCGCGGTTCTGTTGTGTCGCACAGCCGCTCAGTAATAATGCCGAGGCGCTTATCAGCAGCAAAATCGTTTGTTTTTTCATAGCTTATTCTTCTGTTTAAACTCGGATAACATACACTTTTTTAAAGAAGATGGCAAATTCTCCAGGGCTGTCTTATTAAAATTTAGCATTTATTACTTTCTCGAGCGTTTTGTCAC
>JBMSHD010000146.1:0-4062 GCA_049416425.1 Francisellaceae bacterium | reverse complement strand
TTTATACCATGTCCATAACAGCAATGCCAAAATTTTGGGGAGTTTTCAGTAAATTCAGAAAATTTCATATTTCATTGGTCTGTTTTTTGTATATTCCACTGGCAAAAAATGCAGGACAATCTATATTTCCAGATACTGGTTATGCGCAATTGAACTGAATAAAATAAAATCAGGTGAGATTTATTAGCTGCTCAATTACGTACCGATATGCATATAATTTCACAAAGGAGCCTCATATGAAAAAGTATAAATACCATCAGGGATTTTCACTCATTGAATTGATGATTGTCATCGCCATCATCGCCATCTTGGCTGCCATTGCCATTCCCATGTATAACAATTATACGACTAAAGCTCGATTTTCAGCTGTTGCCAGTGCTGCAGCCAGGGCAAAAGTAGATATCGTCGATGCCGTCCAGGCAAATGGTGGAATCACACCTGCCGCCGCGACACTCCATGCCGCGGTTCAGGATTTTACTACCGATGAGATTGACAGTATCAGCGGTGGAACAGTCGATGGCTCACCCGCATTTGATGTCACCTCAACGATCAATGATACAGAGCGAGTTGTACAATATGTTGGAACGGTTAATAATGACACCATCACCTGGGCATGCACGGTCAATGATGCCGTTGCTGCCAACTCGCTGCAATGTGAAAATGGCGAGATCGGAGAGCTGACAACCGAATAGAGAGCATCTTACAAAGCCTAAAGAAAAGCCTTGACTCAGCGATACTTCTCAAAACAACTGAATATGATCCAAACAATGCATGCCAGCACCAGGCCACCCGCAAGACCGATGATCACAGAACCAATTAATAAAGGCAAAAACAGGCTATGGATATGCGATAAAAAATGGCTAAAAGTAATCGACGTATCATAAAAGAGAGACGGCTCTGACAACACCAGGCATCCCAAGGCATAGGAGGCATACATCATCGGCAGCATTGTAAAGGGATTGCTGACCCAGACCAGTGCGACTGCAAACAGCATATTGGCTCTGAATAAAACAGCCAACACTGCCGCTGGTACCATCTGAAACGGCATCGGCATCATACACATGAAAAAGCCAATCAATGCCGCCTTAGTCATGCCGGAACGGGTGATATGCCATAGATAATCATTATGCAGATAATTGGCGAGAAAGCGTAAGGATTTATGCGATTGGATAAACTCACGAGAAGGCCACAACCGAGACAGACTCGACTTATTTGACTTATTTGGCTGACCATCATTCAGCGGTTTTTTCATAATTATCCGATTATTATGCCGTCTTTCCTAAAGAATATCAGATCTTACCGTATTCTGCCTGTCTCTTCTTGAGGCAAGTTGTATTATTTTCTAAACTGATGGCTATAGCATTCCATATCCGTTACCCTCATGAAAACATGGTTTATCAAAAATCAATTTGCACTAATCAATGCCATTAAAACCGCACTGGCGTCTTTGATAGGCTATATTGCCGGCAGTTGGCTGGCCTTTTTTTTAGATGAACCAAGAATGTTCAGCTGGATCGTCATCACCATCGTGGTAATCATGGCCGCTCAGCCTCATATGGGAGGCGCCATCAGCAAGGCCTTATCCAGAGCCTGGGGAACGGTAATCGGCGTTGCGGCGGGTATCGGCATTATTCTTATGTTTCACGCCCATCCCACCATCGTCATCACAGCCGCTATCATACTGATCGCCCTATCCACCTATTTTGCCATCACTCTGCCCAAATACAGTTATATCGGCGTGTTAAGCGCCGTCACCATCGCCATGGTTGCCTTGTCTCAGCAAACTTCTGTCAAATTCGCCATCGATCGCGGTCTTGAAGTTCTGCTTGGGTTTGTCATCGCCATTATCGTCATACGCTTTATCTGGCCGATAAAGGCTTCAAATCGGATTCATCGAAGCTTTGCCAAAAGCCTGTCCGATATGCAAAAATTCCATGCTAATCTCCTGACCCACAGTCTTGATCAGGCCATTATCAGCGATATCTTTGATCAATTCAGCAAACAGCTGGCGTTAATTGAGCAGATGAACTACGAAATCAGCGCCAAAAAACGCGATGATCTCAAACAGATTGCCTATCTTATTCGCCGACTTTATCGCTATATCTGCGTCAGTTATGAATATATCGACTACTATCCTGACAAGCGCCAGCGTTTTGCCAACGATCCTCATTTTCAGAAATTACAACAGCATATCAACGCTATTTTAAAGATGCTTTCAGACGGCTTTTTAATGAAAACCTCCGTCTCGATGTCCTATTTTCAGGAATATCAAACCTTGATTGATGATTATATGAAACACATGAAAATGGAAGCCTCATCCCGCCATGCCAGCACACTGGTATTTGCCACCACCACTTTAGCTCACACGCTACAGATGTTAATCACACTTCAACAAAAGGTCTATATCCCCGCAACCATAAAAAAGTGAGCTTTTTAAACGCTTCCAAATTTGCTATGATAGAGCCTTTGAGACTGAAAAGACCGTAATGTGAACTCCAAAAAAATCATTCTAACCGGTATCACGCCATCGGGCGCCCCGCATATCGGCAACTATATCGGCGCCATCAAACCGGCGCTTTCCATGGCGCATAAACCTGAGAATAGCTGTTATTATTTTATCGCCGACTATCACAGCCTGATCAAGCTGTGGGATGCTAAACTTCGGCAACAGTATATTTATGAAATTGCCGCGACCTGGCTGGCTCTCGGGCTTGATCCTGATCGAGTCGTCTTCTATCGCCAGTCCGATGTTCCAGAGATTATGGAGCTGAACTGGATTTTGACCTCGGTGACGGCAAAAGGGCTTTTAAACCGCGCGCATGCCTATAAAGCTGCCGTTGATGCCAACCTCGCCGAAGGTTCAAAAGATCAAGACTTTGGTATTACCATGGGACTTTTCAACTATCCGATGCTCATGGCCGCCGATATCATCATGTTTGATGCCGATCTGGTTCCCGTTGGCAAGGACCAGATTCAGCATATCGAGATTACTCGAGACATCGCCAATCGACTCAATCACGTCTATGACAACAATCTGGTCAAAGCCCCGGCAGCTTTGGTAGATGAGAGAATTCAGACCATACCCGGACTTGATGGCAGAAAGATGTCCAAAAGTTACAATAACACCATCCCGCTGTTTGCCCCAGCAAAAAAACTGCGTAAGCTGATCATGAAAATCGTGACCAACTCCCAAGCGCCTGATGAACCAAAATCCACGGAAAACTGTACTCTCTTCTCCCTCTATCAGCAATTTGCCGGTGATGAGGAGGTCAATGCACTGGCCAAGCGTTACAAACAGGGTATAGGCTGGGGAGAAGCCAAACAACTCTTGTTTGAAAAAATGGATGCGGAATTGACACCTTATCGTGAAAAATATGAATATTTGATGGCGAACCCCTCAATGATCGATGAGTATCTGCAAAAAGGCGCCGCCAAAGCACGTCAACAGGCCAAGATCAAGCTTCAAACCATCAAGAAAGTCATAGGCATGTGATGTTTTGCATTATCGCTAATTTTGGGGATGACAGCATCGCGCTGATCCAATGGGCTTACGAGAAGAAACTTAAAGATGTCACCGTTTTATCCGTCGATACCGGCTGGCAGGCTCAAAGCTGGAAGAAGCGCCTTGATTGTGCTCTTCAATGGCTTGACTCGCTGAACTTTAAACATATCCATCTTCCTGCCGAGCATGATATGAAAAAGCTGGTTGAAACCAGAGGTCAGTTTCCGTCACAGAAATTCCACTGGTGCGCAGGTTTCTTGAAAGGAATCACGATTTTAAACTGGCTTGAGACACATGATGAAGACTATGAGGCCACGATTCTGCTGCCCAATCGCCGCGATATGACAAAAACATCGACAGATCTTATGGAGTATGTTGAAGAGAGTGAGCGCTATGACGATCGCCGTCTCTGGTATCCGCTCTATCAACACAGTAAACACCAGCGCGATGAGCTGATCAAAAAAACGCCCTTTAAAACGCCTCTAAATCATCGCTCTCTTGAATGTCAGCCTTGTATTCACACCACCAGTGCAGATACGGCTACCTTTGCAATCGCCGAT
>JBMSHD010000145.1:0-4254 GCA_049416425.1 Francisellaceae bacterium | reverse complement strand
CACAACGGGTAGCCGGGTATATTGTTGATCCTTCATCTCATCGATATTGGCATGCGGCAGAAAAACAGCCTTACCCTCAAACCACAGGCGTTCATCAAGATGAAGGCATAAGTCTTTCTCGGCGCAGATGACCATGCACTTGCCGGCGTCATATTGACGTTGAATCAGATCAATGATGAAGTCCTCATAGGCTTTCTTGTCTTTCGATGATAAGATGTAGAACATGACTGACATCGTGTGGCACTCATTTTATTTTTTAGTGTCATCATAAAGGGAATGCCCCAACATGACAACCATCAAACGCGTGTTATCGATTCAATCTCACGTCGCCTACGGTTACGCCGGCAATAAGGCCGCTGTGTTTCCACTGCAAAAGCTCGGCATCGATGTGACCCCCATTCATACTGTACAATTGTCAAACCACACCGGTTATGATTACTACAATGGTGACTTTTTTCATCCACAACAGATACAGGCGATTATCGACGGGCTCGCAAAAAACGATCTTCTTAACCCTCACTGCGCGCTGATCTCCGGTTATATCGGCAATAAAGAGATCGCTAAAATCATTGCCGAACTGGTACGATCACTCAAGCGACATAATCCTGATTTCATCTATCTATGCGATCCGGTATTTGGTGATAGTCACACGGGAATCTATGCCTCATCCGATCATCCAGATCTGTTTAAATCGCAGCTTTTACCATTGGCAAACATTTCCACTCCCAATCTGTTTGAACTGTCCGTGTTAACCAACACCAACATTCATGATTTGCATGATTTGGAAAAAGCCTGTCTGATTTTACAGCAAACCGGCGTTGATACCATCGTTGTAACCTCCGTCAGTTTCGATGATAAACACACCGGCATTGCCGTCTATGATAAAGGTGCTTTTTTTTATGAACAGATGCCAAAATACACCGTGGCTCATACTGTCAGCGGCTCGGGTGATATCACGGCTGCTCTTTTTCTGGCTTACGGCTTAAACGGATTGAATCTCACCGACAGGCTGAAAAAAACGATGACCGCCATCGATGGCATTTTCAACACCACCTCGAGGCTCAATGCCCATGAACTGGCACTGATTCAGGCTCAAAATTATATATCAAACCACTGAACAATATGGGAATATGCGCAAAATAATCGCCTGATAGTAGACATCATGAAGTCAAATCCTTTTACTCGATGGAATTCAAGGGATCATAAAGTTTAAGCATCTCATCGGCTAACAGCTTATGCGCCTTTGTTGTCGGATGAACGTAATCCCAAAACAGGTGCGTCACAGGATCATTGATAATCGGAATATCCGTCTGAATAACGCCCTTGGCATCCACTCCGCCAAAACTCTCAACACACACTCCGGAGATATCATCAAAGCCATACGCCAGCGGATTTTCGATGACCTGATGCAGAAAACCGTAAGTATCGAATAATCTCAAGCGGACAAAAGGATATTTGGCCGTTAGCATATCAATGCCTTTGGCAAGCCGCCCATTCTGTTTTTTAATGCCGTGTTTGAGATAATGTTTAAGCCAGCCAACGATAAATCGGGGCAAGACAGATACCTCAAAAGCAGGTGCTTCGGTAACATCTGGCACATTCCAGACTATAATTTCCCTGGCACCAAGACGAATCAGTCGATCGATGGAGCAAATCAGATCCTCCGCCACTCGCCAGATTGCGCTGATATTGATATAGGGTTTTTCATCATGGATTGCAAACAGCATGTTATTACCGCCGCCATTGAGAATCACCATCTCTTCCTGCCGAAAACGTCCCTGACTCGCCACGAAACGATCAATCTGCTGGCTCACCGAAAAAGCATCCGCCGTTAAAATGGATTTTGGATTCTTACCACTGCTCATCGCACCACCGATGGCATAGTTGAGCAAGGCGATATCATCGCCTTGGCGCATACTCAGGGCTTCGGTAAAATACTCAATCGCCACTTTGCCGTTACTGAAGCGTCCCTGATAAAAAGGCTCGCCAGGAATTTTCAGGGTTTTGATGAGATTGCCATTGTCCTGCAAACTGTCACCAAATACAACGACGCGTGTTATTCTCTCCATAGCTTCACTCCTTATGCATAATAAAATTTAAAATCCAATGCCCCACCATCTTACCATGATCCCGGACTCTTAAGCTATCGACAGCACGATGAAACTGCGTCTCAATCGTCTGCTGAAATTCATGAAGCAGTTGATGATTATGCGCCTTTAACATCTCAGGATGCGCCTGAATTCCCAAAACCTGATCCTCAATGCAGAACATCTGCACCGGGCTTATTGTATTTGTGGCCAGAAGCTGCGCCTGTTTTGGCAGCCGAATGATCTGATCCTGATGATAGAAAACCAGACTGATGTAATCGGTAAAGGGATTCATCCAGGGCTTTTCAATAATCATCTGCACGGTTTCAATCCCAACCGTCCAGCCCTTTGTTGAACGTCTGACTTCTCCACCTAAGGCAGAAGCCAGAATCTGATGACCAAAACAAATGCCGATGAGTTTTTTACCCAGATGATAATACCGCTGAATCCTATGCTTTAGATGGAGGATCCAATGTTGATCATCGAAGGCTGAGGCCTTGCTACCGGTGATGATGAAGGCATCATAGATAGTGGCATCGGATGGATATTCACCAACGGTGACATCATAGACATCAATATCAACGATAAGAGAGGTCTGTAAAAACAGGTTGGCAAACATATTTGGATAATCACCCCCGGAATAACAATGGCGATGACTCGGAATGTGATCTGCCAATAAAATAGCGACTTTCATGCGACGATGAACACCCTTGACTTACAAATAAGGCTTGAGTTTTTTTCTGGCTATCGGCGAGAGCCTGAACCGATAGCAATGACTGCCATGCTGTTTATCTGCTTTAAAGGCGATACAACCATTTTCATCCACCTCAATATCGATGATTTCGACGGTGTTTTGAGCATGATCTGACTGATTTTTCTTCCAGCTCTCCCGCGCCCTTGTGACCGCGAGTCGATAAGAGCCGGAAATTTTACCGGCTTTGATTTTATGAATAAAAAGCGTGGCCGCCTCCGGCAACTCCTCCTCAAACTTCTGAATTTCATAAAGGGTTCTGGCATCCTCAATCAAGGCATCCAGGGCTAAAGATCGCACGGCCGTCGATGCTTTTGCAAGCTTTAAACGTACAGAGATCCAGCTGTTATCCCGCCCGAGTGACTTGGCGACATCGGACTTCTTCACTCGGCGATTATTAATGAGCTCAAAAAGGGCATCGGCCTCTTCAAACGGGGAGATAGACTCACGCTGATCATTCTCTAACAGCTGCAAAATCAAAATACGGATATCGCTTTCATTTCGGATGATGGCAGGAATGCTTGAAAGTCCTGCTTTCAGTGAAGCACGAAAGCGTCGCTCTCCGGCGATGATATGATGAAAACCATCGGTCTTTTGTGGTGTGACGATAATCGGCTGGATCACGCCATTGGCGGCGATGCTTTTTGCCAAAGCTTCAATATTCACAAAGCGTTTACGCGGCTGATTGGGATCCGCCAAAAGACAATTAAGCGGCAAATCGACCAAGGTACCACCGGCTTTTGCCTCGTCGCTTAGCTCTTTTAACTGCATCGCCAAAAGCGCTTCTTTCTTTTCGGTAATGTTATCGGCATCCTTGTTTAATTCATGGATGCGTTTACGATTCGCCAGCGAAATTTTAGTCATCTGTCCTGCCTATCTGTCAATGCCAATATCTCTTTTGACAGTTTTTTCACCTGAATATGCGGAACACTCATCGGCGCATATTCACCGATATAAAGCCCTGAGGCTTCTGCTTCAACAAATTTGACACTCTGTGGAATATAGGCCGAAAAGGCCTGACCTTCTTCCTGCAATACCGTCAACAGACTTCTGGACATGTTTGAGGCCTTAAGCACGCGATTTGCAAGCAGACGGTAGGGACGATCGGCCGTCAAAGCCAGATCTTTAGCCTCTAAAAGCCCTGATAGATCCATGCCGCTTGGAGCCGCTGGAATGATCACCAGATCTGCCAGCAATGCCGCCTTTAGCGCCGCTGTTTGAAAATTTGGCGGCGTGTCGATGATAATGAAGTCCATGCCGCCTTTAATTTCATTGATTTTCTCACGCGCATTTTTTTCATCCAGCTGCACCACAAAATTGGCCATATATTCGTTTTTTGCCGCCCAAGACCAGGCATCCGGTTGGAAACGTAATATCACGCGGCGTTTAGTACGGCCATTTTCCATTTTTGATCCC
>JBMSHD010000144.1:0-4322 GCA_049416425.1 Francisellaceae bacterium | reverse complement strand
CCCTTAACACAAGGGGGAGGAGACAAACATTCCCTCCCCTTGGGATCAAGGGAAGGTTAGGCGGGGTTGGATAAACTATCTTTTCAACGAATAATGCGTAAAGAGCCTAAATGGAAGCTATTTTCAACATAAATCTAAGCATTTTATGGTATCCACACATTGATAAGGAAGAATGATGAAGACAGTGTTATTGACAGGAACTTCCACGGGGCTTGGGGCTGAGTTGGCAATTAGGCTGGCAAAGAAGGGCTATAGAGTATGGGCGACAATGCGTAATCTTGACAAAAAAGACAAGCTTGCAGACAGAGCCATCACCAATGGGGTGGAGTTGGTTTTTTATCGGCTTGATGTGGAAGACCCTCGAAGTATTGAAACCTGTGTCAAGGCAATGATTGAACAGGAGGGTAGAATCGATATTGTGATTAACAATGCCGGTGCGGGTTTTGTGCGTTCGACGGAGCAGGCTTCTGAGGCGGAAATAAACTGGGTCATGAATGTTAATTTCATGGGAGTTGTGCGAGTCACCAAGGCGGTAATACCTCATATGCGTGAGCAAAGAAGTGGGCATATTATTAATATATCCTCCGTAGGTGGTCTGGTTGGGCAGCCGTTTAATGAGGTGTACTGTGCTGCCAAATTTGCCGTGGAAGGTTATACCGAGGCCATGGCCAGTTATCTGGAAGAGGCCTTTGGTCTTAAATTTAGTCTGATCGAGCCTGGAGGAATTACGTCAGAATTTGGCGCTACTGTATTTGCACAATTAGATGCCACCGGAGGCATCCGTGAGGATGAGTATTTGCCAGTGTTGCAGCGTTATATCACCAAAGCACAGCAACGTAGCAAGTCAAAAGATAAAATTTTTCAAAGCTGTGAAGAAGTCGCCGAGGTTGTCATTGCGTGCATTGAGTCTCAAGATCCGCCAATCAGAGTCAGAAGCTCTCAATGGGCGGAGAATTTTTGTCGCTTCAAAACAGAAGCTGACCCAAATGGCAAAAAACAGCAGCGGATGGTTAAGGAAGTCATGCTGTAAATAAGTCGGTGGCTTGTCTATTTCCGATTGTCAGCAATCCATGGTCGTTATTGATTTTGACGCGGCTGGCTTGATTTGTTCATCATGCTTTAAAAATGGCGTCGTGCTGGCCTGTTTTTTGGCAATACGATGACGGCTAATGATATCGACAGCCCATTTATAACGTTCAATTCGCTGCAAACCGGTATAGCAAAAGCTCGTTGGATAGAACGCGTTCATCTGCTTGAAACTCTCAAACAGGTGTTTTTTATAATAATCATAATAACTTGGATGTGGCAAAAGCCAGGTACAATTTGGCAGTAACCATTTTAAATAGAGCCCGAGTTGATTTTGTATGATACCAATATAGAGCGAATTTAATGCTTGTGATTTCAAGGGTGAATCATTGCACTCCATGCAAACCGGTGATAGCTTTTCCATGCTTTTCTCTGGATTTTTTCGATATTTTCTGAGTAACTTTAAGGCATGAGCGTTGCGTTTTTTATAGGACTCATCCGATTCACCTTTTTCACCTTTTTTACATTTACCGGTCAGCGCTTCAATAGCGGCATAATTTATACCCACGCGGTTAGGAGCATAAGAATAGCGCTTTCCTTGTTTAAAGTTAGCGACGTACGCATTATAAGTCTCAATCGATTTTAGTATGAGACCGTTTGATTCCATCTGTTGTATTTGCTGGCTATTTATGCGCAATTGCTGACTGATTTCTCTGTCACAATAATAGTAATCTTTGGGATTTATCACCATCAGCATACCCACATCGTAAAAAATACCATGATTTCGATAGACATTATTCTCATGATCTCGCTGATTTGGTTGTGGAAATTTAATCATCTTAAGAATCAGAGGGTGATCTCGAGGGGCTTCATGAAGATGGCCTCTGTTGATCATCTCTTTTAGCATGTGCTTATAATCATCATTAAACAAGGTTTGCATATTATCTGGAAATACGCTACCCGGCTGGATATCGATATCAAAATAAAAGCCGCCAAAACGACACAGGATATAAGGCATGATGTTATCCTTGACAAAGGCCTGAATATTAGGCTGGTTGTTTAGCAGACGATACAAGGCTAAAAATTCATGTAACTCAGAAATTTTTTGGCTCAGCTTATCAAAATAATATTCAATATCGATAGCGATAATCGCCTGCCGCTTCGTTGGTCTGGCCTTGAGACAGAAAACATGCTCATCAGATGACAATAGATTATATAGGGCTTCTGCCGATTTATGCCAGGACTGTGGCAGACGCTGAATATTTTCTTGATTAAACGCATCGCCGTGGCATTGACGGTCAACGACCATATCAACCACATCGCTCATGTGCTTTGGTTTGGACGTGTTCACAGTATATTCGGCTCTCAAAAGCGTAAAAGCCATGCGATTACACCACAGAATCGGCAGAAATTGGCTTTTTTTCAGATAGTTTGCCCACTGAAACAGATTCTGCCTATGCGTGTAATGCGGCAGTTGCAAATTGTTTTCGGGTGTCGCCCAGTAGAAATGGACATAGTTAATGGTTTTCATTTTCTAACTCCTTGTTATTATTTTCTGATTGGCTGGCATCCATGTTATTTATAATAAAGCTGGACCAATTTTTTCCGCGGCCTGTGCAACTCCCTGAGATTCGCTTTGTATGGCATTGTTTGCTGTGTCTGATACCTTTTGAGCCACTTGAATCTTAGTTTCTTCAGCTTGGACGGTTTGTTCGGTTTCATGGCGCTTCGCGGAGATGCCCTGTTCGGTAGCCTGTCCGGCGGATTGGGCGCCTTGTTGTGCCGATTGCTCGGATTTGCTTTGAAGCTGTGCAACTTCTTCGGCTCCGGCTCTTGCATTGGATGAATGCGAGCCTATCCATTCAAAGACCTTATCTGGGATCAGGTAGATCACCGAGAAACATTTATTGAAGGCCATCATCATAAACGAGCCAAATATCAACACCAGAAAACAGGAGACGATGCCTTTGACCATCGCCGAGCTGGTGAAGTTATTCAACAGTGTCGGCACCACCATATGAAAACCCTGAGCGGAATAGGTGATAAGAATATACGTCAATGCCATGGCGGTGGTGATGCCGATAACCATCAACACCGGGCGAAAGATGATATTTAATGCAATCTTGACAGCCGGTGAACCATGCCCCAGCACTTCATTGCCTTCCGGATAGGCAACGATCATCGCCACAATCGGCATGGCAACAAGCCCCTCAAGAACGCTTAATACCCAGACGATGGCGCCAGCCCAAAACAGAAAATAGGGGATGAGCGGCACCATCAGGGCAAAACTGATTCCGGCGGTAAACAGGCTGACTAACACGAAAATCGCAATGGGCAACCAGGCCAGATTCAGCGCCAGTGTGCCCATTTGTTTAGCCATAAACAACTGCATCTTCATCTGGCCGACCATGGCGGAAATCTGTGTGGCTCCCGAGGCCAGTGTGGGCCCGACTCCGGGAATCCAAAACGTCGATAGGAAACTGGCATAGACGGTGTCGCTGTAATTATTGATTTTGTCTTCCGCCGTGCCTTGAATATCGTTAAGCTCATCGCTATAGCTCTCAAATATGGCATTAAAACTGCTGATAACGGTGTTGATGATATCGGCACCGACTTGCTGAGTCTGTAAGATTTTGCTGTAGATGCCGATGTTGTTGGAGTCGCCCAGGTTATAAATCTCCTGCATCACCGAGCTTATGTCATTGCCATTGGACTGACTCGTCAGATGAGTGAAAATGGTATTAATAACACCATAGATGGGAACCTGCTGGGATGAACTGACTTGATAGATGCCATTTTGCCTGAGAAATAAAAAGACGTTATTAAGATAAGTCACCACCGCCTGATTCGATGTCAGGGTTTGTCCCTTCGATTTTAGAATATTGAAAAGATAAATAAAGGAGGGCTGCATCGACTTTGGCAGCTCATAGAGATCTGCTCTTAACTGTGAGATGGAATCGTAGTTTTGACAGTCTCCACCATCGCTGCCACTGCCGGTGCAATTGCCGGAGTTGGTAGGCAGGGGGGCGACATCTTCGACCATCTGAGACCAGTTATCCGTGGTGATATTGATTCCTTGCGGAATCGAGTTGGTCGTGGAGTTGATGATGCTGTCGCTGCTTAGGGTATTGATGTCTGAGGCATATTCTTTTTTCCCCGCTTTATTGGTAAAGCTCGGAATGCTGCCGCCATCACCGGTTGGGTAGATGTTGAGGCTTAATGGGATTTGATATTTAAATTGTCCTTTAAGGAACGCGCGCAAAATAACTTCCTTTTTTTCATGGCGAAATATCTTC
>JBMSHD010000143.1:0-4389 GCA_049416425.1 Francisellaceae bacterium | reverse complement strand
CCCGGGTCTACTCGACCTCGCGTTCCGCTCTCCATGTCTCGCAGCGAATGAAATTAAAATTCATGCTTTAAGCCTTCATCTGTCGACGGATTTGATGCAATTTATCGGCGGCAAAGAGGGAGTTCTGGTCACGCGCATCACCCAATTTAGAAAAAGCTATGCCAAGGAGATGGGATTTATTTTGCCTTCTGTAGTATTGGTCGAAGATAAAAATTTAAAAACAGGCAGTTATCGTCTTTTTTTTGCCGATGTCGAGATTGCCAAGGCAACACTTGAAACCGGGGCGATGCTTGCCATCAACCCAGGGCACACCAGTCAGTCGTTTAAAGGCCAGAAAACGCAAGATCCCACCTATAAACTACCCGCTATCTGGTTGGATAAGTCTGATGAGCCTAAAGCCAAAGCCGCGGGCTTTACCGTGGTTGATCCGTTGACGGTTCTGCTGACTCATTTCAGTGAGAAAGTCCGACAATCGGCCGCCCTACTGCTGGATAGATCACAAATGGATAAGATGATCGGCCATCTGAAAAAAGACCATGGCGCTTTAGTCGATGATCTCATTCCCAATGTGGTTTCTGTCAGTCTATTGCAAAAGGTATTACAAAAGCTTATCTCTGAACGCGTATCGATTCGTAATATGCCGGCGATTATCGAAACGATGGCCGAGCATAGCACCCAAGCACTGGATGAAATCGTTGAAGCCGTCAGAATAAGATTGGGAGGAGCCATCTGTCAGAAACTCATGGCTGAAGATGATATGCTTCATGTGATGACATTGGCACCGGCATTAGAAGCCAGGCTCAATCGCCTGATGGCAGCCAATGATATCACCTCGCTGAATATCGACCCTAAAACCTCTGAGCAACTGTTGCGTTCTCTGGCTTCACAGATGGAAAAAATGCTCACACAAAACAAGCAGCCAGTACTGATGACCGGTCGTAAACTGCGAGGCGCAATAAAATGGCTAAGTGAACGCTCTTTGCCACAGCTATCGGTTATCTCCGTCAATGAAATCCCGTCCTATGTCGAGATAAAACCGGTGGCTCATGTTGATATTAAGGTAATCAATTATGCTTGATGCCATCACCAGCACCCAGATTGCCATGAACCGGCTACAAGATAAGCTCGCCATCGAGGCCGATAATGCCGCCAATATCAACACCGCTGGGTATAGGGCAAGCATTGGAATCTCTCAGCCATTTGATCAACTGATCGACGCAGGAGACCTTGATAATGCCAACGATTCTAAGCCTATTAAAGTCATGCATGATTTCAGTCATGGCAAATCGATCTATACCGCCAAACCACTGGATGTGATGATCTCTGGCGATGGTTTTTTTGTCGTTCAAAAAGATCATCACACCTATGTCACACGTCTTGGTCATTTCAACCTCAATAAAAATGGTGCACTTCAGCTGCCAAATGGAGCCATAGCTGAAGGTCTTGATGGCAGCATAGCGCCTGATTCTAAGGTCATCAACATCGATGGCGATGGCGTTATCTGGGTCGATGGCAAAAAGAGTGGAAAGTTTGAGATCGTGCGTTTCGATGATTTATCTCAACTGATTGATAAAGGGCAAGGCCTTTATCAGGCGAAATATCCAGGAAAGCCGGCGGATGATAAAACCACAGTGATTCAGGGCTTTGTTGAGGGATCCAATGTCAATAATGTTGCGATGATGAGCGATATGATGGCCATCTCCAGCGACTTTCAATCCTCACAAAAAGTACTCAAAGCCTATGACGATATGTTAAACACAGCCATAAACCAAATGGGAGATTAAGACGATGAGTGATGCCTTGAGTATTGCCGCAGCTGGCATGCGATCTCAGCAGAGTGAGCTGGATCTGATTTCAAATGATCTGGCGAATATGAACACCAGCAACTATAAGGCCACAAGCGTCAATTTTGCCGATATTATGACCGTTGATGCGACCCACTTAGACGGTAAAAATAATATCGGTGATGGCGTGAAAGTGGCCTCCACTGAGAAAGATTTTACCCCAGGTGAGATAAAAGTCACCAACGATTATCGAGATATCGCGATCAATGGGGACGGCTTCTTTGAAGTCAGTCTAAGCGATGGCAGCCTGGCTTATACCAGAAGCTCGACGATTAAACCCGATAGTGATGGCTATCTGTCTACTGGCGATGGTCATCGCCTGTCTGACAATATTCAAATACCTTCCGATGCACTGGGCTATCGTATCGCCGCCGATGGCGAGGTGACGGCCACTCTGCAAAACCAGACTCAAGCTTTACGCTTGGGAAAGATAACGCTGTCGAAATTTCTAAACCCATCGTCCTTATCGGCAATCGGTAATGGTTTATATCTTCCCTCCAAAGACTCCGGCCAGCCTTATAGCGACGATCCGGGTAAAAGTGGGCTTGGGCTTTTGCAACAAGGTGCCACAGAGGCCTCCAATGTCGATATGGTCGATGAGATGATGAATCTGACCATGGCGCAACGCGCCTATCAGCTAAACGCCAAAGTCGCCCAAATTGCCGATGAGATGGATAAGGAAACCAATGAACTTCGTGGTTGAGACCATAAGGTCAACTCTTTACACATTATTCGTTGAAAAGATCATTTATCTAACCCCACCTAACCTCCCCTTGATCCCAAGGGGAGGGAATGTTTGTCTCCTCTCCCTTGTGTTAAGGGGGAGGCAGGGAGGGGGCTCTATGAATAACGCTAAAAGAGCCATAAGGTCTAATAGCAGCCGGATCGGCTCTTGTCTACTGCTGTTGCCGATTTTTTTAATCCCCCCACAGCTCTCTGTGGCCAAAAGCGTGTTGAATTTGAGATTCAAGCCCGAACAAATCATTGAGGCTCAATCGGTCAAGCTTGAGAATATCGCTCGTATCGACAGCGAAGATGACAGGCTTGCCAAACGGTTTAAAAACCTGGAGATCGTACAAGCACCGATGGCAGATTATTCCCTAGAGATAACAAGGCAGATGGTGGATAAAAAACTGCTATCGGCGCACGCGGATGAATTCCTTATACACTGGTCTGGAGCAGAAAAGACAACCGTCAGGACGAAAGCACAAACACTCGATATAAAAAAGCTTGAGCCTTTAGCCTATAACGCCTTGACTGCCTATTTAAAGCATCACTTTGACGGTCAGGTAACTATCAAATCGCTTGCCTTGCCTAAGACTATTAACATCCCTGACGGAAAGCTGAAATTCAGCACCGAGGTTGATAAAACTCTACGATCCCGCATGGTGGTCTGGGTATCGGTTTATCTGCTTGAAGCTGGTGACCAGAAGATGCTATTGACAAAAATACCACTATGGTTTTCCGTCTCCATAATGGCAAAGGCCTACACACTTCGATGGGCGATGCCGGCTCACAGCACTATCACCCCAGATGATGTCGTAGAGAAAAAAATCAACATTGCCACCTTGAGTTCTGATCCTATGATAAGTTTGCCCGAGAGACAATGGAGTCGAAAGGCTCTGGAAAAGGGAGAGGTGCTTTTGAACGCTGATTTTACGAGAAAACCGGCCGTTATCGCCGGACATCTGGTATCGGTAGTAAGCCGATCTGGCGCCATTACCATTCAATCGAGTGCTGTGGCGCTACAAAATGGCAACATCGGTGAGCGCATCCGAGTTAAAAATGCCAACAGTGGACAGATGTATAGCGCAACCGTGATCGCAAATGGGAGACTAAGCGTATGACGAGAAACAAGCCTTATATAACACTTTCGATCGTGTTATTGACATCGCTCATGATTGAGCCTGTGATGAGTCAAAATCTGTTTAATGATAATACATTTACCGCCTTGACGGCGGATCATAAGGCTCACGCCGTTGGTGATATATTGACGGTCTTGGTATTGCAGAACTCACAGGCCAGCTCCGAGGCGAATCTTGCCACCAATAAAAACTTCAATCTCAATGCCGAGGCCAGTTTTAATGACAGCAATCAAAAACTAGGCGCCGGCATCGGCGCCAGTGACAGCGGAACTGGACAGACCAGCAGAGGCGGCAACATTAAAGCCGTGTTGACGGTGAAAATAAAGGAGATCAATGCCAATGGCAGTTATGAGATAGCCGGCTCCCAAGATATTACCATCAACGGTGAGATTCAGAGTCTCAAGATCAAAGGAAGCGTAAGAGCGATCGATATCGCTGCCGATAACACGGTTTTATCGACCCAGATTGCCGATGCAAAAATCAGCTATACCGGGGATGGCGCACTATCAGAAGCTCAGCGTCACGGCATTATCTATCGGTTTTTGTCCTTTTTGGGCTTGGTATGAGAGAAACAATAATGATAAGAAAGTTTATAATGAAGCAAATTTTAATACTGCTGTTACTCTCTATGGAACGCGCTCAAAATAACTTCCCATTATTGTATTCATATTGTTCATACG
>JBMSHD010000142.1:0-4397 GCA_049416425.1 Francisellaceae bacterium | reverse complement strand
CATAGCCCTTTGCAACCCCTTTTTTGGGTTTTTTTGAAAGTTTTTGGTTTTGGTTCAAATAACCATCAAGACGATGACTTTTTTGGGTGGAATCAAGGCAATTTGACGTACTTTATTGTCGAGCATTCATTGGCCAGTTTTTGAAAATACTGTTTTACAGCTGTCTTCAATACACCATGACTAAGCCGAAACTTTCGCTTGTCCTTTAGATAAATAATGCAATAGCTTAAATGCTGCTCAACCATAAAAATATCTTTAAGATCAATCGTGACTTCTTGATATCCCATTGGGCGCTGTAATATAATTTTAGCTCCATCTTGAATCATTGCTGAAATCTGTATCCTCCCAGTGTATACTCCAATTCCTAGAGCAATTGGCCAAAAAAGAAAAAGAAACCAAGAGACACCTTCAGAATTATGAAGCTTAAATGTAATCATCATTCCTACACCTAGACACAAGACTACCAGCATCGATATAGGCACAAGATAGCGATTAAAAAAATGAAATTTTATAGATGGATAGTCACTCATATTATTGAAGTATAACAATGCTTTAAAAATTTATTGCGTATTATACAAATTTTAAGCACAAAGTTCAAACATCATCAAATTAACTATTATTTTGCCGCCTGCCAATAGTTTTCAATTCCTTTAACCACATCCTGCGGAATGCCAACATAATCCAGTTTTCTTGCCGTTTCATCGCCCTCTTTAGAATAGGCATATTCAAAAAACTTCTTGATATTATCATTGACATTGATGCTGGCCTCTTTAGGCAACAAGATAAAGGTTGTCGCCACAATTGGCCAACTATCTTGACCCGGCTGGTTGGCAAGAATCATATTATAATTATCGGCAGGTTGCCATTTAGCGTATTTTGCCGCCTGAGCAAATGAGTTTAAATCAGGTGTGACGCTATAGCCCTCTTTATTGATCATCTTCACCGTGGTCATATGTGTTGACTTGGCATAGGCGTATTCAACATATCCAATACTGTCTTGTACCTGTTTAACCTGAGCCGCCACCCCTTGATTACCTTTGGCACCAATACCAACAGGCCATTGCAGTGAGGTATCGATACCAACCTCTGCTTTCCACCTCGGATTTAACTCGGCAAGATAGGTCGCAAAATTATAGGTTGTGCCAGAACCATCGGCTCGGTGAACCGTGATAATCGCCGCATGTGGAAGCTTCAGTGATGGATTAAGTTTTTCGATGGCCGGATCATCCCAATAGGTAATTTTTCCAAGATAGATATCGGCCAATACCCGACCATCTAAGACCATTTCATTGGGTTTAATCCCTGGAACATTGATAACCGGCACAATACCACCGACAATAGCCGGAAATTGAATAAGATTATATTTTTCCAACATCTCATTCGACAATGGCTGGTCGGAGGCGGCAAAGTTAACGGTTTTAGCAAAAATTTGACGCTGACCACCGCCTGAGCCAATCGGCTGATAATTAACTTGAACCCCAGTTTTCTCATAATAGCTGTTCGCCCAACGCGACATCGCCGGATAGATAAAACTGGAACCGGCTCCCATAATGGCCACCTGGGTTTCTGCTTTTTTATCTGCAACATCACCGCCACAGGCTGATAGCGTCAAAGTCAATGTGCCTGCCGCCGCCAGTAAAAATAGTTTCGATACGTTTTTCATTTGTTCTCCTTAAACATAAATTTGACTTAAATATTATTCATTACGAATATAATCTAGCACTCTTTCATCTTGAGGCGTGCCGAAAAAAACGCCAGTCTCTGCATATTCAATGACTTCACCGTTGATCATAAACATCGTCTTATCCGACAGCCGCTTAGCCTGTTTCAGATTGTGTGTTACCATAATAATAGTGTAGTGTTTTGCCAGATCACGTACCAGCATTTCAATTTTTTTCGTCGAGATGGGGTCAAGCGCCGAGGTCGGTTCATCCAAAAGCAGAATTTCAGGCTTCACCGCGATGGTTCTGGCGATACACAAACGCTGCTGTTGCCCTCCGGAGAGACGCCCTCCAGCATCGTATAATTTATCTTTGACTTCATCCCATAAAGCCGCCTGTTTAAGCGCTTCCTCCACTCTCTCTTTCATCTGGCTTTTAGACAGTTTCTCATGAAGCTTCACGGCAAAAGCGATATTGTCATAGATTGTCATCGGAAAAGGGGTTGGCTTTTGAAACACCATTCCAATTTCTTTTCGCAATTGATTGAGATCAAGGTTATTATCAAGAATATTCTGGCCTTCAAGCAAAATCTCTCCTGTAGCCTTTTGTTTGGGATAAAGCTCATAAATACGATTGAGCGTTCTTAGCAGTGTTGATTTTCCAGAACCAGAAGGACCAATTAGCGCCGTGATTTTATTCTTGTCAAAACTGACATTGATATTCTTCAACGTCTTACGATTACCATAGTAGAAATCCAGATTTTTTACCGTTATATAAGCCATGTATTTATTCACCTTTATTTTTTATCTCTCGCCAGCCAGCGCGCACCAAGGTTCATCAACAACACCATAATTGTAATTAAAAGCGCTGCCGTCCAGGCAACATTCTGTAATTCAGGATAAGGCTGCATAGCATTTTCAAAGATCATCACCGGCAGGCTTTCGATCGCATGGGCAAGATCAAAATTAAGAAAACTGTTCTTAGCCGATGTAAACAGAAGCGGAGCACTCTCTCCCATCACTCTTGCTGTGGCTAGCACTACCGCCGTAATTAGTCCGGTCTTGGCCGAGCGATAAACAACCATGATAATGACACGCCACTTCGGAATACCCAAGGCGATAGCGGCTTCTTTTAACATCGGTGAAACCAGATACAACACATCTTCCGAAGCTCGAGTGATCATCGGCATGGCAATCACGGCAAGCGCGATAATGCCGGCATAACCTGAGAACGTCGTATGTGCCACGATCAACGTATAGACAAACAGACCAACGATGACTGAAGGCGTGCTCAACATCATGTCATTTAAAAATCGTAAAAGTTTAATCAGCCGCCTGTATTGGCGAAACTCCACAAAAAAAGTAGCGGTCAAAATAGCGATAGGTGCGGCAATAATAATCGCTCCAATAGTCAGCATTACCGAACCAATGATGGCATTTCTCAAGCCAAACTGACGGGTGTCATGCGTAAACACATACAGATTAAGCGAATGAATGCCACGAATGATAAGCTCATATAATATATTGCATAATATTAACACACTGATAATTGCCGTGATCCAGCAAAAGCTCACAAACAACCCGGACTTAATTTTTCTTACCTTACTGATGCTTTGAATCTTAGCCATCTTACCCTCTTGCTTTGTATCGTTTCATAATGGCACGCGAGAAGATCAACACCAGTAGGGTGATTATAAATAAGATCAACCCCGTTTCCACCAGCGCCGATGGATAGAGCACACCAACGGCCTCATTAAACTCATTGGCAATTGAGGCTGATATCGTCGTCGATGGCATAAACAGACCGTTTAGAGCATGGACGTTACCGATAACAAATGTCACCGCCATCGTCTCCCCCAGTGCACGACCGAATCCTAAGATAACTGCCCCCAACATACCAGGAGCCGCATAAGGAAAGATAATGCTTTTTGCCACTTCCCAACGTGTTGCACCAATACCATAAGCCGCCTCTTTGGTGATCTCAGGAACCGAGCCGATCACATCTCTCATCACCGAGGAAATCAAGGGAATCACCATCACCGCAAGAATAATGGCCGCGGCAAACACGCTCGATCCTGTTGGCAGACTGCGAATAAAAAACATCACTATCGGTTCAAAGTGTGCCCAGATCGAACCTTCATGACTAAGCATATCAAATTTTGCCTGCATGCTTTGCGACAACGGCATCAGCTTCAACTGAATATCCTTGACCCATGGCAGCAGTACAAACAGCCCCCAGATACCATAGACAATGCTGGGAATGCCGGCCATCAACTCAATGATACGAGCCAGAACCTGACCTGTTTTTCGCGGCAGGAGTTCGTCGATCAACAACGCGATTCCTAAACTGAATGGAATGGCAATAAGCAAAGCCAGAATTGAGGTCACTAAAGTGCCAACAATGGCGGCATAGGCGCCAAACTTATCGGTCACCGGATTCCACTGATCAGACCATAAAAATGAAATGCCAAACTGCCTTATACTCGGCCAACTAAAAATAATCAGACTGACTAATAGCAGCACAAATATCAGCAGAGTCACCAACGACATGGCGATCACTATTTTAACAAATCGTCGGTCACTATTGGCTTTCAATGCGCACTCCTATCAACTCATCTGACGACAGTTTAACGACAAACTGTTACATTTTTATTACATGTTCCGTTAATTTTTTAATTTATTTCCATCGCTGCGAGACATGGAGAGCGGAACGCGAGGTCGAGTAGACCCGGGTAGT
>JBMSHD010000141.1:0-4543 GCA_049416425.1 Francisellaceae bacterium | reverse complement strand
TTTAAGCCCTTATGGTTGCTGACTTCTAAGATTTCAACTTACCAACTTGGGTAAAAACCATCATCGAGCGCGATCAGGGCTGCAGTCATTTGAGCGATTTATTGAAAGGGCTTTTCACGGCGGTGGTGCAGTCGGTTTACTACACGCCGGTGCTGGGCCGGAAGAAAAAACTGAAGAATGTCGGTTTCTTGATTAACAGCTGTTTCGGTTGGTCGGAAAAATCAGAGGCGATGAGGCAATTCTATCCGGAGTTTTATACCGGTGACAAAAACTAGTACCTCTTCCATTTAATGTTGACAGGTTAGCTGGTTATAGGTCTTACTGAATTTATCACGTGCCTGCTCAACGTTGAACATCCAGTTAATGGTGGATTTTTTGTTATTTTTTCTATTCTGCCAGTGATCAAGTTCTTCGATCAATACTTCTTTGCTTGGAATGCGTCTATCAAAACTGGGAAGAACTGTTTCAACCCGAAGCAAAGTAACTTTAAAAAACGACAAAGGATTGGGTTTTATTACGGCAAAGATATCATTATAATGCACTCACGATTCAGCATATGGAGTAAGCATGAATAGCAGAGGATTTTTGCTGACGTTTGACTGGGTATTAAATCATCTGGTCATGTTTAATCACTCCGAGAGCAAAAGCAAATTGATGTTGAATAAGCTGAAATATATCGCCAAACTGGCGGCCACAAGAGGCTCGAAGATAAGCATGGTTTTTTTATCAAACCTCTGTCAGCTTAAGATGACAAAAGTGGAGATCCGAAAAGGATTGAAAAAACTGATTCAGTTTGTCAGTGCCGAGGAAATCAAGACTTTACTTCAGGAGCCGGCGATGGCCTGATTGTCATTGATATATCTCTTGATGATATCCATGACTTTTTCCTCGACTTCAGGCTGTGGGCGTGAGGCGTCGATCAACACGGCATTGGCCTCATTTTGAGTCAATTTGACAAAGACGTCCCGTGCTCTTTCGAAGAAGCCAATTTTTTCCTGTTCGATTCGATCCAGTGTATGACGATGGCGCGCTCGCATTAAGCCCAACTTTGGATCGATATCAAGATACAGGGTGAGACCGGCTTTCAATGAACCAAGAAGGTGAGTGTCAAGGGTTTTAACATAGTCAATTCCGAGTTTACGTCCGCCGCCTTGATAGGCAAAAGAAGACCAGTTAAAGCGGTCACAGATAACCCATTTTCCTTGAGTAAGCGCCGGTTTAATCAAGGAGGCGATATGCTGTACTCGGGCGGCATACATCAAAAGAAGCTCTGCTTTATCATCAAGCCTCTCGTCGATTGTGTTGTCGATCAGGATATCACGTATTCGCTCACCAATAGGAGTGCCTCCGGGTTCACGGGTAAAAACGGCATCGAGATTATGTTCCTGGCAGTAGCGTTTAAGCCGGGAAATAACCGTGCTTTTACCGGCGCCTTCTACACCCTCAAGGACGATAAGTCGGTTGCTATTCATCAGTATTTTGTCGTCACTTCTGTGCCATCGAGCAGATTTTTCAAAAGTCCACTGACGCCAAAGCGAAAAGTCCTGGCATCGATAAAGCCCTCGCCCATGATGTCTGTGGCCAGTGTGATATAAGCACAGGCATCTTCATAATTTCTGATGCCACCTGAGGCTTTAAAACCAACGGTTTTTTTCGATTTTTTGATCTCGTCAAGCATGACTCTGGCGGCTTCTAAAGTTGCTCCGGTTGCCGTTTTCCCTGTGGATGTCTTGATAAAATCGGCACCATTCTCAATGGCATCTCTTGCGGCTTTGGCGATAAGGTCGGGGTGTTTTAGTTCTCCGGATTCGATGATGACTTTTAATGTCTTGTTGCCGCAGATTGCTTTGACAGCTTTAACCATTTCAGAGGCGTAATCACAAGAGCCATTTTTCAGATATTCTTTGTAGGGAATCACGATATCTACTTCATCGGCACCGTTTTCAATGGCGGCTTTCACCTCGGCGATTACCGCGTCTGTATTCGCATCACCCGATGGGAAGTTAGCGACTGTGGCAAGGCCGATTGTTGGGTTGAGTCGAGCCTTGGCAAAGCTTAGAAATTTAGCATAGATGCAGATAGCGGCAACATTACCAAGCGCATTATTGCTTTGTG
This sequence comes from Francisellaceae bacterium, assembly GCA_049416425.1. Taxonomy (GTDB): domain Bacteria; phylum Pseudomonadota; class Gammaproteobacteria; order Francisellales; family Francisellaceae; genus JBMSHD01. Next base: position 2,428 of record JBMSHD010000141.1, on the reverse strand, counting down.
AAATAAGAGTCTCAATACTTGTTTTTGTGTCATCCTCATTCAAAGATGTCAGATCCATAAGCGAAACGATTTGCTGTTTTGATATCATCACGAGTCTCCAGTAGCAGTCAAATTAATTTTTCGAAGTATATATGACTCCCTATTTAAGATACAGGACTAATTATCATTAAATTAGTCGGTATCAAACTTTTTTGGATAGCATGGGTAGATACATCAAGTATATTGAGATTAAAATGGTTTTACGTCGAAATAAAAAGCGAGATCAAAGATGACAACGGTTAAAAGATGGTATTTAAACAATGCCCTTAGGAACTATAATTATGTATTGCTGAATGAGAAAAACAAGAAATGTTTGATTTTTGATCCAACGATGGCGGAGCATTTTATCGAGTTTATGACAGAAAAAGGACTTCAGCTTGAGGCGATTTTATTGACTCATGAGCACGGTGATCATGTGGCCGGTGTTGATAAGCTGGTTAGAAAATACGGCTGTCCGGTTTATGGTTCTTTCGATAAAGCCGGTCGATGTGTGATCGGTCATATCGTGCATGACGATGAGCGGCTTAATTTTGCCACGGCAGACTGTAGAGTGCTCACCACTCCAGGACACACGGCGGCGCATGTCTGTTATTATTTTGAAACAGATGAATTATTATTTTGCGGCGATACTATTTTCACCGCCGGTGTCGGCAATGCAAAACAGCAAAGTGGAGATGTAGTAGCACTTTATCGTAGCATACAGCGGTTAAGAGAGCTGCCTGATGCGACGAAAATATTTCCGGCGCATGACTATTTTGAGAATAATCTTAAATTTGCCATGCAGGTGGATGACAGCCATCTGGAGTATAGTCGCTGGTTTGAAAAAGTCGATGGAGTCAAAGCTGAGGATAAGCCGATTACCACCATTGGTGATGAAAGACAGATGAATGTTTTTTTTCATGCCGATGAACACAGGCTGGTTGAGGCGATTGCCAGAGCAGGAGACACCGTTGAGACAGGGGTTGAGGCGTTTAAATATTTAAGAGCACAAAAAGATGCATTTTGAGGTCGTTGATAGACAGAGACCTTATACATTAGAAGATCTGCTTGAGATTATGCATATTATGCGTGGCTGTCACGGCTGTGCTTGGACTCAGGCTCAAACTTTTGGCAGCCTGACGCCGCATATTATTGAAGAGGCTTATGAGTTAGTCGATGCAATCGAGTCCGGTGATAAGATGCAAATCAAAGCGGAGCTGGCAGATATTCTCAACCAGATTGTTTTTTATGCGAGTATCGCCGAAGAGAAACAGTATTTTAATTTTGCGGAAATCATCGATTATCTGGCGGAGAAGTTGATTCGACGCCATCCCGATGTTTTTGCCGATGGTGAGGTGATGGATTATCAAGAATTGGAAGTGCAGTGGCAGCAGATCAAGAAAAAGGAGAGACGGCAAAAAAACCAGAATGATGATTCCATACTGGCCGATATCGCCAAGACCATGCCGGCGGTTTCCATTGCCAACAAACTTCAGACGCGGGCGGCTTCTGTAAATTTTGACTGGTCGCGTATCGATGATGTCATGGCTCAGCTAAGAAATGAGATTGTGGAGTTTGAGGAAGCTTTGGTGCGAAACGATAGAGAACATGCCGTTGAAGAGCTGGGGGACTTGATGTTTTGCTGTGTGAATCTATCGAGACATCTAAAAGCCGATCCAGAGCAGGTACTTCGGGCGGCAAATCATAAATTTGAGCGGAGATTTCGGTTGATGGAAAAAATAGCAAAGCTTGAAGGTAAAAAGCTGGAGCATTGTAGCGATGATGAGTTTCAATCCTTGTGGAATCAGGCAAAACTCTGGAGTCAGCAAAGCACCCGCTAATATTTTTATCGATAAAATTAGGTCACTGCCTTGTAATTCAGGAGCTCAGCGGTCTTTATGAAGCTTGTGCTAAGTTTGAAGTCAGGTTTCCCCAGCTTTTAGATAAGAAATTTGTGACATTGACTGATTTATGAAATTCTTTACTATGTGATAACATGGGCGTCGGGTTTGGATGATAAAAAGTAAACTGATATTTTCTGGCAATGCGTCTCAGATTGCTGACGCTGCAGCCAATCATCATCGCGATTTCATGAGTGTCCATGTGTTCATCTATGCATTGTTGAAAAAAATCGATAACTGAACAGTTATATGTTAGCTCTATCCTTGTTTCGACTGTGGCGTTTTTCATACTGTCTCCCATTCATTCCGTCGTGCTGTTTCCATCATCCTTAGATTTCTTTCAATGGTCATCATCCTTATGACCGAATGGAATTAATTTACATGAAAAAAGCAATTAAAGCCAGTGGTTTAGAGAAAAAATGTAAAAAAATTATTTTTGATGGGTGTCGTTAATGATAAGGAACGCGCTCAAAATAACTTCCCATTATTGTATTCATATTGTTCATACG
>JBMSHD010000140.1:0-4608 GCA_049416425.1 Francisellaceae bacterium | reverse complement strand
TTCGTATGAACAATATGAATACAATAATGGGAAGTTATTTTGAGCGCGTTCCTTTTCTGTTTTTGCCATAATCAGTCTCCGGGTTGTTAGTAATGGTCTCACTAATTTATCCTATCAGACTATATGTCAGAACATTTAGTCATTTTTAGATTGAATTTCAGCAAAAAATAGTACCGGAAAAAACAGCGACTATTATGCCAATCATAGTGGCGCCATGATTTCCCAAAAAGCGCTCTAAATTTTGCCATCGATTTAGGCAAAATTTATTTTAAAATGAACGGCATGAATCCTATCGCTTTGTTTTAATGAATGAAAATTAAGGACAACAAACACCCATCAATCACGGCAAACGCAGACACAATAGCCGCCACATCTGACAGCTTGTTTCAGAAACTCACCAACCTATCACGATTTATGCTGATGCGTTTGAGCACAATGGAGCTTCTGGCGTTGTCCTTCTCGGTGTTACTGCTCGCCTTGAGCTTTATGGCATTCTTGCTCAATAGCGATTTCTGGCATTACTCATCGGCTCGACACATTGATGCCGCTTTTTTTTCCACCCTGATTCTTCTGGATATCCTTCTTTTAATACTGGCGGCGTTACTGACACAACACATGGCAAAAACGGCAAATTTTTTAAAATTTCTGGCCATTTATCTGTTTGCCTGGTTTAGCATCGCCATTGCCAGCTACGGCATTCAGTTGACGCCATTTAAAGCCATCGATACATTGCTCTATCATGCTGATTTGATGCTTGGCATCTCCCAAAATACGCTGATTGCCTGGGCACATAAACAGACGATGTTGCATAGTCTGCTCAAATTTTCCTATAGCAGTCTGGACATTCAACTCATCATTCTTCCCTTTATGGCGGCGATCTGTTTAAAAACCGAAAAGGCACAGGAATTTCTGGGGTTATTTGCCTTGGTCAACCTGATCGGCTGCATCATCTATTACTTATGGCCAACTGCATCGCCGGCCAGCGTATTGTCTCACACCTATCTTGTTTCAGGTCAGATCGATCTGGCGGCTGAATTCAAGCAACTGCATCAAGGACTAACCCCTTCTGTCATCGGCGATGGGCTGATCAGTTTTCCTTCATTTCATGTGATCTGGGCCACGCTGTTTACCTTTGTGTTTTATCGCAAAAAATGGCTGTTCTATCCGCTATTGCTGCTCAATATTACGCTCTGTGCCGCCACCGTATTATTGGGCTGGCATTATGTCGTCGATGTCATCGGCGGTTGGGCGGTGCTGGCTGGATGCTTTTTCTTACTTCGATTTTCAAGATGTTCAACAACCGCAAGGAGAATGCTATGCGTAAATCAAATACATTAAATTCGAATAAGAGTAGTGATACTAAGCCCATACAAATTAACGGGACTAAACTGACAAATAATGACAGCAATCAGGCAAATACATTCTCAGTGGGCAATCCAGTGGAGTACTTCAATGCGCAGGAGACCGAAAAAGCTTTGAAAACCATGAAAGGCGAGATGAAAGAGAAGATGAAAGCGAGCCCCTTTAGCACAGAAACTTGCTTTAAAAATAATGAAACCATAAACTCAGAGAGGAATTCTGAGAATGATCGCCTTCAATTTTCAATGGATGATATCTAACCCTCTAGAAATAAAGGAATAACACTCCCTTAACTCCCCCGCTCCGTCATGATCAGAGCAAAAGCGCTCTAAATTTTGCCGCGCATTTTTCCAACCAAGGCGATAGAATACGGCTATAGCGTTTACGAACAAACTCAGCCCGTACGGCGTTTATAAGCGATATAGAAATTAACTCAATCAGCCGGACCGATTGAGAGAAGATAATAATCATTTAGAGGATGCACTATTTATGGCAGATAATAATACTACAGAAGAAAAAAAGCCTGAAACGCTAACGGCTGAAGAAACGAAAATAGCACAGGCACGGGAGTATATTAACCTATTACCAGAACTTAAGGATGAGCAATTTAAAAACAAAGCCAGCACAATTGGTGGGAGGGTCAATCTGTTACAGAATGACATACTACCACAACTGCAAGAAATTATTCCTGCCATGAAGTCAGGGAACACAGCCACTAAAGACGAGCAAGAAAAACTTAATACAATCATTAAAAAGCTTAAGGATATACAGGCTCAAGATGCAGCGGAAAAAAAATCCGATCTGCAACTACCGCAGATTCAGGGTCTGGGCGGGCTTATGATCACCCTTGGCTTTCTTGCCTATAAAGTAAATCAAAAGCATACCTATGATGACTTGTTGGATGAAGCCATTAAGAATGTGGAAACAGAATATCAGCAACTACAAAAAAATAGTGATAATACTCAGTCATCAAATTCTGACAAGCAGCAGAAAGCTGGTGAGTTCAATACTACAACAAATGGCCCTGGCAATTCTATTTCAATCGAGTCTGGCAGTGAGTTCAATACTACAACAAATGACCCTGGCATTTCTATTTCAACCGAGCCTGGCGAGAAAAATAAAAAAACGACGGGAATCCACCTCTAACGAATCTCTCCCTTGGTTCATCATAGGTTAAGGTTTGTCACCTCCCCCTTGTGTTAAGGGGGAGGCAGGGAGGGGGTTCCACAAATACACTAAAAGCACTTTAAAACAAGGAGGAGGATAAAACAAACACCAGGTATCTGGTCAAAATTGAGGTAATAAAAATGAAGATCAATAGCGATATATTAATAAATTTTAGTGCGTTTTCCTTTCTCAAAGAATTGCAAGCTAAAATCCCTGAATCCATAACAGCTCTTCCTTGGGCTGCGGCTGTTTCAAACATGAAAGACAATTATAATGCTAATATTGCCTATGGTGATATCTATAGCGCGTTTATGCTCGGGCTGGAAGATTATATTGAACCCACAAAGACAGAAAATGATGATTTGAAAGTCTTTGTCAAGGAGATCTTTTTAAATCAAAATACTGCGCTCGATATGAGTTATTATTTTTATATAAATGCTAAAGAAAATCAAGGAAATGCTACAATCTCTCAATACTTAAAACCAGAAAAACCGATTAATGCAACAAACCCAAGCCATGAAGGCTCTCCATGGGGTCGGTGGTTGGCTATGATCAGTCTCAATTTCAAGCCGATGTATGTCACCAGTCTGCCATCGATAAGAAAATATGCTTACCGCGATAAAAACTCGCAATCAACCGAAGCCAGTAATAACTCGCAATCAGCCGAAGTCGGTAAGGATAAAAAGCCACCGATTGAAATCAGAATGTCGACCCCGGCACAACGACATCAAGGAGAGGCAAGGGTCAGCCCGATATTTACATATTGGGTAGAGCGTAAAAGCAGTGCCCACCTAAGCATTAATCTATTGGGTCGCGATAGGAATGACTTTGAAGGTCGCAGAGAGCGTGCTCTCGGTCTTGCCATGCATAAAGAGGCAAAAAAATGTGAGAAGTGGTATGTGGTGACCCTTCCTGCCGATAAAGGGTTAATGTCTCGAGATTATAGAAAAAGAACACAAGAGTTTTCTCTAGCAGATGCTAAAAAGGAGATATTGAAGATCGCCTGCAGCGACAATGGAAAAGATTTCCATATACCCGACAAAGTCATGGCTATGCTACTGTCAAGCTCTCAAACTAAAGTGAATTTATTTGCTCAGCTTTTAGATCAAGCAGCAGCGCTTCTCGGTCTCGAGAGTAATGCCAACATTACAGCAGCACAGCATCAGGCACTATATATGGTCTTTATTCGTTATTCTCTTACCAATACGCTCATCAAGCAAATTGCACCTGAAACATTTAATATCTCCTGCAAAGACGGGATCGACCGTGGCGCGTCGCATTCGCTGATCTATCATCTGTTTAAATCCATAGAGAAGGAAGATCCCATAACCGAGCAAGAGTTTGAAAAAGGGCTTCATGCCGCAGCCATTCTGGTAAAGGGTCGCACCATGAATCATCATATCGAAGGGGTTTGGAATGTGGTAGATGTTTATCTCAATGCTCAAAAAGAGACACCGGAAAAGCTTCAATGGTTGGAACAATGGCGTGATAATAATCTCCCAAAATTTCATAGGGCAGATAGTTTTTACAATACTACTAATTTATTCGGCAGCTCTCGTAGCACTTCCAGATCCAAAATTTTATCCGTTGTTTCAGCCGAGTTATGATATAATCTCGATAAAACTGACGAGGTATCGATGGTTCATGGGCGACCGACACCTTATCCCTATCCAACGGACATCATGAAGATGTTTAAAGATGAGGCATTGGCTCAACAATACTTTCTAAAGCCGATACTGGTGGACTATGGTCAATACTCGGACAAGGCATTGCTTGAACATGGTGAGATCTCTGCCGTTGAGATTGCCTTTAAGCACGTTTATGATAAACGGGTGAGCAGTCAGGCCATTGAGCATTTGATGCAGGGGCTTAGCCATTGCACCAATATCACCATCAGGCATAATGTTTACTTGTATGCATTGGATAGTTGGGAGAGCAATCCCACAACGATGCTGGATAAGTACAGAGAATATTTAAAAGAAGACGAGAAGTTTGTGATGACAGCAGCAGAAAGATTGAGGCAGCAAGGAATGCAACAGGGCAAAATAGAGACTGCTTTGAATATGTTGAAGAAAGGTTACT
>JBMSHD010000139.1:0-4622 GCA_049416425.1 Francisellaceae bacterium | reverse complement strand
GGTTTTCCAGTCAGAACTACTCTGGCGTCTTCCGGTTCCATCTTGTGGTCTGGTTATCCTACCTGCGGTGTTAATTGGCAGGTGATTCGAAAAATGGTCACGGCCTGGCTGTTGACGCTGCCGTGTTGCATGATTATGAGTTTTGTTATCTATCATATCGCTGTGATGTTGATTGGAGAATCAGCGGTCACGATTGCGATTTAATCTCTATCGATAAGGCATGAATATGCGTCTCCATCATGTCGGAAAGCACGGCATAAATGGCCTGATGTGCTTTTAATTTGGATAGATGTGACAGAGAGTCGGCGCCGATAATGAGCTTGAAATGTAATTTTCCGGTCTGAAAATGTTTATGTTTGATATGCTTGTGTGTCTCATCGATAAGTTCGAGATATTCAGGGTTGAAGGCTTTTGTTAGACGCTCTTCTAACGTGGCTTTGACAGATGGCATGGGTTTGTTTCAAGGTTTTAATGTATGGTGGAATTATTATTGTGAATCTGATTTTAAATAGCAAAATAATTTTGCTGAAATTTCTGCCGCTGGATGAAAAATATTCTGACGTAATCTCGCCTTCTTCAAAAAAATAGCCACGAACCATAGAATTTTTCAAATCTCAGTGTGATATTAATTTATGACCGCTTCTGTTTTTATACCATTGACGTGATTTTGGGTGGAAGTACAGATAAAAAGCCGTCATGGTTAAAATCAGCTGAATAAATACGGCTCCCATGTTGAAAGTGTGGTTGAAATACTCTGGCAGATAGCCAATAAGAGCAACATACCACACAACAGAGAGCGCCAGTAAGCCATAGATGGCTGATTTATACCCCTGTTGTGCAATAAGAGCCAGAATAATCATCACGCCATAGACGGTGATATCAGCGCTAAACAGGTTGGTGTAGATGCCGCGAATGTCGGCTGAGGTGATTTGCTCTAAGAGGGCAAAAAGGCTGGTTGCGATGATTAAAACGGTCGCCACTTTGATTCTTCTGGGTTTATCGCTGTTCATTTTCCTTCTCCATGAATAGGGTTAACGCTTCTTGTCCAGGCATTCATGTCCTGAGAAGTTTACTATAAATCAAAAAACTAGAATTTTCACCTGGTGTCACATCGGGTTTTTTTGCCTGTGACAATTAACTGCCTTCATAGGGTTTTTTGTTAAACCAATGAATGGCTTTTGGCTGATACAGCAGAATAAAGGCGATGATGGTGATGATGACCTGAATGAAAATGGTGGTGATGTTTAGAGAATGATTATAATAAAAGGGCAGAATGAAGATCGCAGCAATATACCAGATGATGGCCAGAATGATATAGGCGACTTTGGCACTTTTAAAGCCGATGCTGATAATAAATGCCAGAATAAACAATACGGCATAGGCGACTATATCGAGTGATATCATCGGTGTGGCGGCTGTTTTAACGCTTTGTGAAGTCAGGATTTCTAAGATGCCTAAAACACTTGCGATATAAAGAAGCCAGGTTGCCGTATAGACTCTTTTTGGTTTTGGTATAGACATAATTTACTCCTTAACGGTTTTGACGGTGTCGTAATCTCATAGAAAGTGTAGATGAATTTTAATGATTTACAATTTAATCAAAAAGCACTAACATGCTGGGGTAATTGACTGATAGAAGGATTGTTTGTGAATCATAATATCGTAATACTTGGCAGCCAATGGGGAGATGAAGGCAAGGGTAAAATCGTTGACCTTCTGACCGACAAGGCCGATGCGGTTGTGCGTTTTCAGGGTGGACACAATGCCGGGCACACTCTGGTGATCGATGGTGAGGTGACGAAACTGAGATTGATTCCATCAGGCATTCTGCATGAGGGCGTCAAAAGTTATATCGGTAACGGTGTTGTGGTGTCGCTTGAGGCATTGATCGCCGAGATGAACGAGCTTAAAAACCGTGGCGTTCCTGTGCAGAAACGTTTGAGAATCAGCGAGGCGTCTCCTGTGGTTTTGCCGGTTCATGTTGCCCTTGATGAGGTCAGGGAAGCAAAGCTGGGTGATAAAAAAATTGGCACAACGAAACGTGGAATTGGGCCGGCCTATGAGGATAAGGTGGCCAGACGCGCGATTCGAATCGGTGATCTGGCCCATCCTCAAAAGCTGAAGCAGAAGCTGGCGGCTTTGCTCGATATTCATAATTTTAGTCTGAAGCACTACTATAAGTCACACTATTATTTTGATCTTGAGGCCATGTATCAGACGCTTTTAAATTATGCAGATATCATTCTGCCTATGATCAGCGATGTATCGGCTGAATTGAATCAGATTCGCAGCAGAGGCGGCAAGATTATTTTTGAGGGTGCTCAGGGCACACTTCTGGATATTGATCATGGTACTTATCCGTATGTCACCTCATCGAATACCATCTCAGGCACCGTGGCCTCAGGTGCCGGTTTTGGTCCTTGTTATATCGATGCCGTCATCGGCATTACCAAGGCCTACACGACTCGTGTTGGCAGTGGAGCCTATCCAACCGAGCTCAATGACGATATCGGTGAGTATCTAGGCGTCAAGGGGCATGAGTTTGGTACGGTGACCGGGCGCAAAAGAAGGACGGGCTGGCTGGATTTGGTGGCCTTAAAGCGTGCCATTGAGATCAACAGCATCACCTCGCTTTGTGTGACTAAGCTTGATGTGCTCGATGAGCTTGCCGAGATCAAGATCTGTGTCGCCTATGAGCTCGATGGCAATGTCGTTGACTATCCGCCTTATGATAATGAAGACTATCTGCGTTGTAAGCCGGTTTATGAGATTCTGCCGGGTTGGCAGAGTCAGACCTTTGGGCTGACAGCATTTGATAAACTGCCAGCTGAAGCTCAGAATTACATCCGTTTTATTGAGCATAAAACAGCCGTGGCAATCGATATGATCTCGACAGGTCCCGAGCGTCATCAGAATGTGGTTGTAAAACCTGTTTTTTAATTTCTTTGTTCGTGTTTTTTCAGTAGTAAGATTCGCCTCTCTCTTCTAAGACTCATCTGAGATTTTTGTTAGATTGCCAATGAGTGGAATTTTCTTTTCCAACTTTATTCGCCAGTTTACTTTTTACTCGAGTTTAAATTGTATAATATACAATCAAACAAATATCATTATATGATCATTGTTGTTTCTCGGCAGAGATTTGAAATCCTGAGATGAGATGATGCCCGAGATGTGTGGCTTAGTAAAGTAAAGAGGATAGAATAATGAAAAGGATAAAATACACAAAAAGAATGATGGTGTTGTTGTCGGCAATAGTATTGATGGGCTGTTCATCAGGCGGTGGTGGTGACGATACCGAAGTTGTTGATGAATCAACGGAACTAAGCCTGACTGACGATAGTCTTGATGTGATTTCTGGGGCGACATCGAGCCTGACAGTTTCTGCCGCCAATGCGCTTAAGTTGACGGCAGTGGAGTCGGTAGCAGCCAAGGATATCAAATTTTACTTTGATGAGGCAGCTGATGAGAGTAAATTTAGTATCGACTATGGAGCAGATTGTAGTGACTTGGAGAGCTCTGAGAGTTGCGTTATTGAGTTTAGCCCAAAAGCCGACTCCGGTTATGAGAAAGAGCAAACCATAAGCGGCTGGATAGAAGGCAGCAATACACCTAAGTATCCATTGAGCTTCACGGTGGAAGAATTCGCTTTGTCTTCTGATAGCAATGTAATCGGCGCCGGAGAGGCTTTGGGGTTTACCCTGAGCCATTCGGCGGGGAATACCATAAGTAATATAGAGCTTGCAACCTCAAGCGATGATTTAAGTGTTGAGAATAGTACTTGTGAGCAGGAGTTGGCGGCGGCTGAAAATTGCCAGTTTGATGTCAGGGCCGCGAGTTCCGCCACCGATCAAAGCAATGTGGGGGTGGTCATCGGTGGCGTGAATTATGCTCTGAATTGGGCGCTATCTGTAGTCAGACCCGTGCTCACGGTCTCCGCCGATAATGATTTACTTCAGGCCTCCAGCAGCGTGACGATCACCGTGAAAAACGATACCAGTGTTGAGGCTCATGATATCGATTTGGATAAGGCGGCTAGCGACTTGGGTATGGATGGAATATCTATCGATAAGGCGAAAACAACCTGTACCAGCACGCTGGCTGCCAATAGTCAGTGTCAGCTGGTATTGAGTACGGATGAGACACTTAAACCAGACTTAACGGGAGATCTGGTGTTAAGCGGCAGTAATTTTGATGATACCGATGAGTTGACGTTTAAGTCTTATGCCGATTTGAGTATCGCTGTTTCTCCGGTGGTTATCACGGCGAACAGTGGCGTTGCCGAAGCCATTACCCTTACTCTGACCAATAACTCAGGCGCGGATGTCAATAACCTGGCGATGACTCACGACAGTAGCAGGCTGTCCTTTAATTCAACGGCTTCAACCTGTTCTTCTTTGCTTGCTGATAAAGCATCGTGCCAATATGTCTTTGCTTATGATCCGGGTACGGTGTCTGCCTATAACCTTTTACAGACCATAGTCAATATTGACTCGGATGAAGCGGGAGCCATGGATAAAGTGCTGGATATTCATAGTTTCAAAGGTTTCTACACAATTCCAGCCGATCTTTATACCCAAGTTGGTAAATTATTGATTAAATGTTCATCAAAATACTCTTTTTTC
>JBMSHD010000138.1:0-4961 GCA_049416425.1 Francisellaceae bacterium | reverse complement strand
CTACCCGGGTCTACTCGACCTCGCGTTCCGCTCTCCATGTCTCGCAGCGATGGACAAAGACATGAACACCGACACCACGGGACAGACTCGCGCCTTTTTGCAAACACAAGGCAGCATGACATGGCTTTTCATCGCCGCCATCGTCGTGATTTTCCTGGTGCTCTCGGCACAATATGAAAGCTTTATCGATCCGATTATCATTATGGTCACGGTGCCACTGGCGATCACCAGTGCACTTCTGGCGATGTATTTTGCCGATGCCAGCCTTAATATCTACACCGAAATCGGGCTGATTACATTAATTGGGTTGATTACCAAACATGGCATATTGCTGATTGATTTTGCCAGGCAATATCGGAAAAAACAGAAATCCAGTTCAAAAGAGGCCATTGTTAAAGCCGCCTCCGTGCGCTTTAAACCCGTGCTTATGACCACAGCGGCGATGGTATTAGGCAGTGTTCCACTTTTGCTGGCCGATGGCGCCGGTGCTCATGCCAGAAACGAAATCGGACTCGTTATCGCCGCCGGCATGCTATTTGGAACCTTTTTTACCCTGATCATCTTGCCGACGGTCTATACCATTTTTCACCGCCACTAATACACGAGACTACGCTGTCACCGCCTTTTTGCTCAAGGCATCAATGATATGATTGAAATGCTGGCTTGGACGCATGACCTTTGAGGCCTTGTCATCATTCATATGATAATAACCGCCGATATCGACCGCCTGACCTTGAACGCCATTTAACTCGGCAACAATAGTGGCTTCATCGTTTTCAAGCGACTTTGCGACCTGGCTAAATTCAGATTTAAGTGCCGTCTCATCATTCTGAGCCGCCAAAGCTTCTGCCCAGTATAAGGCCAGATAAAAATGACTGCCACGATTATCGATCTGACCGATTTTACGAGCCGGTGATTTATTCTCGTTTAAGAATTTGGCATTGGCCTCATCCAGTGTTTTTGCCAACACCGCAATTTTTGCATCGCCCGTTTTATTGGCCAGGTCTTCCAATGAGGCCTGTAAAGCCAGAAACTCACCCAGGGAATCCCATCTTAAATAATTTTGTGCCACCAGCTGTTCAACATGTTTGGGAGCCGAACCGCCGGCACCGGTTTCAAACAATCCACCACCGGCCAATAGCGGCACGATTGACAGCATTTTAGCCGATGTGCCTAACTCTAAAATCGGAAATAAATCCGTCAGATAGTCTCTTAACACATTGCCGGTTGCCGCAATAATATCTTTGCCCGCCTTGATAGCATTTAAGCTGAAAGTCGTTGCCTCAACCGGTGGCATCAGGAAAATCTCCAGACCATCGGTATTCTGTTCTTTAAGATAGATGGTGACTTTTTTGATCAAATTGGCATCATGAGGACGGTTGGAATCCAGCCAGAATACGACCGGCGTTTTACTCAACCTCGCACGATTGACCGCAAGCTTAACCCAGTCTTTTACGGCAACATCTTTCGTCTGACACATCCGCCAGATATCCCCTTTTTTGACCTGATGACAGAAAATAACCCGATCATGCTCATCGACCACACTGACCTCGCCATCGGCAGCAATCTCAAAAGTCTTGTCATGAGAACCATATTCTTCGGCTTTTTTGGCCATCAAGCCGACATTAGCAACCGAGCCCATGGTGGTGACATCAAAGGCTCCATTTTTTTTGCAAAAATCGATCGTAGCCTGATAGACACCAGCATAGCATCGATCCGGAATGACGGCCAGGGTATCATGAAGCTTGCCATCTCTACCCCACATCTTACCAGAGGATCGAATCGCCGCCGGCATCGAGGCATCGATAATCACATCATTTGGCACATGCAAATTGGTGATGCCTTTGTCGGAGTTGACCATCGCCAGTTTGGCTTTTTGCCGATACAGCGCTTCAAGATCATCAATAATCGCCTGCTTCTCTTCTTTGGGCAAGGTTGAAATTTTAGCGTAAACATCGCCGATGCCATTGTTTGGATTGATGCCCAGCGCCTCAAACACATCGCCATATTTAGCAAATATTTCCTTGTAATAGCTGACCACGGCATGACCGAAGATAATCGGATCGGATATTTTCATCATCGTGGCTTTTAAGTGCAGCGACAACAGCACATCACGCTCTGACGCCTCGACCTCGGCTTTATCTAAAAAGGCGCGAAGCTCAGCGACATGCATGACTGAAGCATCGATGATCTCGCCAGCCTCTAAAGCCAGACCTTTTTTCAATACCGTTTCAGTTCCTTTCATATCGGTAAGCACGATATCGACCTTACTCGACTTTGACAGGATATGAGATTTTTCACTGCCGTAGAAATCACCGTGATCCATATGAGCGACGTTTGTTTTTGAATCAGCGCTCCATGCTCCCATAGAATGCGGATGCTTTTTGGCATATTCCTTAACGGCACGAGCAACTCGCCTGTCTGAATTGCCTTCTCTTAACACCGGGTTGACGGCACTGCCTAAGACTTTAGCATAACGCACCTTGATATCCTGTTCTTTATCGTCTTTTGGAGAGATTGGATAATCCGGAATGGCAAAGCCCTGTTTTTGCAGCTCGGCGATGGCCGCTTGCAGTTGTGGAATAGAGGCGCTGATATTCGGCAGTTTGATGATATTGGCATCAGGCTTTTGCGTCAGCGCACCTAAAAAAGCCAGATCATCACCTTGCTTTTGTTTATCGGTTAAATATTCTGGAAACTGCGACAAAATTCGACCCGCCAGTGAGATGTCTCTGGTTGCCACCTCAATTCCAGCCGCTCCGGTAAATGCCTTTATAATCGGCAGCAGAGAGTAAGTCGCCAGCAATGGCGCCTCGTCGGTTTTGGTATAAATAATTGTTGCATTGCTCATCTGTCTTGATCCTTATCTTGTTTGATACCACCGCCACAAAGCGGCATTTTTTCAACTTCACAACCGAGTTTCTGATTTTAAAACTCCATTCAGCCAACCCCTGAAAATTGCAGAAATGTGGCGAAATATGCTTTAAAATCAGCTATCGTCATCATTATATAAGCACTGACGGCTAAAATCACCCCATGATCGGCTCTTCGATCTTTTTACAGTTGAATGCGAGCCAAAAGGTAGACAACAATATCGCCGCCCTTGCTGGATTTATTGCACCATTATCAATTATTGAATTTGATCAAAATGCATCAGATGAATATGGCTTAAGCGGAATGTCGGCTAAACCAATCTCAATGAAATTATATTTTGCATTGAGTTATTGCCACCGATCTGTTATCTTTATTCGCATATTTATTGTTTATTGAGTTGATCGCAACATACATGTCATGCTCAGTTATTGAGTTATCAACCGTTACTTGCTAATCTGTTTACTAATTTAACCTAAAGGAAAATGATACATGGCACGTCCAGGTCTGTCTTATGAGGATGTTGTCGCCGCAATTGAAAAACTGCTGGACAACCGGGAAAAACCCTCCATCAATCGAATTCGTGAAGTCATCGGCAGTGGCAGCCCCACCACGATCAGTCGCTATCTCAAAGAGTGGCGCACCAAAGCGATGCAGTCAAACAAAGAAGATACCGAATCAAATAAAATGCACACACTAATTCCCGAGACTCCCATGCAAATGCAAAGACCTCAACAACCAGCACCAGCTCCTGCTAGACCCAGCATTGATGTCTCTGGAATCGCTGATCCAATGGTTAAGGCACTGGTTCAATCTTCAAGCCAACAAAGCCAGGAAATTCTTGCCGATATGTCGGAGGAATGGAATATCGTTCTCAATGAATCAAATACCGAGACCAAGGTTCGCAAGCTCTATTCCGCCTTATTGAAAGAACAGACCCGCCGTGAAACGGCCGAGAAGATGGCATTGGATGCCAGAAATTACGCTGATGTCATCAAAGATCAGTGCTCACAGCGTATATCTGACCTACGCGACAATCTTGAGGCTCATATCGCTTTTTTAAATGGTCAGATCCGCCAGCTCAAACGCGAATCCGAAACCGATCTTGAGTACTATCGCGCACAACTGGTCAAAGCCAATGAAGCACTGGCAAAGCTCAAACGCTGATTCAAAAAATAATTTTCCATTATTATGATCGTTCTTTCTGATTGCCACATCAGTGAAACCCCTGTGTTTGGTATCGACACCAGCTTAAACCTGAAAACCATTTTAAACACACTGGCTCATGAAACCCGTCACATCTTATTTCTCGGTGATAATGTCAATCGCGGCACAGAACCGGAATATGAACGTCTGTTCGCCCTGATTAAACGCTACCTCTCCAAGCGAGACGTCTATATTTTAAACGGCAATCATGACAACTACGAGCTGTTGAGCAACTATTGTCAACATTATAACTGCCACCTTGTCACCAACAACACATTTGTGATTGAAAATCGACATCTTGCCTTTTTAAACTCCTGTCTTCCAGGACAGGACTACGGTTATGTCAATGATAAAACGCTGGATTTTCTGGATATGCATCTGGCTGGCGTAAAAAATAAAAATATTATCGTTCTGCATCATCATCTCCAGCCTGTTGGTGGTATGATCGATAACTATATCACCCAAAACCGTCATCAAGTCATCGATATCCTCAGAAAACATCAGGACAAAATAGAATACGTCCTATCGGGTCATACCCATCGCCATTTTGATCAAATCATCGATGACATACGCTATATCAGCGCTCCATCCACGGCATTTGGCTTTGGTGATGATGACTCACTCAAGGTAATAAAAAGTTCACAAGCCTTCAGGTTGCCATAGCGATTTTATACTGCGAAATAACAGCTAATAACGTGATTAAACGTATTCAGAAAAAACTTCTAAAAACTCCCAAAACAATTTCCATGGTTACGCTAAAAGAGGATAAATAGTGATTTAGCAAAAATTGGAAGAATTTGATTTAATTTCAGACCATCCTGCTTTTTATACACAGGGCTGTCTTATTAAAATTTAGCATTTATTACTTTCTCGAGCGTTTTGTC
>JBMSHD010000137.1:0-4968 GCA_049416425.1 Francisellaceae bacterium | reverse complement strand
CGTATGAACAATATGAATACAATAATGGGAAGTTATTTTGAGCGCGTTCCTTATCTGACTATATTCATATTTCTGAAATTCAGCCGGTGCCTGGCAGTATTGATAAATTTGCCACATTTAAACGCAAGCATCAAAGCCATAACATAGAAAAACTGGCACGACGAAAATCTCGGCGCCATGGTGTTTCATATGATCAGGCGTTAAAAGCACTTGGTGATTATCAATCCACGCCGCTGAGACTACCATTTATTCAGCTAAATAGTTTAAGCAGCGGTGAAAAGCATCTTTTGTTTGTTGAGAAAATACCACGTAATGAGCTCATCAATGAAGGATTCAGTTGTTATGGCGTCAGTGCTATCTCCAGCGTTCCTGATTTTTAACCTTTTATTTTGACCAATGTTTTTTTGGCAACTTAAACATCCACGCAAAATCAAGGGTTTGCGAGGCATCCCAAAAAACATTGGTCAAATGCCTAAAATAGGGCTGAAACCATTGCAATTAAAGGATTTCAGTGTAAAATTTTACTGTTATTGGCAGCGTATGCCACTTAGAAATTTTGGACTTCTTTATCATCTGTTGTCAAACCGTTACTGGCAGCGTATGCCACTTAGAAAAGGCAAATAGATTAGACAACAGCAAAATCGGAGTTACTGGCAGCGTATGCCACTTAGAAAATCAGTAACTTCTCATAAGAAATCGTCGATTTGTTACTGGCAGCGTATGCCACTTAGAAATAGTGATTTTGTTGATTCTACCATCAGTAACTGTTACTGGCAGCGTATGCCACTTAGAAAAACCAAGAATCTATTACAACAACTCCTTTGGGGTTACTGGCAGCGTATGCCACTTAGAAAAGCTGGAGCATCCCATTGACTGTTTACACCATGTTACTGGCAGCGTATGCCACTTAGAAATCAGAGCGTAATTTTCCGATATTAAATACTTGGTTACTGGCAGCGTATGCCACTTAGAAATTTTGACAAAGTATTAAAGGCGCTGTCTGAGAGTTACTGGCAGCGTATGCCACTTAGAAATGCAAGAAGAACATCATGATCAGGTATTAAGCGTTATTGGCAGCGTATGCCACTTAGAAATATTGCGACATGATGGGCATTAAACATGAATTGTTATTGGCAGCGTATGGTGAAGCCGAAGAAATAAAACACCTACCGGATGTTTTATCGGCTGAACGCCCGAAGCAGTGATAGCTGAGGGCCGCTTTCGAGATAATGCAGGATAGCATTATTGAAGCAAAGCTTAGAAACCCTTCTGACCCTCCCCCTAACTCCTTAAGGTGTTACTGGCAGCGCAGGGTGAAGCCGCGAAAATAAAACACCTACTGGGTGTTTTATCGGCGTCAACGCCCGTAACAAATTATGAATTGATTATCGACCATTGACTTATAATGACAAATTTATCATAGTGGTTATTCATGAAAAGTTACAAATATTGAGAGTCTGTTATGGATGCACAGCTGGAGCGCCATTTTTATTTATATGATCTGATTCCCACAGAGCCGAATAAGATAACGATCACGCAGTTGCATAGAAAGATGATGGATAATTTTGCTGTTTCTGTAGATAGAAAAACGGTAAAGCGATCCGTTGATAAGCTGATAGAGCAGGTTCCTGTTGTTCAAGAACAACAAGGGCGCACATTTTATTATTACTGGCCTAAAGATAAAAATTATTTTAAATCTTCTAAATTTTCTCCAGATCTGGCTTTATATATTTTATTTGCCAATAATTATCTAAATAAAATGGTGCCATTGGCATTGACGGAAAAAATCGCTCCAGTTGTGGCTATGGCTGAAAAAGAGTTAGAGAAACGTCAGATCAGGAGCAAGATCAGCTGGCTGGATAAGGTTGCCATCGTATCACGGAATAATTTGCTTCGACCTATGCCTGTTGATCAGACAGTTTTTGATCATGTCAACAAGGCGGTATATGAAGAGAAAGTCATTGATCTTGAGTATCTGTCACGGCATAGTAAAAAAGCAAAGTGGTACAGGGGAAATCCTCTGGGGCTTTATATGAAAGATCATGCCATCTATTTGATTTTTCAGTCATTTAAAAACCGGGATACGTCCTGTATATTGAGTCTGCATCTTGGACGTATCAAAAGCCTTGAGTTGAGCGATGAGTACTTCAGCTACCCAAAAGACTTTCGCTTGTCTGAGTATCTGAGATCACAAGCCAGTAAAATAGATTATCATGGGCGCCATCAGGTGGTTTTGCATTTTTATAATCATGATGATGGCTTTAATACAGCCGAGCAATTTATTGAAAATCAGCTCTCATCTGATCAAAGCTGGGAGCGATATGATGAATTGATAAAACTCAAGGCAACCGTTGAGGTCGATAATGAGTTTATCTGGTGGTTGCAGGGCTTTGGTAGTGATATTGAGGTCATGAAGCCCATGTTTTTAAGAGAGCGCATGTCAAAAATGCATCAAAAAGCCGTATCAAGATATAGTGATAATAAAGAGGGGAGCAATAGATGTCGTTAGCACCTGTGGCCAGTATTATTAAACCACAAATTTATTCCTGGTATGAGCTGTATTGTAAAAGACAGGTTTCTGTGGTGCCCTTGGATAAAAACAAGCTGCCAAAAATGCTTGGAACCTTGCGCTCTTTCCTTGAGGGTGAACTGATTCCTTTGTTGCTGCAGTTGTCGCCGGATCAGTATTTTTTTCTGGGTAGTGTTGTCAGCAAGCGCCGTCATGTCGATCTGGAGCTGGCTTTTCCGCTATCAAAAAATGCTTTTTTTAAGGCTGATCTGGAGAATGTAGAGGTTGGCTACGAGCATAGCATCGATGATCATGTGTTGTATTTCATGTTGCTGCAAGCGCTGATAAAAGAGCCGGGACAGTATATGGACAGCTTCTGTTGTGAAGAACCGCTTAAGCGCTTTTATGGCTATGATCTAAATGACAAGCTCTACGCTTTCGATGATTATCTGTTGGAGCTTTGGAACAAGAAGTCCTATAGAGGAATTTTCAGACAAATAACAGAAATTTGGCAATCTGTCGATGAACGATTGCCTCATCGACATTTTTTAGAGCAGATTATTGTATCTCATGCCATGCAGGTCAGTGAGAAAGGGCTTCGATGGTTAAAATAAATTTTTTCACAAAAAATGAGTATGGGACAGCAGGTGTCTGATCATTGATATATCGTAAATATTGACATAACAAACAAGGAGATGACATGGAATATAAAGGTATTAATAACGGTGTTGAGGATATCTTCACACCAACCCCGAAGACGATTTACACCGCATTGTCTGAGAGAACGGGTTTCTACATCCCGTCCTATCAACGCCAATATGATTGGGATAAGGATGCGCAAAGCAACATCGGTAAGCTCTTCAAGAGTGTAAAGGCCGGAATGTTTTCAGAAGATTTATCGGCTTTGGTTTTCTTCGGCGCCGTCGTTTTGGTTAATGATAACAGTGGCAATAATGTCGAGCCGAAAGATCCGATTACAATGCCCTCTCATATATCAATTGTTGTCGATGGGCAGCAGCGGCTGACGACGTTTACCCTTATTGCCGCGCAATTATATGGTCTTTTGAGTAAAACCTATGACGCTATTTATAAACAGTATCGAGAGCTGATGCAAAAAAACAGCGTGAAAATTTTGTATCTTGAGCAATTGCGATCAATCTATAAAACGGCAGCGGATCGTTTGCGTTCATTGAAATTTTCGATGCATCAAATCTGTTTATTTAACAGCGTGGGTAGCCCAAGGAATGCGGCAACCTATGATTTATATCCAAGAATTATTCGCTATCATGAAGACTGCTGGTCAACCGATGAGGAAAAAGCGAAATATACCTCGGCGGTTTCCGATTATCTTTTCAGGCACCTGGATAATGCCAAATATGAGGGGATTTTAACAAGTGGCTTAAAAGTCATGAAAAAATGCATCGATGGTATCTTGAGAAGTGATGAGTTTGATATCGCCTCAGCCGATGAAAACAGTCATTTTCGCCATTATTTGCTGGCGAAAAATTTTAACCAGTTGGATCTTCAATTATTGGAGGAGTCGCGTGATAATCATACAAAATTAAAGCAGGCATTAAGACTGATGTTTTTAGCCGAATTTGTATTGCATCGCTGCGCTTTTACCATGATTACCGTCAACAAAGAATCCTATGAATACGAGATCTTCCAGGCATTGAATACAACCGGAGAACCACTGAATGCCATTCAGACCTTCAAGCCCAGCGTGACGCGTTATCTTGGCAGTGATAGCTTTAATCAATCTCAGGAATATCGCTATTTTGAAGATATTGAACGGATGATGAATACCAAGTCAAAAAGTGCGGATAAGGCTTTGGATCTGACACTGTTGAGTATGTCCTGGATATTTGCCGGTAATGCTATTGTTAGTAATCTTAAATCTCAGCGCCAATGTCTTATCAATGCTTATGAAAAAATCGATGTTGACGACAGTCAGCGTCGTCTTGATTTTGTGAAAACACTTCATGCTTATCTGTCGTTCTGCCATCGCTGCGAGACATGGAGAGCGGAACGCGAGGTCGAGTAGACCCGGGTAGTCTTGCGCTGTAAACAGCAAGCGACGTGCCGTAGGCGCCAGAGCGAAGTCTGTGAAACAGCTTGTACCCAAGGCGTAGAGTAGAATCGGAGACAGTTGCCTGCTCGGAATGAACGCAGTGAATTTGTGAAGGTATGCTGGCGAGGCGGACGTCCCGGGCAAAATTTATGCCGCCGAGGATAGCCGATTCGATTTTGTATATGGATATACAAAATCTATTATGAGGCCCGAGGCACCCAGGCCATTAAATGCAAAGATCTGGAAGATGACAGAAATAGCCTAAATGAGATCAGTGAACAATCCAGGCTGTTTTTATCTTATCTTTATGACGAGCATAAGCATTTTGTGGCCGTCGCTGCGAGACATGGAGAGCGGAACGCGAGGTCGAGTAGACCCGGGTAGTCTT
>JBMSHD010000136.1:0-5029 GCA_049416425.1 Francisellaceae bacterium | reverse complement strand
AAAAAAGAGTATTTTGATGAACATTTAATCAATAATTTACCAACTTGGGTATAGCGCGCCAGAGTAATCTCTCTGTTAATACTGTGAAACAGACCATAATTACGCTCTCCCAAAAAGTTATAAATCGTGCTGAAAGTTACTTTCAGTGGTAGATTGTTGAGAAAATATTTGATGTTTCGATCACGATCTTCAACATCGGTCAGTACAATTTTATTTTGCATATCAACGGCTGGATAGGTAAAACTATTCGTATCCCAGAGATAACCATTGGTCTCTATCCTATAGCCATATTTATCGTCATAACCGGCCTGATATTCAGCTACTTTTTTGGAGTCACTCAAGACGAATAGTCCTGGATTATCAACGCCAAAAATTTTTTGAGCATTCTTGTTGAGTTCATCAATAGATTTATATTGAGTTAAAACAGTATGAATAATTTTTGTTTCAATCAGATCTTCATTACGATGTTTGGGGTAGTTTGTAGCTGGATCATTTGCACAAATGGACAAGCCGTATTGATTTGTGCCGCAGGAGATATATTCCAAATTATCCGGACCTTTTCCATATTTAAGCGCCAGATATGGATAGCCTTTTTCTGGTTTTATCATGACTAAATTTTCAAAAGCATTGAACGTTGAATCCCGATTATGCCCAAAAATTGTTCCTCCTCCATCGACATAAGAACCGGAAAAAGCAACGCTACTACAGGCATAAGTAGAAGATAAGATTGTTGCTGATAGAACACTACAGGTGATAATAAATACTGTTTTTATCTTCATGCTAAGGATATCCAAAAATAAATTATTGTTTATGTGAACATAGCATGACTCTATAATATTTCAATAATTTTATGATAATCGATAAATACTGATATAAGTTTTTCATGATGATCTATACTCAATGGTGAATTTAGAAAACAACGAGGAGAACTTATACAATGATACATAAAAAATCTAAGAATAAGTTATCGGTTTCCGATATCTCAACCTATGCCAGCCGCTATGATCTTGATAATGATACACTTGCGTCAATCAGCAAGAGCGGGATGCCGGCTAAAGTAGCCAAGCAGTTGATTACCGATGAGCTTCACCTTGAAGGAACGCCTGTGCTAAATCTTGCCAGTTTTGTCACCACCTGGATGGAACCGGAAGCTGATGATCTCATCATGCAGTGTATCAGTAAAAATTTTATCGATCATGATGAGTATCCACAGGTCGAAAAATTTCATGAGCGTTGTATTCATATTCTGGCTGATCTTCTTCATGCTTCCGGTAATAAAGACTATGTCGGTACCGGAACCATTGGTTCATCTGAAGCGATTATGCTTGCGGGGCTTGCGCATAAATTTAATTGGCGCAATAAAAGGAAGGCGGAGAATAAGCCATTTGATAAACCGAATGTCATCATAGGCAGCAATACTCAGATATGCTGGGATAAGTTCGCACGCTATTTTGATGTGGAGCCTCGCATCATTCCGATTGCAAAAGATCGTTACTATATTACCGCCGAAGATGTGGCGCCATTGATCGATGAAAACACGATTTGTGTTGCTGCGATATTGGGAACAACGTTTACCGGGGAATACGATGAGATAGAACAGATCAACGATCTCTTAGTAAAGATAAAAGAACAGTATGGCTGGAATATTCCGCTTCATGTTGATGGTGCCAGCGGTGGGTTTATTTCGATGTTTCGCGACGATGGAATCAAGTGGGATTTTCGACTCGAGCAGGTGCAGTCGATCAACCTGTCTGGACATAAGTATGGACTGGTTTATCCGGGTATAGGCTGGTTGCTATTTAAAGATGAAAAAGTCATTCCAGATGATCTGGTGTTTAAGGTCAATTATCTGGGCGGTGATATGCCGACCTATACCTTAAATTTCTCACGTGGCAGTGCCATGGTTGTGGCACAGTATTATAATTTCTTACGTCTTGGCATTAACGGCTATACCCGAATTGTGAATAATATGATGAAAGTCAGCGACTATCTGGCGGCAGAGTTGGTGAAAAGCAAGCATTTCTCCATACTAGGGGGAAGCAGACGCATGGAGCCTGTGGTGACATTCTGTCTCAATGACGGGCAAAAAAATGCCTATGAGATCTCTTCAGCTTTGCGTGCTTATGGTTGGATTGTTCCAGCGTATAGTATGCCTCAAAATGCCGAGGAGATCATCGCACTTAGAGTTGTCGTTAAGGAGAACTTCAGCATGACCTTGGCGGCTGATTTTCTTCGCGATCTTAACAAGGTGATGACGAGTTTGAGTTCTCATGCTAAATCAGAGATGGCCGCCGAGCGTCAAGGCAAAAAAATGACACATTAGGAGATTAATCATGGATCATAAAATTAAGCATGTGCCAGTTACGCATCAGTTGGGTCTCTTTGGTTTTTTGATGATAACCGCCTCGATGGTGGTCAGCATCTATGCGTATCCAACCTTTGCCACTTCTGGTTTTTCGACGATCTTCTTTTTACTGGTCGCCGGTATTCTCTGGTTTGTTCCTGTTTGCCTGGTTGCTGCCGAACTCGGTACAGGGGGGCAAGGCTGGTGCGATGCTGGTGTGTTTAGTTGGGGAAAAGCTGCCTTTGGCGCGCGTTGGGGCTTTTTCATGATCTTCCTGCAATGGACAGAAATTAGTTTAGGCTTTATTGCCATGCTTTATTTTATTGCCAATGGTTTGGCTTATGCTTTTGATTATCCTGCTTTAGGAAATCCCTCAATATTACAATTGGTCATTCTGTTGATCGTCTTCTGGCTTATTACCCTCGCCAATTTCCTGGGAACAAAGATTACCAAATTAATCGCCACCTATGCTTTTTTTATCGGTATTCTTTTCCCCATTGTGGTAATGATTATCCTTGGCATTGCCTACTTTTCGGCTGGAAATAGCGTACAGATTAGCTTCTCATCCCATACCTTTTTTCCTGATTTTGCAAGTTTTACCGCGCTTGTTGTGCTGGTGTCGTTTATCTTATCTTATATGGGGCCAGAAGCATCGGCTGTCCACGTGAACCACTTGAAAAATCCGGCGCGGAACTATCCGTTGGCCATCCTGATTTTGGTATTACTGACCGTTATTCTGGCTTCCTTGAGCTCACTCACTATTGCCATGGTGATTCCGCTTAAACAGATATCGCTAAGCGGAGGTATTTTCGAAGCCTTTCTGTTTTTGTTTAAATATTATGATGTGGCTTGGATTATCTATCCTTTTTCCTTCATCATCGCTTTAAGTGCCGTCGGTGAGATCTCTTCATGGATCAATGGTCCGATACGAGGGATTCAGACAGCGGCTCAAGATGGACTGCTGCCACCGTATTTTGCCAAAACGAATAAACACATGATGCCGGTGAGGCTTCTTGTTGTTCAAGCCGTTGTCGTCTCGCTCTGGATTGTTATCTTGACATTGACAGGAATGGCGTTTGGCAGCGGCAATATGGCTTTTTTCACCGCCATGACCGTAACCGTTATCGTTTATTTGACGATGTATATGGTGTTGTTTCTATCCTATCTGGCACTGAAATTTAAAGTGCCAAACAATGTCAATCCAAGGAAATTTAATATGCCAGTGGTGTTTGGGGTGATCGTGGCTATCGTTGGTCTACTGTTTACCTTGTTAGCCTTTTTTATCTCCTTCTCAAGACCTTCCTCGGTTAGCACGAGTATCTATGTTGGCTATCTGATCGCTTTGATTATCTGTTATATTATTTTAATTCTTATTCCACACATCATCTTTAGTCTGACAAAAAACCGGCAACAGCAGTGGTTAGCCAGAATTAAGAACGATCAGATTGGGCTGTATCACGACAAAGAGGCGAGCGATGACTAAGATGCTTGATTTTAAACAGCTGCTTAAAGACGCCTATGATCATGCTATTTTGACAACCTCAGGTGAAAACGCCAGTTATATTCCTGAACTTGCTCGCGTCAATTCGGATTATTTTGCCATTGTTGTGAGTGGTGTCGATGGTTCGATTCATTCTATTGGCGACGCCGATATTCCTTTTGCCATCGAGTCGATCAGCAAAGTGTTTAATTTAGCGTATGCCTTGGATAGTTTTGGTAGCGAGGCGATTCTTACTAAAATTGGTGCTAATGCCACGGGTATGTCATTTAATTCGGTTGCTGCCATTGAGCTTGAGCAACATCAGGCGGGTAATGCGCTGGTTAATGCCGGAGCCATTGCCACGGTGAGTCTGATACTGTCAAAACAACAGGATTTCGATATCATGGCCAATATGAGTCGATTTGCTGGAGAAGAATTAGATTTAAACAAAGCGGTATGTGATTCAGAAATGGCGACTAATAGGCATAATCAGGCGATTGCAGAGCTGCTTTTATCCTATGATAGATTATATGCCGATCCTGCCGTTGCCGTTCAAAAATACACAAGGGGTTGTTCGATCAATGTCAGTACCAGGCAGTTGGCGCTGATGTCGGGTGTGCTGGCAAATGAGGGAGCTCATCCGCTGACAAAGGACAAAATTCTGGCGCCAGAGTATGTTCATAAAATTCTGGCAATGATGACAATAGCCGGCATGTATGATAATTCTGGTACTTGGTTTTATCGCACCGGGGTACCCGCTAAAAGCGGCGTGGGTGGAGGCATCATGGCCATTGTTCCCGGAAGATTCTCTATCGCCGCTTTTTCGCCGCCGTTAGATCAGTATGGCAATAGTGCTCGCGGCCAACAGGCCATTCAATATCTGTTGCAACAGTTGAAAATCAGGGTTATGTAGTCGATGACGAAAGTGTGTTTTTTATATCTTGATTCTTGTTAAATCACAAACACTTCATATATTACATTCAAATGATTTTTAATTTGACCCACCCCTGGTTTTTGGGACACAAATTTCAAATCCTTAGGAGTAAAAATGGCATACTGCTAAAACAGAACTATGTGATGATGAGAACTATCAGACAGCAGAGGCAGCTAAGAGCTCCCTATTCGAGTATATCGAAAGTTATTACAATCGATTCCCAAGTTGGTAAATTATTGATTAAATGTTCATCAAAATACTCTTTTTTCAC
>JBMSHD010000135.1:0-5034 GCA_049416425.1 Francisellaceae bacterium | reverse complement strand
ATTCCGCACCTTTGCCTTTTTTGTTCACTTTTTGTCAAAAATAATTCTCAAATGCGTGATTTTAACTCAATAAACTCCGCTTTTCGAATCATTTTTTTCTCAATTGAACCTAAAAATTACTGTGGTGCGGGATGTCGGTTGCCTGATTAAATCTGAATTTAGGTCGGTATTTTATTTTTCATTTGAGTTCATGCAAGTGATGCAAATAAGCTTGAATTTTGTGCGCATCACTGTAGCGTTTTGTCAGCGATTTCCGCTCAAATACCGCATTGTGATCGACAATACAGGATTTTGATGAAGCCGAAAAATGAAAGTGACGAATACCGATGGATTTAAGCATGGTGATATTCTCAGGCTTAACACCTCCACCTGCCATAATCTCAACACGATCTGAAAATTGAGCCGCTGCTTTTTTAAGTTGTTTCATGCCTTGATCCACATTTTGGGCGGCACCTGAGGTTAAAATTCGATGGATGCCAAGATCGATACAGCCCTGGATTGAATCGATGTAGTCTGGAGTCATATCGATGGCGCGATGAAAGGTGATGGTTAAATTTTTGGCTTTGGCTGTGTTAATCAGTAGTTTCGTTAGTGACAAATCAATCGAATTATCGGGTTTTAAACAGCCAATGACAATGCCGTGAATTCCGATATCCGCCATTATTTCAATCTCTTTATGCATGATCTCAATATCAGCCCGACTGTAGATAAAATCTCCCGATCTTGGACGAATCATCACATGACGCTCGGCGCTTGAGTGTGTTTTGGCATACTCCACCAAGGCCACAGAAGGGGTAAGCCCATCGAGATCCAAGGCACTGCAAAGCTCCAGTCGATCGATATTAAATTCAGCTGTGGTGTCGATGGAGTTGGCATTATCGACACAGATTTCGGTTTGGTATTTATTCCACATAGTCGGCCTGCTTGAGTTCGGGTTTTGATAAGCTGTCTTTCCATATCCAGTAATAGACCGGTTCGCTGCCGCGAAAGCTTATAACCTTATGATTTTCGTGTTTGTCGATGGCATGAATCGTTACCTCTCCAATAAAGCCATATTTGATGGCTGCCAGATCTCTGGCGGCTTCATAGACAGCCTCATCGAGAGAAAGTCCCATCTTCAGATACAGCACAACCGATCTGGCGGTGCCGGCTCTTATGGTCATCTCTCCGGTATGCGTGCAGGCACAGGCTCCATAGCGACTATCGGCATAGCTGCCGGCGCCGATGATTGGGCTGTCTCCCAGTCGCCCAGGGTATTTCCAGGCCCAGCCTGAGGTGCTGGTTGCCGCGGCAATATCACTGTTGATATCTCGAGTGAGATAGACAGTAGTATCAAAGATCCTCTCAGGATCTTGCGCTTTCTTGGCGATATCGAGCAGTCTTACGTTGGGAAAGGCTTTTTTCTGTTCCTCGGTTAGGCACCGCTCAAGCTGCCTCCACCATACCTCTTTGGCCTGCGCTGTCAGATTTTCATGTCTTTTAGCGCCAATCTCCTCGGCAAATCTCTCGGCTCCTGTACCCACGAGTATCTGATGATCCAGCCGTTGCATCACCTCATAGGCAATCTCAACCGGATGCAGAAAGCCAGACAGGCAGCCCACCGCACCGCTGTTTAATGTACTGCCATCCATCACCGAGGCATCGAGTGTCAGATTGCCTAAAAGATCTGGCCAGCTATTGCAACCGACAGTATGGATCTCATTGTCGGCTTCGACGCATTTAATGCCTTGGATAATACTTCTCAAACCGTTGTTATGTGCTTTGAGATGCTCAACGGCGGTGTCAAAGCCGCTGGTTCCTTCTTTATTGGCTACTACGATCATCATTTACCTCATTTTTAAGATTCTTTATGCTTCAGTCGTAAATAGAATAATATCACAAACAATATCACAGCCGCTGTAAATGCCGCAACGCCAAGAAGGATATAAGTTTTGGAAAAGGCAGGAATTGAAGATACGGCGTTTCTGGTGGCTGTCATTGAGCCGATGATGCCACCTAAAAAACCGGCGTAGGCACTTATTGTCCACCATATTCCCATCATGGTTGCCGCCATGTTTTTAGGAGCCAGTCGCGTCACTAATGACAGACCGATGGGTGAGATAAACAACTCGCCTAAGACCAGTAAAAATTGAAACAACAGTATCCAGTAGATGCCAATGAGACCATTTGCTGCGAGGCTGTAGGCAACAATACCCAGCAATATAAAGGCGGATGCCTCAAAAATAAGTGCCAGGGCAAATTTGACTTCATCGGCATAGGCACCTTGTCCTTTGCGACTCATCTTTTGCAGTACATAGGCGAATAGGGGGTTGATCAAGGTTAGCAATAATAGATAGCAGCCTAGCACGGCGGTCGTTGTCCAGTTTAGCCCTAAGAATTCAAGATTGACATGAGCGTTGATAAAAAGCGGCAGGCTCAGTGAAATCTGATTGTTAAGCGACCAGAACAATAACATGAACAGGGACATAAACAGGATTAGGGCAATGTGCCTTTTAGCTGTTTTCCCTGCTTTTTTCAGCATGTTGATAAGATAGATCAAGAGGATGATGCTCGACAACCCAATGACATAACTTGAATACAGCGGATGTGGAATTAAGAGGGCAAATACTCCCGCCATTAAAAGTGCACCAATGCCAACCAATGAACCGTAGGTGATTCTTAAAACAGGGACACTTTGGCGTGCTTTTGGATTGATGATATGAGTGGATTTCGGCAGGTATCTAAGGCCGTATTTTAATACTAGAAGTCCCGATAGCATGCCAAAGGCCGCCAGCGAAAAGGCGTAATGCCAGCCGATGACCTCACCGACATAGCCGACGATAAACATGGCGATGAGAGCGCCGATATTGATCCCGGCATAGAAGATGGAAAAGCCGGTAGCACGCAGGTAGCTGTTTTCCTTTTTGTCATATAGAAGACCGACCATCACCGAGACATTGGCCTTGAATAATCCGGTGCCGCCGGCAATAGAGCCCAAGCCAAGATAAAAAAGCGGGGGATAATAATAAGATAAGCTCAGACTGATGTGTCCGAGCATAATAATACCACCGCCCAAAAAAACTGCCCACTGATAGCCGATAAGGCGATCGGCCAGTATGCCACCTAAGGCGGTGGTCAGATACAGATAGGTGATGTAGCTGCCAGCAATTAGTCCGGCGGACTCACCACTTATATGCATGCCATTTTCGGCGGTAAGATAGAGCACAAGAATTGCCGAGATACCGTAAAAGCTGAAGCGTTCCCAGAACTCGGTAAAAAATAAAAACCACAATCCTTTCGGATGTTGTTTCATCATCGCAAGTAACATAGTAAAACATCCAGTCTGAGTACTGTTTCTTTCAACTATTACCATAACGGCTAAAAAATGATTAAACAATGCATGTTACAGATTTTTCGAATTTAAAATTTTTAGAAAATTCTTATTGACCTCAACTTAAGTTGAGGTTTTATCGTGTGATGATCAGTCTGAATAATGAGTAGGCTTGATGGGCTAGTAATCATAAACAAGGAGAAAATTTTATGCAAACGGTAATGACAAACGAAATACAATCTTCACGGCAAATTTTGAACGATTTACTTTCCAAACAGCAATGCTATGACAGTATGTATGGAAGATCTGGTGTTAATGGCTTGAGCTCACATCAGAGCGAATAACTCCGACGAGTTGTGATCGAGATAAGCTTGTTTACACTAATACTATAATCTCAGATCGCATGAAGGCTGTAGGCACTCATCCTGAGTTTGAAATGTGGGTGCTCTCAACAACCTATAAGAGAATAACCATCGCCGAGATTGCTGAGCTGTCATTGAGAGTTTACGCCGACAGTGCGTCATTTACAGCCATTCATGCAATGACGGCCAGCCATGCCTTGAGAATCGTGTTGCCATATCTGCCGAGCCATCTCAGGCAGAGTGCCATTTGTGTGTTATGGCAGGGAATATTATCGGCGATTATTGCCGTTGATTCTAAACATCATCTGTTGTCTGAGAAAAGCTATGATGCCTCTTGTGATGTGAGTTGGGATGAAATCAAAAAAGTCACGCTTGTCAGAAACGAGGATTATGCGCATACCATCAAGCTGGTTTATTCGGCTTATGAAGAAGCGAAAGTCTATCGGCAAAATGATGAGTTATACCGGTTTGTGGCTTATCGGCGGTTGATGAAATAAAGCTAGACGTGAAAATCAGATAGTTTGAAATTTGAAGGGCAATGATCTTTTTTGGCATCGGGTGCCATTGGCAGTAGCTGTTTTAAGTCAAGACTTGAGTGGGCATCAAAAAGAGGTAACTCAATATAGAGATCAACAAGAACACCTTGTTTGCAGTTAAGATAAAGCTTTTGATGCATGTTGCTGCCGAAGCTTTGATCAAAGGCAGATTCAAGCTCATGAAGTGAAATTGTCTGACCAACATGCTTTTTAAAATAAAGGCCAAAGTTGGAGGAATTGATCTGGCTGACAAGATCAATGGCGACACCGAAATAGTCGTCTTGATTCAGTGCCTGACAACTGCCATGTTTATTCCATTCATAGCGAGCCAGACAGGTTCCGTAGTTATAGCTTGGCATCACGGCTTTCAGTGCATCAGCCGTTTTTGTCGATAAGTTAAGTGATTCATAATCACAGAAATTGCGTTGTTTTTTTGTGTTGCAGAATCCATAGTTTGTGCCGCAGGCATCCTGGTTTGGCCATAAACCATGAAGCGTAAACTGATAAAGATAAGGCGAATTTTGAGTCATTTCCTGGCACTCTTTTTTACCGGCATCATAGCCATAAGTCTGGCAAAACCCGGCTTGCGAGCTCAAAGCCAGCACATAACTGTCGGCATAACCGGAGTCTTTGTGGCAGTAGTCAGCGGCAAAAGTGACTCCGGATACCATAAAAAAAGATAATGAAAGGGTGATTTTGGTTAGCGCTTTAAACATGGTTTGCTACACTTCTTGGATAAAATATAAAGTTTGCCAACTTATAGCATGATTCTCACTGGGTGCCTCGGGCCTCATAATAGATTTTGTATATCCATATACAAAATCGA
>JBMSHD010000134.1:0-5165 GCA_049416425.1 Francisellaceae bacterium | reverse complement strand
CACGATGGATAGCAGCCTTGTTATGGGTGTTTTGAATGAAGCGCTGGATCGCTTTGGTCATCCCGAGATATTTAATACTGACCAGGGAAGCCAGTACACATTGCATATCCATACAAAAACACTGTCTGACAGAGGCATTACCATTTCGATGGACGGCAAGGGCAGAGCCACGGATAATATTTGTATTGAGCGATTTTGGCGGAGTGCAAAATGTGAGAGGATCTATCTCAATGAATATCAGTCTTTGCCAGAATTAAGAACGGATGTGGCTGATTATATTGAGTTTTATAATCATCGTCGATTCCATGAGACTCTGAATTATAAAAAGCCGATGAATGTATATGATGAAGGAGCAACAGAAAGAAAGAATAAAGCACAACAAGCATTAAAGGTAGCATGAAGGTGTATAGGAATACTATTTTTCAAAAAACTGCGTTGACTGTTTGGGGTAGAATAGTGATCAATTATGGTCGATACAGCACACCGGCAATGGTGTTTTTGTTCGCACCGGTCACCTTCATGAAAGCCGTCGGTTTGGCAGAGATGTGATTTTTAGCAAGCCAGGCGAAACAGGAGGCTTCAACCCATTGTGTATCTATGCCCAGTTGGGTGCTGGGGTTGATGTTTTGACATTCAAGATGATGTGAAAGCCTTTCGATAAGACGGTTATTGTTTGTACCCCCTCCGCAGAGATAGATCTCATCACGGCTTGTCGAGGCGGCATTGATGGCGCTGGCAATACTTATGGCGGTCAGCTCAAGGAGTGTGGCTTGTACATCCTGGAGATCATGATTTTGCGTTAAAAATACTCGAAGCCAGCTTTGATTAAAGTAGTCAAGCCCCGTGCTTTTAGGAGGTAGACGTTTAAAATACGGGTCATCGAGCATGTCGGATAGCAGTGGTTTTATTATTTTTCCGCCTTCGGCCCATCGACCGTTTTCATCAAATGGCTTTTGCTGATGCAGATTGATCCACTGATCGACAAGGGTGTTCCCAGGACCGGTATCAAAGCCGCTGTAGCTGCCATTTGGATCTAGAATGCTGATATTGGCTATGCCTCCGATGTTGCAGATGATGCGCCGTTTATGTCTATCGGCAAAGAAAGCCTGATGAAAAGCCGGCACCAGTGGCGCTCCCTGGCCACCGTGGCACATGTCAGACATGCGAAAGTCGGTAATGGTAGCGATGCCAGTCATCGCCGCCAGCCTGTGCCCGTTTCCAAGCTGAATGGAGAAAGGCCGGGTTTCGTTTGGGGCGTGATAGATCGTCTGTCCATGGCAGCCGATGGCGGCGATATCTTCTGCTTTGATGTTTTGTTGTTCAAGCAGGGTATTGACACAATCTCCATATCTTGCCGCCAGCTCCTGATCGAGTTGACCGAATTGAGATAGGCTCAGTCGGTTATTATCGGCGAAGATGGCACGAATTTGTTGTTTAATCGCTTTGGGGTAAGTAAAAGAATGAGCGGCAATGATGTGGCAGCCATCATCGTCAAACTCGCAGATAACACAGTCGATGGCATCCATACTGGTGCCGGACATAATACCGATATAGCGGGCGTTTTTCATTTAAGAGAGTCCCATCTCTTTGGCGGCTCGACGATGCGAAAAGGCAAATATGATGGGTAGAAATAACATGATGATAAAGCCGATTAAGGCCAAATAGAACAACAGTTGCAGCCACCATGGAAAATGAAAAAGGGTGTTGATGGAGGATAGAAAGGCATCAAGCGTGCCTTTGGTGATCACTTTGGCTTTTGGCATATAGTTTGCCGATACCATGGATATGACAACCAGATAAACCAGCTCACAAATATACAGAAGCGCAAATTGTTTGTAGCGCATGATTTTACGATACTTGAGTGCCAGAAAGGCGGCAATCTTATCATCCTCGTCAAACGGCGGCACCGAGATCAGGGTCTTTATCCAGAAAAAAGCGAGCACGATGGCATAAATCAGGAAGATGAGCATGATCAGTTCCAGGTTTTACCCGTTAAGATCAGAAAATCATCGATTTTCTGTTCATTGGCTTTCTGAGCTTCTTTAGAGGCCTTCAGTGGCAGTTTTGCTCCACCGCTTATTCGAGCAAAGCCTTGTGGGTTTTTGTAGACAATGGTTGGCACGACATTAACAAGACCCTTTAGCGCCGAGATATTCTGATTAAAAAACTCGATGACTGCTTTATCGGGGGCGCTTATCGGCGCAATTCCACCTTCTTCTTTGGCATAATCAAACTTTTCTTCATTCTCTTTCAAAGCGGAAAGCGGATCTTTGGCTGCCAAAATCGCCATGGCTTTTTGTGGACTCGATGGTTTTACAATACCGACGATCACCCATCTAACGGCAAGCTGTCCTTTGTTAATGGCTGATTGTGTGGCCTCAAAAAGCGCGTGACAGAATTTGCAATTCGGATCGATTACAACATAGATCTGATGTGGAGCATCTGCTTTACCCTGCTCGATATAATGTGTTTTTTGCAAGGCCTGAAGCAGCTTCTCAGCCTGTTCATTTTTGTTGAATTTATCAACATAGATCGCATTCATGTCGGTCATGTATTTTGTTTTAGGGTCAAAGCGAATGAGGTTGCCATTGACGATAAACTGTCCATCTTCGGTGGTGTAAGTCACGGTAATTTTATCGGGCTGTTTCTTATCGGCGAGAATAAAACCTTCAAGATTGAGACCGGTGTCAAACTGCTTGACGATAGTATACTGCGGGAAGGCATTGTCAATAAGTTCTCTGGCAATGAGCTTATTATGCCTTTTGCTGGTTTCAATACTGAAGAAATAAAGGGCGGCGATAATGACCAATGCAATGATGATGATAAGTGCAAACAGACGTTTTTTCATAAGGGATGGTGGTTATAAAATTTTTCAAATATATAGTTATGCTAGCGCATTTTCTTCTGGCCTGCAAAAGAGTTTATGACGATTTGCTTTTAAAGGCGATAATCTGCCGGCGCTGCTTTTTGTTGGGCTTGTCCGACGTCCATGACCCGGATGGGTTTAATTTGCGAGCGGCGGATTCAAGCTCGCGCCGTTTGATGCTTTCGCTACTTTCTTCATAAAGCATTTGCGCGACACTGGCGGCGCCTCGTTTATCCGCTAAGGCTATGACGGTGATCTCTTTGACATCCAACCCTTGTCGAATCGAAAGTTTAGCGCCAATCTCAACTTTTTTGCTGACTTTGCTTCTGCTGCCGTTGTAGTGGACTTTTCCACCTTCGATGGCCTCTTTGGCGATGGCTCGCGTTTTGAAAAAACGAGCGGCCCAAAGCCATTTATCCAAACGAATATCATTGTCCATAATCACTCACTATGGTTGCCGGTTTTACAAAATATCAGGGAAACAGCATCTTGCCCCAGTGCAGTTTTGCTCTGAGGTTGTGATAATAGTCATAATCCAGTGGATGCAGTATGCTGACATGATGGCGATCTTTGTTGATAAGAATACGATCTTCAGCTTTGAGAGAGAGTTCACTGTGACCATCAAAACTAAGAATAGGGCTTGGTTCGTTATAGTGTCCGATTAAGATTTCAACAGAACTGTCGCCGTTGATAATAAGCGGGCGGCTGTTTAGCGAATGTGAAAACATCGGCACGATAACCGTGGCATTGAGGCTTGGATGCATAATGGGACCTCCTGCGGATAAGGCATGAGCCGTCGATCCAGTTGGTGTCGAGACGATAATGCCATCGGCACGCTGATCAAATGCATAGCTGCCATCGATTGAGATGCGCATTTCAAACAGTCGGCTGTGGCTGCCAGATGCCAGCACGATTTCATTGAAAGCCGAGGCCTCTCCTAGCAATTGGGCTCCTCTATAAGCGTACGTCTTGAACATGAAACGCCGTTCTTTGATGTATTGCCCTTGCAGGATTGGCATGAGGCGAGTTTCTATCTCATCAGGCATGATATCGGTGAGAAAGCCGAGGCTGCCGCGATTGATACCAACAACGGGAATACTGTCGCTACAGCTCAATATGCGTGAGGCGTTTAAAAAATTGCCATCGCCACCGACGATAATGGCAAGATCGCAATTTTTGGCGATCTCATCGAGCGTGTAGATATTTTTAGGGTTGAAATCGAGAGAGTCAGCGGTCTCTAATTCGATATAGAGTGCGGCGTGATTTTGCAGATACTGATGCAGATGCACCACTGTCTCTTTAACACAGGGATTTCTATGGGTGCCAATGATGGCAATATGTCTAAAGGCGATCGCCATGTGCTTCCTTTACTGATTCATGTGAGTACGATTTTATGTGATTGTTGAGGATCAATAAAGTAAAATTTTGTTTTGTCTGATTTTCAGCGGCTTTGAGCACGATGTCACTTTGCTTTGTCGGTGCATCAATCGTCCTACTATAAATTTTTCGCCGGCAAGGGATTCGCCAGGTTGTAAATAACGGCGCCGGCACTGTAATCTTTATTCGGATCTTTCTCACAATCCGGTGGAAATTTTTCGCGTTTATCGGCGAAATAGGCGTCACGCTTCGAGCCGCCATCACTCAAACGATTGTAGGTGACAAAGGCGGCGCGCCGTGGTTTATCACTCAGATTTGCCTCAGAATAATGCGGAATATAGGAGTCAAATAAAATAAGATCACCCGTTTTGCATTCGATGGCTTTCCATGGCAGTGATTTAGCGATATCGGTGCGAATCGAGCCATCGGCTTCGCGATCGAGAGTGATGTTTTTATAGTGACCGCCTTCGACGAGTTGAAGGCAGCCATTTTGAAGTGTGGCATCATCGATCACGAGCATCATGGTGATGTGATAGCGTTGATTGAAGCTGATAAAGGCCGGGGCATCCTGATGAGGGCGAAAGCCATTGCCCCCAGGCAGTTTAAAGTTGATCTTTTCTTTAAACAAGGTGGCTTTCTCACCCATAAGATTTGATAGCAGATTGATAGTCTTTTCACCTCGAACCAGCTGAGATAAGCCGGCATGATAATCAAGAAAACACTCAATACGACACAGGCTGCGATCGCCATGGATGTTGGTTTCAAAATATTTCATCCATTTTCCGGACGTTTCAGGCAAGGCCTCAAGCTGATCACACCAGCGCATCAATTGTTGTTTTTCCTGGACGTTTAGAAAATCGGTTAATTTGATATACCCAAGTTGGTAAGTTGAAATCTTAGAAGTCAGCAACCATAAGGGCTT
>JBMSHD010000133.1:0-5232 GCA_049416425.1 Francisellaceae bacterium | reverse complement strand
ATTCGTATGAACAATATGAATACAATAATGGGAAGTTATTTTGAGCGCGTTCCTTGAGCGATAAGACGGCACTATCATAGTTGGCTGTAATGTTATCGGCCTTAAAGCCGGTGTTATTGGTAACAGTCAAAATGACTTTTTCAACTGCGCCACTATTTGCGCTGAGGGTCTCTGGTGAAACCGATACACTCAACTGGCTCAGATAAGACTTCAATACCAGTTTATTGGTATCATTGAAGTTACTACCAGATAGGATAAACTCGTCGCTTAAAGCCGGTGGCAGGGTATCATCTGTGCTCAACACTAAAAGACATTGGCTATTGGCCTTCAGGGTATCCGTACAGGTTGTCTCCTCATTATTGATTGATACGCCAGTCATACCGAAATGGTTAACGGCGGTACCAAGATTGATGCCAAGCGCATCGACACTCGAGGTATTCTCCGCGGTAATGCTAAGATTTCCTGAAGCCTGAAGCGTATCTTCCAGTGCCGATAGACTCACAGTGGGTCTGATCAGCGATAAAGGCCAAGAGGTTGAATAATCCACATCAGAGACACGAATGCCAATATCCTGTTTATTCTGTGCATCATTGGCGGCATCGACTTCAAATTGACAGGATTCATCCGACTGTAATTCATCACCACAACCACTATTACTGATTTTGATCCCATTATCTGTCGTCGACAGCTGAATATTTTTAATCGCATTTTTCGCCGGATTAGTCAGAGTAAAAGAGCGCTTACCACCAGAACCAATCACATTGTCATCGGCCGATAACGAAAAGGCCTCCACCTTCAGGCTCACAGGGTATTTATCGGTGTTATCTCCCTCAACCCATCCGGATATAACTTGTCCCGCTTTATACTCAGAACCGGCATTAGGCGTGATTTCAATAACACAGCTCTCACCGCTTTTTAGCTCACTGCATCCACTACTTCTTGCGATACTAAACTTATTGTCATCACTGTTGTCATCGAAATAAAAATTAATATTTTTCGCCTCGATCGACGAAGACGCCATCAGTTGGAACCCTTCATTATTGTTGATAATAATGCTCGAGGTTGCTCCATCGATAACATCCAGATCCTCATCAGAAAGCATGAGCTTGAGGTCCTCTGAAACTACGGAATTATTGTTGTCATCGTTGCCATCGGTTGCACTGCTCCCTGCTGGGTCTGAGGAGCTAGTACATCCAGCCATCATCACCGCCGATAGCAATAACATGGCCAGTCTTTTTTTATTCTTACGAGTGTTCATTTTATCTCCTTTTTTGGTATTTTTTGTACTTTTTATATTCAATTTAAGAATGTATTTTACTTATGCTATTAACAAAAGAAAGTCTGTAACGCGATAAATAAAGGAATTAAAATACGGCTGACTGGTGATCTAACAAAAATCTTAGATTCCGTTTTTATTGGATCACTCTCAAATGGCGATAACAGAATTATCTACCACAGCTTGTAGACTGCACAGTCACATTACAGCTTCCGCCACCATTGGAACCACTGTAAGTTAATGTATGCGTCCCGACACCAACATTCTTGCTCAATGTCGTTGATTTCCCCACCTCAAGCATAATGGAGCCAGAACTGTCAACAAGCGGGAAAGGACCATTATTGCTAAAGGTGCAACTCATGGTTCTGTAGGCACTTTGATTTGTATCACATATAGGAGAAGGAGATGGGTTATTATTTGTAACGCCGATGCTAGTTGCACTCGGTTCAACATCGATTTCAGGATAGATGATCTGCCCATTCGCCGAGTCGATCGTCACTAGCTTTGTGTTAACATTATCCATCAGACTGAGCTTAAAGGCATCTTCCAGATTCAATTCATCATCAAATTGGATCACAAGCTCCCCGGTGCCGCCGGCGTCGATGCTATTGAGAGTAAGCACCGAGCTGACATTGACAATATGATCTTTCAACTCATCGGGTAGGTTGATGGAGATGTTGTTTAGCGCCTCGTCGTTCTGGGTGTTATCGATAATTAGTGACGTCTTTTGAGAGGCTCTGGCATTTAATTTGGTGCCATTTTCAATCACAGGCAGATGCAAACCGGCGTCATCGGCACTGACAATGCGGGCATTAAGATAACCCGTCAGATCATGGTCACCGGTTTGCAAGATTAGGCTAGTTGCAAAATCATTTCCAGCCGCTTGACCGGGTGAGATAGTCAGTTTGATCTCGCAAGATTCACCCGAGTTCAATACACTGTCTTTTGGACAATCATTGGCATCGATGCTAATATGTTCACCCAGTATCAAATCCCCAATGGTGACAGCCTGATCGGTATTATTAATAACCGTAGCAGTGACCTTGGCCTGGCTGCCCTCGATCAGATTCTCAGGCATTGAGACGCTGGTCGATAAATGCAGAAGATCCTGAGTGATCGCCATGTCTTTTATGAAGTTCGTGCTCAGATTGCCATAAGGCTCCAGGGTGAAGCTAAAATTCTTGCCTGTCGCTTCACTGGAAACAAGATAGCTAATATCACAACTGGCTTGTGGGGCGATCGGGGTGCCATCGATACAAGTACTGTTGTCTTTATCCAAAGCCATGCCATCAACCAGGTTTAGGGTATAGGCGGCCTCCTCATCCGATGAACTCCAATCAAACTCACCCTGATTGGTAATTTTCACGGTATTTAACAGTGGGGATTCCAGATCACCTGAGGCCAGAAGTATGCTCTCTTCAATGGCTAAATCACTACCTAAGATGCTGTTATCCACCTTGATATCAAAAGTCTCTTGCTTCTCATTGCCTGCCTCATCGGTATAATAAACCGTCAAAGTCCCACTGCCTTCGGCTGAAGGCATCACTGTCATGGCAAAGCTACTGACATTAAAGCTGGCTAGAGATTGAGGTTCGCCATCATAGGAAACACCGGGAAGTGCCGATTCGATCTTGGTAATCGTGATGCCGCTGTCGGTTAAATTCTGTAATACCATCGTCGGATTGACCGTCGTATCAAAAGTCGGGGTTTCAATCACAAATGGCGTGAGGCTGAAATCCAAGACCGGGACAACGGCTTTATGGGTACTCGAGCTGATCTTAAGCGCCGATTTATTGATATTATCGCTAAGAATCGAATAATTGGCCAACATCACATCCTTGGCGGCATCAGTGTCTTTAAACTGAATGGTAAATTCATGCGTTTTACCCGGTGCCAATTTGTCGATTTGAAGTATATCTTGAGATTCGATAATATCGACCCAGAAATCACCGCTTAAATCGACACTGAGATTATTGATCTCGACATCGGATGTGTTATCTATGGTGATAATGGCCTCCCCTCCAGGGACGACTTCTACTGTTGTCGTCAGATTCAAGGCATCGCCCGCCTGATCTTGACTGACCACGCTGAAATCAACCGTATCCTCAAGCATCACATCATGGACTTCATTTGTCTGTGTGTCTTTAAAATGAGCGATGATCTGACCGGATACATCGCCAAGAGTGTTGGCCGGATATTCGACATAAACCGTGCAGGCATCACCGGCGGCAAAGACCTGACCGAGTCGGCAGGAATCAGCCTCAACCGTGCGCAGGCTAAAATCATCATTGGGGAAA
Organism: Francisellaceae bacterium; assembly: GCA_049416425.1. Classification (GTDB taxonomy): domain Bacteria; phylum Pseudomonadota; class Gammaproteobacteria; order Francisellales; family Francisellaceae; genus JBMSHD01. Next base: position 1,659 of record JBMSHD010000133.1, on the reverse strand, counting down.
CTCACTCCCGTCAACTGCATATCATTTTGATCACCGGCGATGGTAATCTCTGCTTCATAGAGCAAGGTCTCGCCTTCAATCACTTCATCCGGCATGGCTGTCGCCGCCAAAGCCCCAAAGGCATTATGCGTGGCGTTGAACGTAAAGATGGCCATGCTATCGAGCTGATCTGTGTCGAAAGAAAAGTCATACTCACCGTCGACGACCGACTCACCGACATCAAAACTAAGCTTACAACTGGCTCCAGGTGCCAAAACCTTTCCAACACAATCCGAGTTTGCTGCATTGATGCTGATCTGATCACTGTTAATATTGAAGTCGTCTATACTCTCAGGAAGCTTAAGGTTAAATTCATCATTATTGGTCAGATAGACCTCATTGGCCAAAGTGCCGCTGCCGGCCAAGGTAAACAGACTCGTCTCGCTAACGGTAAGTTTGTCGCTTTCTATTCCATTGTTTACTGGAAGTTCAAGCTTACTGGTAAACTCATTACCAGACTCATCTTTATAGACCACCACAAGCTCACCGGATTCGGCATCTGGCAAAAGATTGATGGTATATAGCTTATCGGCACTTTGGGCATCGATTGCATCACCCGGGGCAATATCGATATCGACGCCTGTTAGATCCGAAAGATTGGTTAAGAGGATGGTTAACGTGCTGTTTGTCGGATTATTGAATGAGATGCTTTCCCCGACATTGACACGATCAAGCTTAAGGCCACTGCCATCTAGATCAACCGGAATATCACTGACCATCAGACTCGGTACCGCCGTTTTGGCATTGGCCGACTTAAGCTTAATCACCGGTGTATCAGAAGTGGCATTATTCAGTAAATCGTCAAGCTGCTGGCTTGTCAGCTTTCCATAATAGTCCCCCGCCAGCTGAAAACTAAAGGTATAGCTCTCTCCAGCATCGAGATTAAAGGCATGCTGCAGGTTTTTATTGTCATCGACAATCGATAACCAATCTGGCAGCACAAGACGCAGATTATTAATCGGCTTATCGCCGATATTCTTCGCCGTTACTTGGGCGATGGCATTGGGCAGCAGTTTGACTTCTGAGATAATAGATGACGCCTGTTCTAAAAGTTCGGAAAACGCATCGACGAAGTTGATATCCACGGGTATTGTGAAGTCTTCAGCCGAGGTGTTGATATGGATATCACCGGCGATATGCTGAATTGTTTCACTGCGTGCCGATAAATCAATCTCACAGGATTCACCGGCATTTAGAGTCTTAATGCCACTTTTAGGGAAACAGCTGTCGCCATCATCCTCATTAGTTAATGCCAACGACCAATCTGAGCCTGCCGGCAGATCAAGCTTATCCAATGAAATCGCACTATCCACACCGCTGGCGGCAAACCGTAATCCCTGTTGCCCGGCTGTCATCGTGATGACCATATTGGCCTCATCACCGGCTACTGCTACCGCTGGCAGTGAGGCAGTTACACTACTGGTGATCTCGGTTGTTTCACTGGCTGCCTCGGCATCATCAGAGGAACCGCCACCGCCACAGGCGGCCAATGATAACCCAGCCAGCAGCAATGAGCTTATCTTTACCATCCGATTTTTCTTCATCATTTTCTCCATATTCTATTATCAATCCATGAGGCTCTTTTAGCGTTATTCGTAGAACCCCCTCCCTGCCACCCCC
>JBMSHD010000132.1:0-5267 GCA_049416425.1 Francisellaceae bacterium | reverse complement strand
GGGCAAACAGTTTTGCGCCTTTAGGTTCGAACGGCTTAAGCTCTGCGCAAGCCAGAGAGATGAAGTCTGATGGGGTAGTTTTAAACTCATCACTCGCCAAGCTCCCTGATTTCCACATTCTGACTGTGCTCTGCAATCAATAACTTTTTACCCTCACATTCAACAATATAAAGCGTTAAACGGTTGCTTAAGCGTTTTTTCTCCTTGACGTTGATATTGCCAAGCAGGGCATTGAATTTATGATTCTTTGGCAGTTTTTTCTTCACCAGCCATAATATAAATGTTGCCAGCAGCAACAAGGCGATTAAGATAAGATATACTTTTCCGATGCCACCAGCCGTGGTGTCTGTTTGAGCAAAATGAACCGAGCTATCGGCAAACGCTGAAGAAAATAGCCCGATAGACATCAAGCTGGTTTTAATTAATAGTGTTTTCATAGTTTAGTTCGTTAAAAGTTGGCTGTGTTAGCGCTATTTATATGAACCCCATCCCTACCTCCTTTGCCCAAGGGGGAGGGGTGAAAGGTTGGCGAGGGAAATTATACCCCTCACCCGGCTGATTGCATCAGCCGACCTCTCCCGAAAGGGGCGAGGTGAATTGCCAATTCGTGATTTTCGTGGTTGTTGTTAAGCTAGCTCGGTGATCTCGATGCCAAAGTTATCGTCAACGGCGACAAGCATACCTTTGGCAATGCATTTGCCATGCAGATAAAGCTCAATCGGGGCATCGATGTGCTGATCCAGCTTGATGGTTTTGCCTTTTTTCGCCGCCAGAAGCTCACCGATGTTGATCTTTGCCGTGCCGATTTGCGCACTCAAGCTGACATTGACATCGTTTAAGATCTCCAAATTTTTAAAAATCGGCTCACCCTTGCCTTGGTTTTCGTTATATTCTGTTAATTCTAAGGTCTCTATAGTCATCGTTTTTTCTTTTTTACTCGCTTTTAATTCCGATAATATGACAATTTAGCGTCCCATCGCTGTTTTGATCGGTTTTGGTATCCAGCGATACTTGTTTGCCGGTGGCAAAGGCTGATAATAGATAAGCGGTGATGGTATTAACAGCAGGATTGTTATTGTCAAGCTGCAAGGTTAACGTCGTATTCTTCTGGTTTCGTCCCTCATAAGGTTCGCAGACATTGACTTCATCATTATAAAACGGAGTCACGACCAGTTGATTATCTTTGGTGTTTAGATTAAAGCCTTTGATGTAGAAGGTGCCTGATCCTGGGGCTGGTTTTGTGTTAACTCGCTTGTCATATTGTGCCTGCAACGCCGAGGCAATTAATTCACTGGCATTATTTTGTTGATCTTCTTGCAATACGCTCGTCACCGTGTCTTTTAAATGCGCATCAAGATAGGCTTTAGCTGCTTTATCGGTATCATCGGCGATGGTCTGATCAGTGTTGTCGATCTGGCGCTGAATATCGGTGAGGTAGTCATCATTGGCAATAATGCAATAGCCGACATAGATGTTTTTAGGGCGAGTTTCATTACCAATGGTGCCAGGAGGGTTAACTTGACCATCAAAGTCTGAACCGTCGTTAGTATGAAGCCAGACATTATCATAATCTGACCTGCTACCTGTACCCCATTTGTTTCCATAGTCTGTAGTGCCAAAAAAACTTTGTGGATTTATAGCTTCACCCCAAGGCATAAGGTGTTTATGTCTTTTAATCATATCATCTTCAATTGTACCAATAGCATTTCCACCTCGTTCATCACCACGATTATGACGAGAAGCAACATCGGGATCACGTCCAGCGACCGCACCATTCCAGCCGCGTAGAAAATAACCTTGATAATCGGGAAGTTTTGGATTACTGCCAGACGTTCCGTAAATGGCACCGATGGCTTTATATAGGTCAGGATATTGTTCTTTCGAATATGGTTGTCCATTGGCAGGCAAACAGCCTGCTGGGGCATGATCGCCGGCAAATGCCACCACCGTGCCAATCAGCCCATTATTGGCATAGGTATTGATTGAAAATCCAAGTGCAGCTATAGCGGCAGTTGTCAGTATCAGTTTTTTCAGTTTCATGTTTTTCCTTTTTGGTTTTATTTACGTTTTTAAAATAAACTTCACGAGCCGCGTTCAACGGCTCGCCGCTTAAACGCCACTTTCCACAGAGCATGAAGTGACCGGGTTGTATTAGAAATGCTGGAGCATTTCGATAAAACGGCTAGGTGGGGTTGATTTACTCATGCAACACTATCGCTTTTTTCTGTTCTTGTTTCACTAAATAGCCCCTGGCAATGGCATTATCACCATACGATATAATCAGCGGTTGATTAAGCTTATGTTCACCGACGATGACATTGCCAATAGACAAAGAAAGCAGTTCTTCTGCATTTAGGCTAAATTCTGGAATGGAGAGCTTAAGTTCAATTTCCTGAGGTAAGATTGCCATTTTACGGTCACAAATCAAACGGTCTTTATCGTCTAGACTTGTCTTGGGTAGCCATTTTAGATAAAGTGCGCTGGAGATAATCAGCTGTATTGTTTGGCGTTTACTTTCGAGCTTAACGATAAGCACATCCCCGGCAGGCAATGTTTTTTTTGTTGAGGCTTCATAAGTTATGAATGTCTCATGATCACAAATCAGCGCTGAGAGCAATGCCTGATCGATATGCTCTTTCAGCCGATCGATAAGTGAGTGGTTTAAATTTTGCCAACTGTCTTCCGTTTTGCTTATGTGTGCCATTAAAAATACGATTTTATCATCACGATAGAGCACTTTTTTTTCATTGCCATTGAGAAAGGCATCGATAGAGACTAAAGAAGCTTTTTGCTTTGTAATCTCAATCTGCATCTGACCCAGCCAGGTCTGTGACCATTCTGTCAGTTTGTCAATCAGTTGTGTTTTTAACGCTGAAAATTGACTGTCTGATAGTAATTTATATCGCATCAAGATTTCCCCGATGAGCCACCGTATAAAGTCTCAAGCATCTGCTTGTCGATTTGCATGACTTGCGAGCAGGCCTGAAACATGCGCTGATAGACGATGATATCGGCAAATTCAACGCTGACATCGACATTGGAGAGCTCAACGCTGCCACCTTGAGCGCGACCAAAACCATTATCACCCGCGGCTCCCAATTGACGAGTGCTATTATCGCTAGAGGTGAACATATTGCCATCAACCTGATTTAAGACGTTTAAATCACGAAAATTGGCCAATGCCAGTTTATCGTCGGTTTTACTCTGGGCATTGGAATATTGATAAACCAGCTGTCCCTTTTCATTGAAGCTGTAGCCAACAAGTTTACCAACGCCATAGCCATCATCTTTTTTAATCTCAACCTTACTGTCTTTATCCGGAGAGGGATCCATTGAGGTATCGACTTGAGTCACGCCATCGCTGGAATTTGCCTTGCCGAAATTGAGTGTGATTTTCTGTGCCGTCTTATCATTGGGACCATAGATAAAGCTGATGTCATCATCGACATCGGGCTGACCGGTCATTGAATTGAAACTGATGGTGTCATGCCCAAAATCCGGCAGATAATCCTTACCATCGACGGTGAGCTTCTCAATCTTCCAGGTATGAGGATCGGTGCCTGGCATCGGCACCAGATCTTCCTCGGGTTTTAGGGTGATGGTTAATTTTTTCTCCACACCTTGCTGATCATAAAACGTCACTGTTTGGGTGACGGACTTATAGACTTTCTTCTTATCATCGCCCTCAGCCTCTTTATCTTCCACCGCATAGAGTTTGCCAGATAGGTCGATATTTGTTGTCGCCTTACCGGGATAAGTGGTCTGATCAAGCATCGAGATATCGGCAAGATTGCCATTGACATCGAGCTTCTGCACATGAGCACCACTGTGTTTGTCAACGAGAATGCCATCGCTGTTGAAATCAAACTCACCGTCACGGGTATAGAAAATCTGCCCATCTTTTTTAAGCACAAAAAAACCATTGCCATCGATGGCGATATCAAGGTTATTTCCCGTTTTTTGCATCTGACCGGCGGCGAAACGAATGCCGCTGGAATCCTCCATCACACCATGTCCGGTATGGCTTCCAAGTCCATCGAAACCATTATTCTGATTGGCCACTTCGGAGAAAAACACATCCTGGCGCTTAAAGCCATTGGTTTTCATATTAGCCACATTGTTCGAGACATTATTAAGCCCCGATGAAGCCGCGCGCATGCCGCTTAAGCTGGTATAAAATACATTCGACATCTATCCATACACCCTGTTGATATCACTTAATTTAGCCGTGAAGACCTTGCCCTCATCGGCCGATAGATTCAAAATCGGCTCCCCCTGAGAAAAGGTGATGGAGTTGACCTTATAGGGTTTGTCTTTATCAACACTCAACTCAACGGTATGCCCAATCAACTCCATGGCTTGATTAACAAGCCCCATGCTCTGAAGGCTCTCGACACCTTTTGAGGTTTTTTGCGCCTCTTGCAAGGCAGAGAATTGCGCCATCTGCGCCATAAACTCTTTATTGTCAACCGGCTCCAATGGATCTTGATAGTTGAGCTCCTGCAAAAACAGCTTTAAAAAATCCATCTGGTCGATGTTCATGTTACTGGCGGTTTCTGCGGTATTTGCATTGCTGATACCCGAAACCGAATTTAGGCTATCTATATTCATTTTGCTATCAGATCATAGGCTCTATCATCTTGCTGATCAATCCCGGTGATATAACAATGAAAACCATCGCTATCGGTATAAGAACGCGTGGCCATCACCACCGGTTTTCCAACGGCATAGCGTGACAAGAGATAGGAGATGATCATCGTGGCATTGGTGTTTTTATAATCCACCAAACCGTTGACATCTTGTGCTGGAACAGCTACATCATCAGCACAGAAATTGACTTGTGGGTTATAGGGAAGCACTCTTAAATAATTTACGCCTTTAATCTCCACCGTCTCAAATCCACGAATATAAAACGCACCTTTCCCCGGCTTAAATAGGGTTTTTTGTGCCGTTTCAATCTGCGCTTTCAGGCCTTTGGCGATAAGATCAGGAGTGAGCTTTTGATCGACAACGCCAGGCAGTTGGTTGGTGACTTGAGTCGGGAGCGTATTATTGACTGTGCTGGTCACGGTGGTGGGAATAGTTATGGTTTTAAGATCCGTAATTTGAGCGTTGACATTGTTTTTATTATCGGTAAGGTTCTGGTTGGTGGTATTAATTTGGGATTGGGTGGATGCTTTAAGTTGGTTTAATTCAGTTTGATAACAACTATATACTGGGTGCCTCGGGCCTCATAATAGATTTTGTATATCCATATACAAAATCGA
>JBMSHD010000131.1:0-5274 GCA_049416425.1 Francisellaceae bacterium | reverse complement strand
GGGCAAACAGTTTTGCGCCTTTAGGTTCGAACGGCTTAAGCTCTGCGCAAGCCAGCAATAGCTTGCTCGACGGGGTAGTTTTTAAAAACTACTTATCTCCTCCCCTTCGTGCTTAAGGTGAAGGCAGGGCGAGGTTCTGCAAATAACGCTAAAAGCGCTTTAATTTTTCTTCTTATCGTCGTCTTTAACTTCTTCAAACTCGGCATCGACGACGTCATCTGTTGGCTTTTGCGCCTGTTCAGATTCAGCACTCGCTGCACCTTCTGACGCCGCACCTTCTGAGGCTTCTTCATAAGCACGTTGAGCGATTGGAGAGAAAGCTTCTTCCAGCGCTTTCGTCGCCGACTCAATCTTCGCCTTGTCATCGCCTTTGACAGCTTCTTCCAGCTCTTTGGCTGCCGCCTCGACTTTTTCTTTTTCCTCAGTGCTGACTTTATCACCCAGGTCAGACAGCGATTTTCTAGCGCTATGCAACAGATTATCTGCCGCATTTCGCGCATTTACCAGCTCATGGAACTTCTTATCGGTTTCTGAGTTAGCCTCGGCATCGGCAACCATACTGTTGACTTCATCTTCCGATAAACCGCTGGAAGCCTTGATGACGATGGTCTGCTCTTTACCAGTAGCTTTATCCTTGGCAGAGACATTTAAAATACCATTGGCATCGATGTCAAAAGTCACCTCAATCTGAGGCATGCCGCGTGGAGCCGGTGGAATATCAGACAGATCGAATCGCCCCAACGATTTATTGGCAGAGGCCATTTCACGCTCACCCTGCAAGACATGAATAGTAACGGCAGGTTGATTGTCGTCAGCCGTTGAGAAGATCTGAGACTTTTTAGTCGGAATCGTGGTGTTGCGCTCAATGAGCTTCGTCATCACGCCGCCCATAGTTTCAATACCCAAAGACAACGGTGTAACGTCCAGAAGCAGCACATCTTTTACATCACCGGCCAAAACACCACCCTGAATCGCCGCACCGACAGCAACGGCTTCATCGGGATTGACGTCACGGCGAGGCTCTTTGCCAAAGAAGGCTTTGGCTTCTTCTTGAACCTTAGGCATACGTGTCTGACCACCCACTAAAATGACATCGGTAATATCACCGACTTTAAGACCAGCATCAGCCAGTGCCTTTTTACATGGCTCCATGGAGCGCTTGATCAGATTCTCAACCAGCGATTCAAATTTGGCGCGAGTGATCTTGATATTCAAGTGTTTAGGACCGGTGGCATCGGCGGTGATATAAGGCAGATTGACATCGGTTTGCTGAGTCGAGGACAGCTCAATTTTGGCTTTCTCTGCTGCCTCGCGCAAACGTTGAAGCGCCAAGGTGTCATGATGCAGATCGATGCCGCTTTCTTTTTTGAACTCATCGATTAAATAATTCATCAAGGCGACGTCGAAATCTTCACCACCTAAGAAAGTATCGCCATTTGTGGCCAGAACTTCAATTTGGCTGTCACCATCGACATTGGCAATCTCAATAATGGAAACATCGAAGGTACCACCACCCAAGTCATAAACAGCCACAACCTGGTCACCCTGTTTCTTGTCCATGCCGTAGGCCAAGGCTGCGGCAGTCGGTTCGTTGATAATGCGTTTCACATCAAGCCCGGCGATACGTCCGGCATCTTTGGTGGCCTGACGCTGAGCGTCGTTAAAGTAGGCAGGGACTGTGATAACGGCCTCGGTCACCGTTTCACCCAGGTAGTCTTCGGCTGTTTTTTTCATCTTGCGCAGAACTTCGGCTGAGACCTGAGGTGGCGCCAGCTTCTTATCCGCCAACACTTCGACCCAGGCATCACCATTATCGGCTTTGATGAGGTTATAGGGAACCTTCTTGATGATATCGTGTTGCACGATCTGATCGTCAAACTTACGACCGATCAAACGCTTGATGGCATATAGCGTATTTTTTGCATTGGTCACGGCCTGGCGCTTGGCTGACTGACCAACCAGAATCTCACCGCCTTCAGTATAAGCCACGATAGAGGGCGTAGTGCGCGCACCTTCTGCATTTTCAATGACTTTGGCATTTTTGCCATCCATAACGGCAACGCAGGAATTCGTTGTTCCCAAATCAATACCAATAATTTTACCCATTATTTATTCTCCTGTTTATTTTTAAATTTTTATGCCTGCTAATAAATCGAGGCAATCTCATAAATTTCAAGCGTTAATTCAACAAAACTCAATCATTTTTGACAACGGCAACACGAGCGGGTCTCACGACTCGTTCATTCAATTCATAGCCTTTCTGGAATACCTGCATCACATGATTGTCCAACAGTTCGGGATGGGGAACGGCTGCCATGGCTTCATGCTTATTGGGATCAAAGGGTTCATTTTCAGGATTGATCTGCACCACACCAAATTTCTCTAGGGTCTCAATCATCATCTTAAGCGTGATGCTCACTCCCTCGGCAATCGCTTTGCCTTCAGCGCTTTCCGCTGGATATTCAATCGCCTGCTCCATACTATCGAGCACCGGCAAAAGCGCATTGGCAAATTTCTCCAGGCTGTATTTATGCGCCTTCTCCACATCCATTTGCGCACGACGACGGATATTTTCCATCTCGGCGTGAGCGCGCAGCACCTGATCATTGGCCTTTGATACCTCTTCATCAGCCGTGACAAGTTTTGCCTTTAGCGCATCGATTTCTGCCTGAAGGGTAACTAAGGTTTTCCCGTCATTATCATGAATATCCAAATGCTCTTTTTCTGCCATCTGCTCTTGTTTATGCTGTTTATCTTTGCTCATTTATGATTTAAAACCCGGCTTAAAATTATCAACTGTGTATGAAAATAAGGGAGATTCTCGTTTTTTCAAGAAAAAAATTCAAAAAATGTCACCATTTCCTGCCTGATTGCAGGGCAATGGTCTTATTTTCGGCAGAAAATACGATATAATTTGACGGTAATTTAGCAAAAATCATCAAAACAGAACGAGCCGGAGTGGTTGATGCAAAAAAAATACTTAATCACAGGCATCATCGGATTGTTAAGCGGGCTTTTTTCACATACCGTTTATGCCAGCATTGAGTATAAAGAGGTTGATTTTAACGACCTGCCTGGCTGGAGTTGCTCAGATCAACTCTATGCTTATAAAGCCCTGATCAGCTCGTGCAATCGTATTATCAATGACAACAGTTATACTCAAGGCTGGATCAAAAGCTGCAAACTCATCCTAAGCACCAGAGCCACCACCAGTAAAAAAGCCAGACAGATTTTTAAGCGTCTATTTATACCCTATCAGGTCATTGACAACGGCAGAGATCACGGATTGTTTACCGGTTATTTTGAGCCGGGCATCAATGGCAGCCTGCACAAAACCAGTTATTATCAAGTGCCGATTTTTGGCACCCCACCGGATTTAGTCATTCAAAATGATAAAAACAGCACCAAGATTTATGGGCGCATGACCGGCAACACGCTGATACCTTACTACAGCCGTCGAGAGATCAATCAGATCAAAGACTTTAATGCACCAACGCTTGCCTGGGTTCACTCAAAAGCCGCTCGCACCTTCATGCAAATTCAGGGCTCTGGGCGCATCATTCTTAATAATGGACAATCGATTCTTCTGGGCTATGACAGCCAAAACGGTCAACCTTACCGCCCAATCGGCAGATATTTTCTTGAGAAAAATCTTATTTCTCGCGAAAATTTATCGATGCAAAGCATCAAAAAATGGTTGCTGGAGCATCCATTACAACAAGACAGTATTCTAAGCTACGATCCCTCGTTTGTTTTTTTCAAGGTTCTCAAGGGACTTCACCCTTTCGGAGCTGAAGGCGTGGCACTGACGCCAGGCTATTCATTGGCCATAGATAAAAATTTTCATCAATACGGCACGCCGGTATGGCTTGATACAAGCTATGACACGCCAACACAGAGAAACAAGCCATTACGCCGACTGCTCATCGCCCAGGACACCGGGGGTGCTATTCGCGGCGCTATTCGTGGCGATGTGTTCTGGGGCAGTGGTAAGATGGCCGAGTACTACGCCGGACACATGAAACAAGAAGGAAAAATGTATATCTTACTGCCAAAAATCCGCTCATAATCATTCTACAGCCAGAAGCATCACGGCACAAAGCAACATGGTGGCAATAAAGATAATCCGAATCAGTTTATGCGGCAGACACTTATTCAAGCGAATGCCAATTGGCGTGCTTAGCATCGAAAATGGAGCGACTAACAACACAGCAGGCCAGTACAGAAATCCAAAACTACCGGTGATGGCATGACCAGAATAAATTCCCATCACCAGGCCTGCAACCGCACCTAAACTGGCAATAAGACAGGTAATCAGAGCTGAGATGGCTGCGGCTTTCTGACAATCTCCTGTACTTTTAAGCCAGTAACTATAAGCAGCACTGCCGCCACTGACGCCAATCACACCGGATTGAAACCCCACCCATGAGCTCATTTTCGATAAATTTGGTGCCATCAAAACATGACGGCACGGCAATACCACGGTGACACAGACATTGACGATAAACATAACAAACAGCACCGTACCGATATATTGCGGCAGAAACATGGAAATAGCCACGCCTCCGACATTACTGATTAAAAGCACCGGCGAGATTTTAGCGATATCCGTTTTGCTGATTAAAGTTTCCTTCATATAACGATACAGACTGCTTGAAGCCGTCAAAGCGGCAATCGCAAGTCCTGTGGTAATCGCATAATGCAGACTGTCAGAAATGCCCAAAGCCACGTGAAAAAGAGCGTCAACACGGGAACCAGAAGCGTTGTCCCTCCACTGCCTAATAAGCCTGACAGAATCCCAACAAATATACCTGTAATAATCAATTGCCATATCATTTTTTTATCTCCGAACCCATCGCAGCAGATGCTCATAAATAACGTTACAATCCAGAAGCTCTTTTAACGTTGTTCGTGGAACCTAACCCTGCCTCCCCCTTTTTGCCCAAGGAGGAGGGATGAAACATTCCCTTCCATTGAGATCAAAGGGAGTTTAGGTGGGGTTGGCCAAACTATCGTTTCAACGAACAACGTTAAAAGAGTCTTAAAAATAAGACAGATCAAACTGTTTGCCCATCAGCGCAAAAAGATTTCAAAAAATATAAAATGAGTCTGTATTGATGCTGATGCGATGTAAATTATGAATCTTTAATTTATTTCTTCAGGTAGGCAGCTATTCTCACCTACACTGTCAGTTTCGTTTATGATTAAAAAAAAGTCAAGTCCTGGGTGCCTCGGGCCTCATAATAGATTTTGTATATCCATATACAAAATCGA
>JBMSHD010000130.1:0-5279 GCA_049416425.1 Francisellaceae bacterium | reverse complement strand
CGATTTTGTATATGGATATACAAAATCTATTATGAGGCCCGAGGCACCCAGCAATTAAGAGAAAGAAGACGAGAGCTTCAGCGACAACTCTCTGAAGAACCATCTCTCCGGACAAAGCTCAGCGATGTAAAAAATGACCTCAAGCAGTATGAGGAACATGGGCATGGAGAAATACTGAAACAATATCAAAAACGTAGTCAGCAAAAGAATAGCCTGCCGGATAATAAGCTATTTGATGATTTGTCCGCTAAGATCAAGGAAGCTGCAAGTGTGGCAGAGTTTCCTGCTTTCCCTGACCAGCTTTTTGGGCAAGAGGATGATACATCTTCTGAAATAAAAGACATACATGAATACGCAGCATCAGAGCTTAATAAATGTAAAGATGCCCTCCTGAAAATTGCAGAACAAGTTGAAAGTATTAAATCAACACGAACGTCCCGTATTGCTGAGAGCAAATGGCAATTCTCACTTCAATCAAGCAACAATGGTTACGAAGAACTGGTTAGAGAATATGAGGAAAAGAAAAGCCCACTGAGTCTATCTCTTTACGGTGATTGGGTCCAACAATGTAATCAGCTACAAGAAAAGCTGACCAACCTTACCAAAATAAAGAAGGAAAAAGATGAGGTTGAGAAAAGTATTGAGGAAAAAATTAAGAGCCTCGAGGCATTGCGATCGGAGCTGCTTGAAAAAAGGCGAAGCTTTATTGAGAAAGTGATCGGTAAGAATGCTTTTGTTAGGATGGAGTTAATCCAGTTCGGTGATGTATCATCATTAGAAAGTGATTATCGCACCATATTAGGGCTTAATGGTGATACGTTTAGAAGCTCGGTGTTGGATAGAGATGAGCAACAAGGGATATTGTGGGAGTTATTCAATAGCCAAGATGATGAAGTGGCAAGCAGAGTTGCAGCGTTAAAAGAGAAATCTATCAAAATAGCTTTAGGTGATGATTCTGGTAATCACGGCTCATTTGATACGCGTCTAAGAAATGCGTACAAGAGTCAACCGGCAATGTTTGATCAGCTGGATATATGGTGGCCTGAAGATTTACTCAGAGTTAAATATTCTAAAGACTTATCTCATGGAAAATTTGAAGATCTTGAAAAGGGGTCAGCTGGACAGAAAGCTGCAGCTATTCTTGCCTTTTTGTTAAGCTATGGAAGTGAGCCCTTAATCATCGACCAACCGGAAGACGATTTAGACAATGCATTGATTTATAATCTTATTGTGAAGCAGATTCATGAAAACAAAAATCGCCGCCAGTTAATCATTGTAACCCACAACCCTAATATCGTCGTAAATGGTGATGCAGAGCTGGTAAATGTTCTCAAGTTTACAAATGGTCAAGTTCACTTAGAACTTCAAGGGGGGTTGGAAGAATTAAGAATTAGAAATTCTATTTGCACAATTATGGAGGGTGGCAGGCAGGCCTTTGACAAGCGTTATAAAAGAATAACCTTGGGGTCGTAGCAAATGAAAATCCTCCATAGCTCTGACTGGCACCTGGGGCGCACGCTTTACGGCAGAACTCGTTATGATGAATTTTCGTCCTTTCTAGACTGGCTGGCTCAGACCATTGAAGATGAAAAGGTCGATGCGCTTCTTGTCGCCGGAGATATTTTTGATACCAATACCCCCAGCAATAAAGCTCAAGCGCTTTACTATCGTTTTCTGTGCAAGGTTTCGTCCTCTTCTTGCCAGCATGTTGTGATTATTGCCGGCAACCACGATTCACCCTCATTTTTAAATGCGCCGAAAGAGGTGCTAAAGGCTTTAAATGTGCATGTGATTGGCGCCATAACTGAAAATCTGCATGATGAGCTGATCACGCTTCATAAGAATAATAAACCCGCTGCCATTGTCTGCGCGGTGCCTTATTTGCGAGACAAAGATATCAGAACAGCCAAACCCGGAGAGACCATCGACGATAAAAATGCCAAACTTGTCGAAGGGGTGAAACAGCATTATGCCGATGTCTGTGAGCTTGCCGATCGACAACGCGAGGAATTTCGACAGTCAGGAGGCGATGACATTCCTGTTATTGCCATGGGGCACCTTTTCACCTCTGGTGGACAGACGGTCGATGGCGATGGGGTCAGAGAGCTTTATGTCGGTTCACTGGCTCATGTCGGTGAAGAGGTTTTTCCCTCATCGATCGACTATCTTGCTCTTGGACATCTGCATGTTCCCCAGGTGGTCTGTGGACTCAAACATATGCGTTACTGCGGCTCTCCGATACCGATGGGCTATGGCGAGGCGACTCAGAAAAAGCAAGTTGTGCTCATTAAATTTGATGGCAGAACACCAGAAATTCATGAAATTGCCGTGCCCTGTTTCCAGCCACTTGTACGCATCAGTGGATCGATAGATGATATTGGGCTGAAGCTGGAAGAATTGAAAAAAGACAACAGCAATGCCTGGCTTGAGATTGACTATACCGGTGATAAGATCATCGGCAATCTTCGCCAGATCATCGATGAAACGCTGAGTGATTCGACCATGGAAGTCAGACGCATAAAAAACCGCCGTCTTATCGATCGAGTCATCAATGCCGCCACAGAAGAGGAAACGCTGGATGACCTTGATATTTCAGATGTCTTTGACCGCTGTCTGGATGCCTTCAAAGTGCCCGTTGAAGATCGGGAGTCACTGACTGCTTCCTATAACGAAATCATCAAGGATTTAATGGAAGAAGATAAAAATGCAGAATAAGGAACCACCAATGGACACGAATAAACACGAATTATTGTTAAAGGAGGAGGTTTATCAAGTTGTCGGCTCTGCAATTGAAGTCATCAATACCCTTGGTCATGGGCTGCTTGAGAAACCTTATGAAAATGCTCTGGTCATTGAGTTTGGACTCAGAAATATTCCAACCCGGCAACAGCCTCGATATGATGTCGTCTATAAATCAGTAAAAGTGGGCGATTATATTCCTGATCTTATCGCTTTTGACCGAATCATTGTTGAAACAAAAACCATTGAGCGCATTACCAACATTGAACGTGGACAGGTTATCAATTACCTCAAAATCACAGGGCTACACGTGGGCGTCATTCTTAATTTTAAACATGCAAAACTTGAATGGGAGAGAATCATAGTATGAATATTTGTGTTAATTCGTGTTCATTGGTGGTTCAACAATCATGAAAATACTCGAACTTCGATCGCTGCGAGACATGGAGAGCGGAACGCGAGGTCGAGTAGACCCGGGTAGTCTTGCGCTGTAAACAGCAAGCGACGTGCCGTAGGCGCCAGAGCGAAGTCTGTGAAACAGCTTGTACCCAAGGCGTAGAGTAGAATCGGAGACAGTTGCCTGCTCGGAATGAACGCAGTGAATTTGTGAAGGTATGCTGGCGAGGCGGACGTCCCGGGCAAAATTTATGCCGCCGAGGATAGCCGATTCGATTTTGTATATGGATATACAAAATCTATTATGAGGCCCGAGGCACCCAGTTAAAAATCTCAATTCGCTCTACGGCGAATGGGTCATTGATTTCAGTGATCCGGAATATACTTCCAACGGCATCTTCGCCTTAACCGGTCCCACAGGAGCCGGCAAGTCAACGATTTTAGATGCCATTTGCCTTGCGCTGTATGGCGCCACACCACGACTTGGTAAAATCACCAAAAGTGGAAACGAGATCATGTCGCGCCAAACGGGTGAATCTTATGCCGAGGTGCTGTTTGAGTCTCAGGCCGGCCGTTTTCGTTGTCACTGGGAGCAGCGCCGGGCACGAAAAAAAGCCGATGGTAAACTGCAGGATCAGGAACATCATATTGCTGATGCCAATAGTGGCAAACTCATCGAGACCAAAAAAAGTCTTGTATCTGGCGTTATAGAAGCAAAAACCGGCATGGATTTTGACCGTTTTACCCGTTCCATTCTTTTGGCTCAAGGCGGCTTTGATACCTTTTTGAAAGCCGATGTCGAACAGAAATCCAGGATACTTGAGCAGATTACCGGTACGGAAATTTATTCTGAGATCTCACGACGTACTCATGAACGCCATCGTGACGAGAAAGAAAAATTAAACCTGCTTGCTGCCGAAACCGCCGGCATTGTTATTTTAAAGCCGGAACAGGAAAAAGAGCTTGACGAGGAGATCGCGGCACAACAGAAGCATGAGACGGAACTTGAGGCTAAATCAGCCGAAACAACTAACGCCATCAACTGGCTTATCGGCATTGAGAATCTGAGAAAAGAACGGATGGCAGTTGAGGATGAAACTGTAAAACTTACGGCTGATACCGAGTCATTTAAGCCGGAGCGAATCAAACTTGAACAAGCCGTCAAGGCCGCATCATTGGATGGAATATACGCAACACTCACATTCCTTTGTAAACAGGAGGCTGATGATCAGACTTCCCTGAACACGGATGAAGCCGCCATTCCTGAACTTGAATCATCTGCAAACACACAGGCAGATGCTCTCAAAGCCGCTGAAGAGCTCACCCTGAAAGCCAAAGAAGAGCTGAAAACAGCAATTCCATTGATCCAGAGAATCCGGTCTCTAGATCAAAAAATTTCCGAGCAGACAAAGGCTGTATCGAAAGGCAATGATACCTGTATCAAGGAAGCCGGAGAAATTGAGACCGACAAGCAGACCCGAGTGAAGGAAGAGGAAAAACGGACTGCCGCAGAGAAAAAGCTGGAGGCAGTAGCGTTGTATCTCAAAGAAAATATCCGTGATGAATGGCTGATCAGTGGACTTGCCGGTGTTGAAGAACAATTCGGTAACTTGCTTGCCAAACAACAGGAGATTACGCAGCAAAAAGTTGAGCTTAAAAAAGCCGATACGGCCGTAGCTGATGCCACAAAGAAACTGGAGCAAGCCTCCAAGCAATGCTCTCTCAAAAAACAGAAGCTGGAGTCAGCGGCTAGAAATCTTCAGCAAGCCAAGGATGCTCTGAGCCAATTACTGGCTAACAAGCGGCTTCGGGAATATCGCACCGAGAAGGAAACCCTTCTTCGTGAAATGGCTTTCATCAGAAAAATCGAGGAGCTTGAAGATTATCGAGCAAAACTGGAAGATGGTAAACCCTGTCCGCTTTGTGGTGCAAAAGAACATCCTTTTGCCGAGGGCAATGTTCCGATTGTCGATGAAATCGAACAAAAGATAGAATCGCTGACCAGGTTGATCGACAAGGCAGACGAACAGGAAGCCGCCATCAAAAAACGGGAACTGGCAGAAATTGAGGCCTGTAAAAACCTGAATGACAGTGAGAAGCTGGAAATTGAAGCGGCAAATGATAAGATGACCGCAGAAAAGACG
>JBMSHD010000129.1:0-5370 GCA_049416425.1 Francisellaceae bacterium | reverse complement strand
AAAACAAGGTTTCACGGCGGATATATACGGGAAGTTATTTTGCGCACGATCCTTAAAAAATTAAAAAACCAACATCCGGCATTTACTTTATTTTTATCCATTGATACACTGATTGAATGAATGTAAGAGACAAAGGTCAAACTATGACATGCAATCTATCGTATTGTCGCCGTGAATATCCACTTTTTCAGCTCAATCGCACTTTTATCTCTTGCCATCATCGACATCACCATTAATTTTGGCTCTTTACGTATTAGTCGTTGAAACAACAGTTTCTCTAACCCCACCTAACCTCCCCTTGATCTCAAGGGGAGGGAATACCTGTTTCCTCCCCCTTGTTTTAAGGGGGAGGCAAGGAGGAGGTTCCTCTACGAATAACACTAAAAGAGCTTTAATTTCTCTCCCTGTTGTCATTCCAACTACTTGTAAGACAGTCACCGTAAAAGAGATGACAAAACCGTACTTTTCAATACCCAATTACAAAGTTAAAAAAATAGTAAGGCAGATTCGATGCAAATCAACTCAACGAAGACACTGACCCTGTTTCGGCTGGTGATGATCAATATCATCGCTGTTGACAGCTTAAGAAACATCTCAATCACCGCACAAGCCGGCTGGGTGGTGGTGACATTCTATATTATCGGCGCGCTTATCTTTCTGTTGCCCTGCGCACTTTTAACGGCAGAGATGGCAACGGGCTGGCCAAAAACCGGTGGCATTTATCTGTGGACCAAACAGGCTTTTGGTGCCAGAATTGGATTTAGCGTGTTGTGGCTGCAATGGATTTATAACCTGGTATGGTTCCCCTCTATCTGTGGCTTTTTTGCCGGTGTCATCGCCTATGTTGTCGCGCCGATGATGCATATCAACCCGGATACATTGGTTTCTAACCCTTGGTATATGATCGTCATGAGCCTTGTGATGTTTTGGTTGGCGACTATCGTTAATCTATTCGGCATCAAGACCTCAAGCACCATAAGCGTGATTGGCGCCATCGTCGGCACATTGCTACCGATGATCCTGATTATTCTTCTGGCTTTATACTGGTTTGGCTCAGGTCAACCGATCGCCAATCCACCGACTGTGGAGAAATTCATCCCCAGCTTTGCCAACATGCAAAGCTGGGGCTTATTTCTCACCGTGATGTTCAGCATTTTAGGACTTGAGATGAGCTCCATTCATGCCGGCAATGTTAAAAATCCACAAAAAACCTTTCCCAAAGCCTTGTTGATTTCGTCCAGCGTCATTCTGCTGTCGTTGATTTTATCCAATATCGCCATCTTCTCCGTCAATGCCGAAGGCGGAGATCAGGTCAATATCATCACAGGTCTCATGGCCTCATTCAGTTATTTCTTTGATAAATTCAACATGCCGTGGATGTCTGTTATTATCGCCTTAACCCTGATTCTTGGCGCCTTTACCACGACATCAGCCTGGATTATTGGGCTATCTCGTGGTTTCATGGTCGCCGCTAGCGACGGGCTGATCTACCCAAGCCTGGCTAAAACCAACAAATATGAGGCACCTGCCAGAATCTTAATCCTTCAAGGTGTCATCTTTTCGCTATTTTGTTTAAGCTACCTGCTGATGCCTTCCGTTAACTCTGCCTACTGGTTCTTAAGCGCCTTGACGGCACAGCTGGCCATGCTCGCCTATATCGGTATGTTTGCCGCCGCCATTAAACTCAGAATGAACAATCCGATAAAACCTGGGCAGTTTGAAATCTTTGGCGGTATCAAAGGCACTATTGTAATGGCTGCTGTCGGCTTTTTTGCCTGTCTCTTATCGATTGCCGTCGGTTTTATACCCACCGCCGATGTCGATATGTCTGGCTGGATATTTGACGCAATGCTGGCCATAGGCATTATTATTTCTTTACTCATTCCCTTTATCATCACTCAAAAATACGAAGAAGGAGCACGATTATAATTGCCGCTACCTAGCCGTATACCCTCCATCCACAGGAATTAATGCGCCGGTCAAAAAGCCACCGGCGTCATTGACCAGATAATTGATAAGCGAGGCGACTTCCTCGGGCTGACCAATCCGCCCAATCGGCTGCATCAAAGCTTCCTCTTTATGAACGTCTTCAATCCCAGCCGCTGATTTCTCACAATATTTTTTAATAGCATGCCAATACAATGGCGTCTCAATGGTCCCAGGACAGACGCAGTTTGCCACGATCCCATACTTTGCGTAATCGATGGCCACACTTTTCGTCAACTGGGCAATCGCCGCCTTGGTCATGCCATAGACCGCGGAGTTGGGCTTTGCCACAAAGCTTTGATCCGAGCCGATGGTGACGATCCTGCCCCCTTGCTTTTTCATAAGGGCAATGCCTTGTTGCAATACAAAAAAAGTCGAGCTTAAATTTGTGGCCACAACACGCTGATAATCCTTTGCCGTTGTGTCCTCAATCGTGGCTGAAAGATGAATACCCGCCGCCGATACCAGCGCATCGATCGAATGATAGTTTGACTTAATCTTATCAAACGCCATGGTGATGGCCTCAATATCTGCAAGATCCGTCTTAATAAAATCGAGCCCTTCAACACTAGGGTCAGCTATATCCAGATTAATCACATGATGCCGCTGTAAGACAAAGCGTTTAAGACATGCTCGACCTATACCGTTGCTGCCTCCGGTAAGAAGAATTGTTTTAACTGATTTTTGCAGACTCATATTTCACTGTTCTTACCGATCTCTATTTTCACCTATTTTACACTGCCTATGATATCAATAAAACCATTTCTATGCCCGCCTAAAGCTTAAGCATTCGTTAAGAAAAGATTGCATGATGTTATTGTATGTATATAATGCAATATATATGAAAAATAAGAAAGATGAGAACTCGATGAGCTGGCTTACCAAAATCATCCCTCAGCTTAGTCATGAATCCAAGAAAAAAGAACTGCCGGAAGGCGTATGGCATAAGTGTGCCAATTGCAATACAATACTATATCTGCCCGATCTTCAGCAAAACATGATGGTCTGCGCTAACTGTGATCATCACATGCGTTTAACAGGCAGGCAGCGTATCGACAGTTTTCTCGATAAAGACGGGCGTGTTGAGCACTTCACCAATATCAAGCCGACCGATATTTTGAAATTTAAAGATACCAAGTCTTATAAAGATCGTCTGCATCAGGCACAGAAGAAAACACATGAAAATGATGCGCTTTTGGTCTTTGAAGGCACCGTCAACAAGACCGAAGTCGTCACCGCCGTATTTGACTTCAGCTTTCTGGGCGGTTCCATGGGCTCGGTTGTCGGTGAGAAATTTGTGCGCGCCGTCGATCTTGCCATCAGCAAAGGGAAACCTTTTATCTGTTTTACCGCCAGCGGTGGAGCCCGAATGCAAGAATCGCTGTTCTCCCTGATGCAAATGGCCAAAACTTCAGCAGCTTTGGCACGCCTGGCCGATCACAGACTGCCCTATATCGTTGTCTTGACCGACCCAACCACCGGAGGAGTTTCGGCCTCTTTGGCCATGCTTGGTGATATTCAGATTGCAGAACCCAATGCCTTAATCGGCTTTGCCGGTCCCCGCGTCATTGAACAAACCGTGCGTGAAAAACTGCCCGATGGTTTTCAACGCAGCGAGTTTCTGCTGGAAAAGGGCATGATCGATATGATTGTTGATCGTCGTGAATTAAAACGAGAGATTAAAGATCTCATCACCAAGCTCATGCTTAAATATACGCCACCTAAAATTGAATATGACCAATCCAGACATTAATAGACTCATTGATCAGATCATTGGACTTAAAGGCAAGACCTGCCGCTTTGAGGATCTTTTATTTATACTTGATACGCTAGGCATTGATTATCGCCCTAAAAAAATTATCACCATCACCGGCACTAATGGCAAAGGCACGACAGCCACCGCAATCTGCCATATCCTGAAACACAACAACAAGCGCTTTATCTGCCATACCTCTCCCCATCTTCATAGCTTCAATGAACGTATTAATATCGATGGAGAAAGCATCGACAATGAGCGTCTGTCTGCCTTATTGAATACCCTTTATCATACGCTTGAAAGGCTTCAAATAGCCATCGGCTATCATCATGTCTCTTTTTTTATTACCGCACTGGCAATGACCATCGAACAACCTGAGTATCTCGTCTTGGAAGTTGGTGTCGGCGGCAGACTTGATCCGGCCAATGTCTTTGATGCCGATATCGCCATCATCACCAACGTTGCCCTTGATCACACTGACCTCCTAGGTGATACTATCGATAAAATTGGTTTGGAAAAAGCCGCTATAGCCAGATCAAAGAAGCCGGTTATTCTGGGAGAAAAAATGCCACAAACGGTGATCGATTACTGCCAGAACATACACGCTGAAATTATTTATGCCCCTACTCAAAACATAAGCTATTCCAGCTCAATCTCGGCAACTAGCATCAACTGCGCCATCACGGCCTGTGAACTCATGACACTTAAGCTTCCTCATGATCTTAATACTCTTCATCTGCCAGGGCGCTGTCAACAAATTGCTGAGAGCCCCTTGACCATCATCGATGTTTCACATAATGAAGACGGCGTTCGTTTTTTGTTTGATTACCTGCAACAACACATCAATCTCTCTCAATCTCGCATCCTGGCGCTTTGCTCAACGCTTGGGAACAAAGATATCAGCGCCATTATTCATACCGGAGCTTCACTGGTCGATCGCTGGTTTATCCCGGTGTTAAACGATATCGATGCCAGAGCAATCGACGAGCAGGCACTCAAAGAGAAACTTCCGAATTTGACAAATCACATCTATTCCAATCTATCCACCGCCATTGACACCATCGACCATGAGATTCAAGAAAATGATATTCTCATCGTCTTCGGCTCGTTTGTGCTCGTTGGTGCTTATCTGAAATACCATGAACAAAGACATTTATCCTGTTGCTGATGAAAAACAAATGGCTGCGCTTGCCGGCTTATTTCAGCAAAAACTAAAGCCCGGTGCTATCGTCTATCTTCACGGTGACTTGGGTGCCGGAAAAACAACGTTTGTCAAAGGCGTTTTAGCGGCTTTTGGCTGGCAAGCGGCGGTGAAAAGCCCAACCTATACCCTGGTTGAATCTTATCAACTGCCAGAGGCAATGCTGTACCACTTTGATCTATATCGTCTGGCCGATCCTGAAGAACTTGAGTGGATGGGCATACGAGATTATTTTGATGACAAATCCATTGTTTTTATCGAATGGCCAGAGAAAGGTCAGGGCTTTCTGCCAAAACCAAGCGCTGAGATTCGAATCGCCTACAAGGATAGTGGTCGGATTGTTGAAATTTATTATTTTTAACTCTTTCAGCCTTAGGAATGTGTCTGAAATAAATTGCCTTATCTGTGCAAAAATTGATTAGATATA
>JBMSHD010000128.1:0-5379 GCA_049416425.1 Francisellaceae bacterium | reverse complement strand
GACTACCCGGGTCTACTCGACCTCGCGTTCCGCTCTCCATGTCTCGCAGCGGCGGAATGATATTTTTCGCTAAAGCAGGAACAGACAGTGCAAAAAAAGATATCTCGACCATCGCCATTGGCTCGCTTATCGGAATTATTGCATTGCTGCTTTTGACATTTCGTTCATTAATGCCGATGTTGCTGACACTTTTCTCGGCATTGACCGGTTTTATCGCCGCCTTTGTCGTCACGGCATGGCTGTTTGATACTGTCTATCTATTCACCTTGAGTTTTGGCATCTGCATCATTGGTATTTGTGTCGATTATGCTTTTTTCTATTACGCCGATCGCCTGCTTGGTGGCAGGAAATGGCAAGCTAGTGTGGGGCTTAGGCGAATTTTTTCAGCGTTGACGCTTGGACTTATCAATATCGTTATTGCTTATACTCTGATTGCCATCACACCATTTCCAGGATTGCGTCAGTTAGCCGTCTTTGCCATAACCGGACTTATTATGGCTTACTTGACCGTAATCTGTTTGTTTCCCATGATATTAAAGCCGGTAAAGCGAGAACATTTTCCGCTGATATTGCCTTTATCATCGACTTTTCTTACCTTCTGGCAGAAGGCTCATGGTGGAATCATCGCCTTGTTTTTTCTGCTGATTTTTGTAACGGGTATCATCGGTATGAGCAGACTCAAGGCAAATGATGATGTCCGAATTCTTGAGAGTATGCCACCACAGCTCAAAATGATGGATGAAAAAGTCCGCACCATTATTGGCAGTCATTATGGTTTTCGATTTTTGTTTATTGAGGCGAAAACAGAGTCGATGCTTTTAGCGCGAGAACAGACGATTGTAAATACCCTAAAGCAACGAAGTGGTAACAAAGCCATCACGGCGATCAGTCAATATCTGCCCGATGAGGCGCTTCAGCGGCAAAACTTTAAACTGTCTTTAGCCTCGATCAATCAAAGGCTTGAAACCTATTTATCATCCATTGGTGTTGAAGAAGAGAAAATAGCCAAGATCATAAGCGATTACAGGCAGCAGAAATTTAAGCCGTTGACGATGGATGAATGGTTGAAATCACCGGTTTCAGACAATTTTAAAAACCTGTGGCTGGGCAGCTATGATGGTCACTATGTCAGCGTGGTGATGTTATCGACTGAAATTCCGGCGGCACTCATTGACGCTGTGATAAAAGATAAACCTTATGCCACTTATATCAACAAGGCGGAAGAGGTCTCAAGCTTATTTAAACACTTCAGACAAAAGATCAGCTTGCTTTTATACTTTGCCTTAGCAGCTCTATTTATGCTGTTACTCATTCGCTATCGAAGTGTCAAAAAAGCAATGCTTTTATCTCTGCCGCCGTTGATGGCTCTGATGTCTGGCATTGCTGTCTTAGGATTGTTGAATATCCCCTTAACGCTTTTTAGTATTCTGGCTCTGATTTTAATATTGGGCATATCGGTTGATTATGTGGTCTTTTTTGCCGAGAGTAGCCGACAGCCACAAAGCACGATGTTGGCAGTATTGCTCTCGGCATTGACGACGATTTTATCGTTTGGGTTATTGGCTTTCAGTCATACACCCGTTGTTCACTATTTTGGCGTAACCTTATTTGCCGGAATCACCATGGCATTTATCTGTTCTCCCTTTGCCGCTCGAATTCAAAAAAAGGAAAGTCCATGATCCTTCGCTATCTCATTATCTTTACATTGGCTTTATTTCTCTCAGGGTGTGCTTTATTTCAAACCACATCGACTCAGACGCCAAGCATTGAATTGTTTAATCAAGACATTCAACTGCCACTACCGCAGGCACTTGATCTTAATCTCACCGCCACACAGATTCTAGAGGCTAAATATAACCTAAAAGGCAAGGCAAGTTATTACAGCACGCAAGTTGAGATTGAAGCTTCAAGGCAAAAACTGGTGATGGTGGCCTTGGCAGGGTGGGGCGGCTCACTGTTTTCACTTCAGTATGATGGAAAAACCATTTATTCCAGTTCGCTACCCATGCCACATGCTAATATGGGTGTCAGACAGTCACTGGCCGATTTTATCCTTACCTATGCGCCGGTAAAGACATTGAGGCAGATGTTGATCAATACCGATTTAAGCATTGAAATTTTGCCTCATCAACGGTTGATAAAACAAAAAGGCAAAACGCTTATGACAATAAGCTACGAAAATACAGATCCCTGGAAAGGAAAAGTCACACTTGAAAATCAGTATTATCATTATCAAATTATCATCAACACCTTAAAACGAGAGCATAGTAATCCAGACGGCAAACTGGTATAGTAGCAGCAGTTTAATATCAACGAGAATATTATGCAAAAATTTGTATTTTTTGCGCCTTGTGCTAAAGGTCTGGAATTACTGCTTAAAGACGAATTACTTGCCGCAGGTGGTGAAAACGTTTCTGAAAAATTAGCCGGTGTCCATTTTGAAGGCAATCTGGAAGTCGCCTATAGAGCCTGCCTGTGGTCACGGCTTGCCAATCATGTTCTGCTTCATCTATCCAGTGAAGCTATAAGCTCACCCGAAGCGTTGTATAATGCGGTTTATCGCATTCATTGGAATCAGCATTTTAATGAAAATAGCCGCTTTAAGATCGATGTTACCGGTTCGCATCTCGCCTTTAAAAACACGCAATTTGCCGCACAAAAAGCCAAAGATGCCATCGTCGATCAATTTCGCGATAAGTATGATAAACGCCCCGATATCGATTTGGATAATCCGGATATTGTTCTCAATATTCATCTTGGCAAACAGCAAAGCACGATCTATCTGTCTTTATCTGGAGCAAGTCTTCATCGTCGTGGTTACCGAATCTCTCAAGGAAAGGCACCGTTAAAAGAGACATTGGCGGCGGCCATTTTATATCGTAGCGGTTGGCCAGATTATATGAAAAATGAATCAGAAGCTGTTTTCATCGATCCGATGTGTGGTTCAGGCACACTGCTGATCGAGGCGGCAATGATAGCTTGTGATATCGCCCCCGGCCTTAATCACAATTTTGGCTTTGAAAAATGGCGAGGGCATGCCCCTGAATTATGGCAACGGCTTGTTGATGAGGCCAAAACCAGAAAACAGCAGGGGCTTGTAAATGCTAAAGCGAAGATTATTGGCTATGATATCAGTCCATTTGCCTGTAAGCATGCGAGAGAAAATATTGAGGCGGCAGGTCTTAGTGATTATATCGAGGTTTATGAAGCCGATGCAGCAATGCTCACCAATGAGATGGAGGTTAAATCGGGACTGATCGTCACCAACCCGCCTTATGGTGAGCGGCTTTATCATGAAGAGCATAAAGCCTTAGAATTATTATTTCGTGCCTTTGGTAAACAATTGATCAAGGAATTTTCCGGATTTGAGATTGGCATTTTCACAGCATCGAAAGAATCGGCTCAGGCATTGGGGCTTAGAAGCTATAAGCACTACAACCTCTATAACGGAGCCATCGAGACGCGATTGTATAAATTTCATGTTGCCGATGAATGGATTAAGAAACAGGAAACAACCGCACAGAAGTATCAGCGGTTGGCTCAAAAGTCGATTACCCTAAACGACGATTATAAAGCGTTTGCCAATCGCATCAACAAAAATTACAAATCACTGACCAGCTGGGCGCACCAGCAAAACCTTGATTGTTATCGTATCTATGATGCCGATCTTCCTGAGTATGCCGCGGCTATTGATATCTATAACACGCATGTGCATATTCAAGAATATGAAGCCGGGAAAAACGTTGATGCTAAAGTTGCCGAAAACAGGCTCTATCAGATGCTTTATGTGCTTCATGATGTGCTTGATATCGATTATGCCCGCATGCATGTTAAACAACGCAGAAGGCAAAGCGGAAAAGATCAGTATGAACGCTTGAAAGACGATCAGAACTTTTACGTCGTGCGTGAAGACAGGGCACTGTTTCATGTCAATCTTGATGATTATCTCGATACCGGTTTATTTTTAGATCATCGTAAACTACGTCAACGCATCGCCACAGAGACAAAAGGAAAACGATTTTTAAATTTGTTTGCCTATACCTGTACTGCCAGTGTTCATGCCGGGCTTGCGGGTGCCAGATCCATAACATCGGTTGATATGTCCAAAACCTATCTGGAATGGGGGCAGCGCAATTTTCAGTTGAATAAATTAAAAAAATTGTCCTATGAATTTATTCAGGAAGACTGTTTTAAATGGCTGAAACAGGCTTTGGCGCAGCGACTCAAGTTTGATGTTATCTTCCTCGATCCGCCGACGTTTTCCAACTCAAAAAAGATGTCTCATATTCTTGATATTCAGCGAGATCATGTCGCTTTGATTAACCTGGCGATGTCACTGCTTGATCGAGAAGGGGTGCTGTATTTCTCCAATAACTATCGTAAATTTAAGCTCGATGAGGCGCTTGAGAAAAAATACCATTGTGAAAACATCGATAGGCTCTGTCTGTCACGTGATTTCATGCGCCGGCCAAATATTCATCACTGCTGGAGAATTACAAGATAAAGGGAGATTTCTGCTTTATCAGGCTGCCAATCTCATAACATGGCTAATGAAAACTGCCGACCAGTGCATTGATAACAAGATCCCAACCGCTGATTAACACAAACATCAGAATCTTAATCGGCAGTGATATGGTCGTCGGCGGCACCATTACCATTCCTAAAGACATCAAAATGACACCAACGAGAAGATCCACTAAAAGAAAGGGCAAGAAGATCATAAAGCCAATCTGAAACGCCGTCTGCAACTCACTCAACATAAATGCCGGCACGAGCTTATAGATAGGAATATCGGCAGCCTTTTTAGGCATCTCACTGTGTGAAAGTGTCAAAATCAGGCGGATATCCTTCTCATGCGTCTGTTTGATCATAAAGTCTCTAAGCGGTGAGATACCTTTATCTAAGGCCACTTGTGCCGACATTTGATTATCCATATAGGGTTTCACGGCATCATTATAGCTTTTATCGATAACTGGCATCATCACAAACAGAGTCAAAAACAAGGCCAGTGAAATCAAGACGGAATTCGGTGGCGTCTGCTGCAAACCAAAGGCATGACGCAACATCGACAGCACAATGATGATGCGGGTAAAGGCCGTGACCATAATCAGAATCGATGGCGCCAAAGACAAGACCGTCAGAAGCAGCAAGATCTGCATGGCTGAGTTGACCTGAGCATGACCCGCCGCAATACTGTTAAGATTAATATCCACGCCAGGAAGCTCGATCAATGAGGCCGCATAAGATGATGAGGAAAATAAGACTATGGCGATGACAAAAAGGACTTTTATCAGATTCATAATTGTACGAGAGCCACCCGAAAGGGGCAAACAGTTTTGCGCCTTTAGGTTCGAACGGCTTAAGCTCTGCGCAAGCCAG
>JBMSHD010000127.1:0-5495 GCA_049416425.1 Francisellaceae bacterium | reverse complement strand
AATGGTTCAACGCCATTGTACAAGGTTTTCAATTTTTTGGGGAGTTTTCAGAATACTTAAATAAGTTTTTATTTATTGTTTAAATTTCACACATTTTATCGTTATTTAACTTGCATTCCTCCAAAAACCAACATACAATGGTGCTGTCCGGGGGCGAAACTGGTTTCGACGGGAATTACAACGTCTGCGGTGCATGCCGAGGGTGTATCTGCCTCGTAAATCACGTTACATTTTGCTAATAACTGGCAAATCTAAAAAAGCTCGCGTCGCAGCTAACGACAGCCAATTCGCTGCCGTTGCTAAAGCTGCTTAATCTGGCTTAATACCCCAGAGACGCACGAACCCTTGAAACAGGCTTGTGGGTTTCAGATATGGTTCGTTCACCTTCACACAAGATCGCCAGATAGATCGCCAACTCGATCTGGTTAAATTTTTAAGGCTCGCCGGCTTCATGCCCCGATCTGTCGGGCAGAAACAGGTTAAATATAATAGACAGATCTAAGCATGTAGATCCAATGATCGCGGATTTGCGGACGCGGGTTCGAACCCCGCCGCCTCCACCAGACCCTCTCATTTCCATGACTCTCATCCCTTGTAATATTACTTATGTTCTCTAATATAGATAAAGCTTATACTGACTCAGATCAGCCTGAGCTACAAGAACAGGAAAAAAGTCCGCCTCTTCTCCATAAGGGATGTGTCTGAAATAAATTCCTTTTTCCTTGCAAAGCATGACCAGGTGCAACAATCGTCATCACCGCTTGGCGATGATCCATGTGATCGTCGTGAGAGTGGCAAAGATCGTATGCGCTTAGGCAAAAACCGTCAGTAGTATTGCCAATACACTGACCAGCATTTAGATTTTTCATTAAACCAACCCCACCCAACCTCCCCTTGAACATAAGGGGAGGGATTGGTCTTGTTACACTGGCCAGCTAGATTGCTTTGTGGCACCTTGACCTGTCCTGTATCGTCTTACAAATAGCCCTGCGCAATCCATGCTGCGGGCGTTCAATGGATAAAGCAATTGCTTTATTGTTCCATTTCACTCTGTCGCGGCAATGACGAGAAACAAGGTTTCACGGCGGATATGTACGGGAAGTTATTTTGCACACATTCCCAAAGCACAATCAATATTATGATTGATCTTTCAAGCTAATACCGATGGATTTCAGTCGATTTTTGAGACTCGGATGGGTTGAAAAGAGGTTATCCATCGAGTCGGTGGCAAATTTTGCCGAGGCGGGATCGTAGAGATAGGAGGCTCGCCGCATCCGCTCATTAGCCGTATGTTTGTAAGCCGCCGCCACATTTGAATTTTGATGGTTATTACTTATTTTCAACAGTGCCTTGGCCATAGGTTGATTGTCACGCATAAGCTCGACGGCACCGGCATCGGCCATATACTCTCGCGTTCTTGAGAGAAAAAACATCATCAAAGCCGTTAAAATCGGCAGCACAATTCTTAAAACCATGACAACTAGCAGCACAATCGCCATGACATTGCCACCGCTTTGACGGTTGTTACGTCGATTACTGCCAAATAAAAGCGTCCAAAACAGTGACTCGATCATAAACATCAGCATGTTGGATAATACCACAGTGAACAGGTTGAGCTTAATGTCCTTATTGCGAATATGGGTCAACTCATGCGCCATCACGGCTTGAAGCTCATCTCGTGACAGGCTTTGCGCCAGTGCACGAGTCACGGCTACCATGGCAGATTTATCCGAATATCCCGAGGCAAAGGCATTCATATAATCAGCCTCGATCAGGTAAACTTTAGGCATATAGGCAAGACCGGCGGCAATCTTCATCTCTTCGGTAACATTATAAATACGCTGCAGCAGCGGATCCGGGTCATTAGGCTTAATCTCACGATATTGCGTCCCCATCAGCATAATTTTATCATAGGCACTAAAGGTAATTAAAAGCCATATAAGCGCAACGCCAGTCGATATAATCGTCGCCCAGGGTGTAAGCTTCAGCGTGATCAATGCTTTTAAAATCATCCCGGGGCTGATGTAATAGCCATAATAGGCCTGATAGGTTGAAAATTCCAGATAGCGCCAGATGAGGTCAATAAAAAGCCCCAGGGCAAAAAAGATTATCAGAAAAACACCGATGACAATATAGCTTTTTCTGGTGTTCCTCTTAACGACACCACGCCAGTCTGTGCTGTGGGAGTCAACAATCATCTTATCTCCACGACATTAAAAGTTGATGCGACTGTCTTCCAGCTCTTGACGCTTTTCTTCACCGACATTCCAATAGATAAAATGCTTATCCAGCTTGCTTCTGAAAAATCCCACCACCATGCTGGCTATCATCGATTTCTTATGGGCATTGTATTTCTCGATGCCGTCATTGAAGGCTTGCTTGGCAAACGCCAGTTTATTTTCGGTTGAGCTAACCTCTTCTTGAAGTTGCATGGCATTTTGATTGGCCTTTAAATCAGGATAGGCCTCAAACTGAACATTAAGCTGCCCGGCGATGGCCGAAATCTTATCCTCTGCCGCCATTCGTGTCTGCATATCGCCCTGTTCTTTGGCTTGATTAGCCTGAGTTCTCAGCTCGGTGACATCTTTGAACACAGATTTTTCATAGTCCATATATTTCCTGACCACGGCAATGAGTGAGTCAAACACCTTTGCACGTCGATCGAGTTGAACATCGATCTGTCGCTGAGAATTTTCAACCGATTCAATCTCGGCAATCAGAGCGTTATAGGTCATCAACACGTAGATAAATACAACGGCAATAATAACCAGGATGATAATAAGTGTAATCATGTATGACTCCAAAAATCATTTTAAGCTTAATCGTAGATAATTTGCCATTAAAGTTGCTGGCATTCAATATCATTCTCATTCATAATAGTCCAATTCTTATAAAATCGTCTGTATTAAACCGTGCAAAATGCCGTTATATTAGAACCCGAGCGACGGGCAAACAGCGCCGTTATCTGGTGCCATGGCCTGGGTGCCGATGGACATGATTTCGCCTCTGTCGTCCCAGAGCTTCACCTGGCAGATGACAATGCCATTCGCTTTATCTTCCCTCATGCACCGAAGATACCGATTACCATCAACATGGGCATGGTTATGCCGGGTTGGTATGATATCAAAAGCATCAGCGAGATCAAACGCGATGTCGATGTTAATGGCATTTTAAATTCGGTTGATCGTATCGCCAACATTATTGATCAGCAGATAAAACAAGGCATTGCCTCTGAAAACATCATCTTGGCTGGCTTCTCTCAAGGAGGGGTTATCGCTCTTTACACGGCGTTGATGTCACCTCATCGTTTAGCCGGTGTTTTGGCTTTATCAACCTATCTTCCAGCCTGGGAGGAATTTGCCGATAAAATCACAACCGCCAACAAAGAAACTGATGTCATCGTCGCTCATGGCCGCCAAGATCCGATTGTGCCATTTATTGCCGGACAACACCTGGCTGAGAGGCTTAAAGATCACGGTTTTAACGTTTGTTTTCATGCCTATGATATGCCGCATTCGGTTTGTATGGAAGAGATAGCCATGATTGCAAATGTGATAAAGAGTCTAAACGAATAGAAACATGCAATGAAAAAACTGATCATCGTCTCGCGTGCCAGCCGTTTGGCGCTGTGGCAGAGTGAATACATTAAAACACAATTGTTGGCCCATTTTCCTGAATTAAAAATAAAGATTATCACCACCGATACCGAAGGTGATCGCATACTGGATCGCCCATTGAGTCAAATCGGTGGCAAAGCGCTATTTATGAAAGAGCTTGAGACTGCTATACTCGAAGGCCAGGCTCATATTGCCGTTCATTCCTTGAAAGACGTGCCTTATGAACTTCCTGAAGGGTTCCAGTTATCGGCATTTTCCAAACGGGAAGACCCCTGTGATGCCTTTATCAGCAACCATTTTAACACCATTGATGAGCTGCCGGTTGACGCTGTTGTCGGCACTTCAAGCTTAAGACGTGCCGCTCAACTGCTCAACCATCGTCCTGATCTTATCATTAAAGATCTCCGAGGCAACGTCGAGACCAGGCTCAGAAAGCTTGATGAAGGTCAATATGATGCCATCGTTTTAGCCTCAGCCGGATTGATTCGTCTCGGGCTTTTACATCGCATCACTCAATTTATTGACCAAAATCTCTGTTTGCCGGCAGTCGGTCAAGGTATTATTGTGGTTGAAAGCCTCAAAAAAGATGAAAAATTATCTGCCTATCTATCGGTTATCAACGATCCTGAGAGTTGGCGTTCTTCCATGGCAGAACGCGCTTTCAATGCAAGGCTTCAGGGTGGCTGCCAGGTGGCGATTGCCGCTTATGCCAAGGCTGAAAAAGACCAATTGCGACTAACCGCCATGGTTGCCAGCCGAGATGGCAAAGAATTATTGAAAAAATCATTAACAGGCACTGACCCTGCAAAACTGGGAAATGAGCTGGCTCAATTGATGATCAACGAAGGCGCTTTTGAAATATTGAATCATTAATCACTAAAAACAAACCTGGAGCGACGACTAATGCAACAATACATATGGAAAAATGGACAGCTTCTGCCTGAGAATCAGGCAATGACTCATGTCATGACTCATGCACTGCATTACGGCAGTGCTGTTTTTGAAGGCATTCGTGCCTATGAAACGATGAGGGGCTTGGCTATTTTAAAATTGAAAGAACACATGCAACGCTTTGATTACTCGATGAAAGCACTGGGTATGGCAACAGCTTACAGCGTCGATGAGCTCTGCCAAGCAGTGATCGATACCGTCAGAGCTTCGGGACTTAAATCCTGTTATATCCGTCCGCTGGCCTATTATGGACACGGTGGGATTGGTGTGTTGCCTAAAGACGGCCACCCTGTCGATATCATTGTTGCCGTGATGCCAATGGGACGCTATCTTGGTGCCGATGCCGTTGATGTTAAAATCAGCAAATACATTCGCATTCACCCGCGATCAACAGTTGCAGATGCCAAAATTTCTGGTCACTATATCAACAGCATTTTGGCCAGCATGGAAACTAAAGGTACGCATTATCACGAGTCTCTGCTGCTTGATATCGATGGCAATGTCGCCGAGGGTTCCGCTCAAAATATCTTCATCGTCAAAGACGGAACGCTGTACACCACTCCGCTTGGCACCATTCTAAAAGGCATAACCCGCGAGTTGATTATCGATATTGCCAAGCATCTCGGTTATGGTGTTGTTGAACAATATTTTAAACCACAAGATATTATCAATGCCGATGAGGCCTTCTTCTGTGGTACGGCGGTAGAGGTCTCACCCATTGCCTCCATCGATGATCAAAAGGTGGCAGGCAGCGGCGCTATCGGCAAAATTACGGCTCAAATTGCCAAAGAGTTTCACAATATCGCCTGTGGCAAAACGCCATCAGACGCACTGACTTATATCGATAAAATCACTGTAAAATATGAGCTGTAATGGAACGCGCGCAAAATAACTTCCTTTTTTTCATGGCGAAATATCTTCCAATTT
>JBMSHD010000126.1:0-5576 GCA_049416425.1 Francisellaceae bacterium | reverse complement strand
TTGATTTTTTCGGGCAGCCGGCACGAACCATGAACTTCCCCGGCAAACTCTATGAACGCTATAAACCCGCCGTGATCGTCGGCTACTGTTCACGAAACGGCATCGCCAAAGGCTATACGCTTCATGTTACCGATCTTGAACCTGAAATCGAAAAGGCCAGACAGATAGAAGGTATTGCTGACCCGTTGGGTTATGCCATGAACCGTGCATTTGAACAGTTGATCCTCAATGCGCCAAAACAGTATCAATGGGGATACAAACGCTTTAAACATCGCCAAGATGGCGGCGATATCTACCAATAATCACTTGATTTCATAATTCATGATGGCTATTGAGTTTATACAACGGTAAAACAAAAGCGATTATTTTAAGGATTGCCATGAGGACTTTATTTTTGGATGCCCTATCGGGCAAGAATGTAGCGCGAACGCCGTTATGGATTATGCGCCAGGCCGGCAGATATCTGCCCGAATACCGAAAAACCAGATCACGATTTCCTGATTTTATGGCGATGTGTCGAAATGCCGAAGCCTGTACTGAGGTCGCATTGCAACCACTGGATCGATTCGATCTTGATGCCTCGATCGTCTTTTCTGATATTCTGACCATTCCTGAAGCACTAGGCATGAAACTGAATTTTGTGACCGGAACAGGTCCTGTGTTTGAGAGCCCAATCACCTGTGAAAAGGATATAGCCGCATTGAAACAGGAAGGTTGTATCGAGCGCTTAAGATATGTCTATGATGCCGTTGCTGCAACTAAAAAAGCACTTGATAGCCAGCTTCCGCTTATCGGTTTTGCCGGCAGTCCATGGACACTGGCCAGCTATATGATTGAAGGCAGCGGATCCAAACAGTTTACCCGCATCCGAAAAATGATGTATGAAAACGGCGTCACTTTACAGTCACTGCTTAAAATGTTGAGCGAAATCATAAGCGGGTATCTCATTGAGCAGATCAATCACGGTGCCGATGCCATCATGCTGTTTGACAGCTGGGGAGGACTTTTAACACCTGAGACTTATCCACACTTTTCTCTGGCTTATATGAATGAGATCATTCGCCGCTTAAAACGAACGCATCCGCACATTCCGGTCATTATCTACACCAAAGGTGGTGGACTGTGGCTCGATCAAATGGCTGCTAGTAACGCCGATGCCATAGGTCTTGATTGGAGTATTAACATAGCCAAAGCACGCCAAATCATCGGCATGGATAAAACCATTCAAGGGAACCTGGATCCAGCGGCACTTTACGGCAGTGATGAGCTGATCGATAGAGAGGTAAAGCGAATTTTCTCTCAACTTAAGCATAATCGACGCTTTGTCTTTAATCTTGGACATGGCATCTATCCAGATATCGATCCGGCTCGTGTCAAGACATTGGTCGACTTGGTCAAAAAATATGGGAATGATACAACGTCATTTTAACATTGCCCTTGACACAAGGACAAATTATAAACACAATAGCCCCTTAGAATTTAATATTGAGAATTTTTTGATGACAAAACAAACAAAAAGATTTGAATATAAACGCGATGATACTACAGCTCAGATGTGGGTTGAGACCGATCTGTGCGGCAAGAGTCTTTTGAGCCTGCCTTCTTTAAATAAAGGAACGGCATTTAGTGAGCGCGAACGTGAGGAATTTGGTCTTTTAGGAAAATTACCCTATCAGATTGAATCGCTGGAAGAACAAAAAGCACGCGCTTATCAACAGTATAAGTCTTTCAGAAGCAACATTGGTCGCCACAGTTTTCTTAAAAACCTGCACAATATCAACGAGACGCTGTTCTATCGCCTGGTCAGAGACAACCTAAATGAGATGCTGCCGATTATCTATACCCCAACGGTCGGTGAAGCCGTCATGCATTACAGCGAGAAATTTCTCTCTCCTCGCGGCCTTTATATCGCCTATCCCGACAGATACAAAATGCGTGAAATTTTAAAAAACCGCACCAACTCAGATATCGATATCATTGTCGTCAGCGATGCAGAAGGTGTGCTTGGAATTGGTGATCAGGGCGTCGGTGGTATGGAGATCCCCGTTGCCAAACTCATGGTCTATACGCTTTGTGCCGGAATCAATCCCGGTAGATATCTGCCTGTGTTTCTCGATGCCGGAACCAATAACACGCATCTTCTGGAAGATCCCTTATACCTTGGCTGGCGCCATCAGCGTGTCAGCGGCGAGAAATACGATGAAATGGTTCGCCTGTTTATTGATGCCGTCAAAGAAGAGATGCCAAACACCTTCCTGCACTGGGAAGACTTTGGTCGTGACAATGCACGAAAAAATCTCTTGAAATACCAAAGCGAAATTTGCAGTTTCAATGATGATATGCAAGGCACGGCAGCCGTGGCGATCGCCGCTTTAATTTCCGCCTGCCGCAAAGCCGATATTAAATTTAAAGACCAGAAAATCGTCATCTTTGGCGCAGGAACAGCCGGACTTGGCATCGCCGATGAGATCGTCAGGGTTCTCGTTGGCTCCGGCTTATCACAGGATGAAGCTTATCAAGCTTTCTGGTGCGTCGATCGAAATGGACTTTTGATAAATGACCAGGATATCCTCGATTTTCAACGCCCTTACGCTAGAAAACGTGAGGAGTTATCAAGCTGGAACTGCGATGAAAACGGTTTTATCAAACTCGAAGAAATCATAAAACAAGTAAAACCAACAACGCTGATCGGTGCCTCTGGAGTCGCCAATGCCTTCACTGATGAAGTGATCACAGAGATGGCAAAAAATCAGGATCACCCCATCATCTTCACGCTCTCAAATCCAACCAGCCGCTGTGAAAGAGCGCCTAAAGACATCATTCGCCTTACCGATGGTCGTGCCTTAATTGCCGCTGGCAGTCCTTTTGAAGACGTCGGATATAAAGGCGAGGTTTATCGTATCTCTCAGGCCAATAACGCTTTGGTCTTTCCAGGAATAGGGCTTGGAGTGGTTGCCATCGGTGCCAGACGTTTCACCGATAACATGTTATGGGCGGCTTGCAAAGCACTGGCAAATTATGCCGTCAAAGATGAGGCATTGCTACCAAGGCTAAGCGAGGCATACAGCGTCAGCCGTCAAGTTGCCTTTGCTGTGGCACGTCAGGCCATAGAAGATGGTGTCGCCGATGAGGTCGATGATATCTGGCGCAAAATTGATCATGTCGTCTGGGAACCAAAATATTACCCGTATCACCTCAGTCAAGAAACACAAGCATAATATTGCTGATTTCTCATAATTCTCCCCATTTCTATAAATGCAACCTTAAATTTTAGCGAGTTGTCTCATCCACTGCCTGCCTTTTTCGGTTAAAATCACCACTCTCGGTTTCGATTTAGCGCGGATAATCAAACGTTGATCAAGCAGATAAGATAGCAGTTCACTGCCAAGACTTCCGGCTATATGATGCTGACGTTCCGTCCAGTCTAGACAAGCTCTGGCCAAGGGTCTTTTCTTTTTCATCAAGGCATTAACATCAATATCCATGCGCTTAAAAAACACCAGACCCTTATTCGTTACCCTAAACCGATTCTCAACATATTCGATGCAGCCACTGGTGATAAGACTATTTTTCAGCTCAATGGCCAAGGTTCCGGCCAGATGATCATAGCAGCTTCTGGCAAAACAGATCTCTTTATCGAGCTTCTCATGTCTTGGTGGTCGACTATGTTTGGGTGAATCACCAAGAAGACTCAAGGCCTCTATGGCTGCTGCCACATCCGTTGAAGCCAGTTTATAATAACGATGACGTCCCACGGCTTCACAGATCAGCAAACCTGCTTCATCAAGCTTTTTTAAATGATTGCTGGCAGTCTGCGCCGAGATAGTGGCGCGCAATGCCAGCTCGCCAGCCGTTAATGCCTTTCCCGCCACAAGATCAACAAGAATACGACTGCGAGTCTTATCACCGATTAAATTGGCAATGTTTGCGATATTCTCTTCAAGTAAAGACATGACTTCTCCTTTTAAGCATCTGTAATAATAAGGTTGAAAGTGCCGCGGCAGTGATCATGGCAGCCATAAACCAGGTACGATGAATCCCTGCTAATAAGGCATCATCTTGTCCCTTTGCTACCGTAATTAAATATGCACCAGCGGCGGACTCACTGGCAATGGCAAGATTTTGCACCATTCTTACTAAAGAAGCAATAAATGCCTGCCTGTTCGATGGAAATTGCGACAGAATGGATAAATAGCAAGGAGTCTGAAACAAACCACCTCCTACACCATAGATAGTCAACACCAGAAAGATAAAGATTACCGACCAGCTCTTAGCTATCTCGCTCAATATCAACAGACTCAAAATCATAGTAGCCAGACCGATTGACATGGGAATACATGCATGATAGCGGTGTGTCATTTTTGCAGACAATCGTGCCGAGAGCATGAGCCCCAAAGGAGCAGAAATACTGATCAATCCAATCTGCCAGATACCGAAATGTCTCAACTTTTCAAAATAAAGAGGAGGCAGCATGAAAGTCACAGCCGTGGCTCCTCCAAAAGAAATGATACCCAGCATTGGAGAGAACAGGTCAATCTTTCTGAAAGTACCAATTTCAAACAGTAGCTGTTTTATATTGGCTCTACCATGTATTGCCGTTTGTGTCTTTGCTAAACGACAGCAACCATAAATAGCAAAAAGACAAACCGGAATATTAAGCCAGAATATCCAAGACCAACCAAAAAAAGCGAGTATACCACCTCCTAAAAGTGGTCCTAACATCGGCCCCATCCCAAGGATAACCGCAAACAGACTCATGGCCTTCTTGAGATCATAACCTTCTAAACGTGTTGTAATCAGAGCCATTGCCGTGGCCTGAATCATGGCGGCACTCAGTCCTTGAAGCCCCCTAAATACAATTAATACGTCAATTGAATCTGACAGACCACATAATAGTGAGCTTATTGCAAAAAATACCAGTCCTAAAGCATAAACTTTCAGACTCCCCACGATATCGGCAATAAAACCGAAAGCCAATATACTGGCACTTAATATCAATGTATATGATGTTATCGTCCAGATCACCGTATCAATATGGCTGGAAAATGCCTTGGTTAGGGTAGGAATGGCAATATTAATAATGCCTGAATCCAGCGTGGATAAAAACATGCCGCAACCTGCAACAAGCACAAGCTTAAGCGCTGAGTCCTGATAATTTTTCAATGGATCTTCTTCTGTTATTTTATGAATGATTGAGAATAATAACCGATCTGCAAAGTTGATGTTTCACGCCTTATCGAAATATGGAAAATGATTTTATAATTCCTTGATGTTGCCACGGAGTGCTTCAATTCAAGAAGTTCTACGCCTACCAGGAATCACTTATTTTTACTGGCGTTATCGCCTGTTTACGGTTTTGTTTCACAGAACAATGGGATAAGATAAACCACAACGTCAAACTGCCGTCATTTTAACGGATATTTAACTTAAATCGCTAAACGATGATAACCCATCTTGAACATGCAAAACTTGAAAAGCACTTGTTTATCCATTCACATAATCAGATGCGTCAGCTGATTGAACCCTGGGTGCCTCGGGCCTCATAATAGATTTTGTATATCCATATACAAAATCGA
>JBMSHD010000125.1:0-5685 GCA_049416425.1 Francisellaceae bacterium | reverse complement strand
ATTGGAAGATATTTCGCCATGAAAAAAAGGAAGTTATTTTGCGCGCGTTCCAAAACAAATGATATTGGGCAGCAGCAGAAAGGCGATCACCCTTTCAATCGGTATGCTGGTTATCCTGGCCTTTGTGATTGCCTCCTGCTTCTGGGTGTTATCGAGCCATTATAAATTGTTATTTTCTAACCTGAATCCTGAAGAAGCGCAAAAAATCACGCAAAAACTCGATGATTTGAAAATCGACTATCGACTCGAAGAAGACGGACGCGAGATCTTTGTGGATGAGGCTTTGGTCGATAAACTCAGACTGAAA
The DNA here is from genome assembly GCA_049416425.1 of Francisellaceae bacterium. Taxonomy (GTDB): domain Bacteria; phylum Pseudomonadota; class Gammaproteobacteria; order Francisellales; family Francisellaceae; genus JBMSHD01. The sequence continues at coordinate 5,378 of JBMSHD010000125.1, read as the reverse complement.
TTATTGGGTGATGATTTTCGTTTTGCCGAACCGGTTGGTTTTGAGCTTTTTGATAAAAACGACCTGGGCATGACCGACTTTACACAGAAGATTAATTACAAGAGAGCTTTACAGGGTGAACTTGAGCGTACCATTATGAGCATTGAAGCGGTTAAATCTGCGCGCGTTCATATCGTCATGCCTGAGTCCAGGCTGTTTATGTCTGATGATAACAAGACCAAGGCGGCTGTGACCCTTGGCTTAAAACCCTATAAGCGATTGACGACGAAAGAAGTCTCTGGAATTACCAGGCTTGTGGCGGCCTCTGTGCCGGAATTGACGCCAGATCAGGTGACCATTATTGATCAGGATGGCAATATATTAACGACAAAGTCCGATCAAACGGATAATATAGGCGATCATCTGACAGAGACTCAGGCGCTGGAGCGTTATCTAACACAAAAGGCACAGGCGATTTTAAACGGTATCTTTCCGAATCATACGGCTTTTGTACGCGTCAATGCCACATTGGATTTTGACCAGATGAAAACCACAACCCAGCGCTATCTGCCGTTTGATGCAAAAAACAATGATCATGGCGTCGTCTCACATATCAAAGAGCTGAAGAAGCAGGACAATCCATCACAGAATGTAAGCACCCAAAATCAGGATATCAGCTCCGATATAGAATATAAGGTCGATAATGAAGTAAAGCAGATTATCTCAGGAGCCGGCGATATTAAACAGTTGTCGGTCAGCGTCATTATTCCGGATACAGTCGATGAGAAAACACAGCAGGAAATCAAAGCATTGATTGCCAATTCTGTTGGTTTAAACAAAAACCGGGGCGATAGCATCAGCGTGGCTGCCGTTATCGACACCGCCAAAGCCATGGCTGCTGTGTCAGAAAAACCACAGGTTGAAAGGCAGCCTGCTCATGGCGCTTTGATACAGACTAATGCGACTTCTAAAACAACAAGTCCTTATAACGTTTTTGTTTCAAAGATACAAAACAATCCCCTTTGGTTTGTGGCTGGCGCTTTGATCATCATAGCATTTATTCTAATCATGCTGTTTTGGTTTATTTCTCGTCGTCGCCTATCTGCCAAGAAACGTTATGAAATGCTGATGGAATTAAAACAGTGGTTGCAGGAGCCTAGAGCATGATAAATAATTGCACCAAGCAAAAACAACTCGCCCTCAAACTTCTGCCTTTGGCAGCCAAAGATCAAAAATGGCTGATCAATCGTCTGCCAGACATCGATAAAAGACAGACTTTTTCCATGCTTAAACAATTGAAAAAATATCGACTGAACAACAAGGAGATTGAATCGCTGTTGCATGACACACAGAAAGCCGAAAAACCGCTTAATACGATCTATGATTCATTGCAGCAGATGCCCGCCCCACTTCGGGAATTCCTCTTGCACAATGTCGATTTTATCGATACACAGCAGCTCATAAAACAGCTGAAAAAAAACGATGCCACAACACAAGAGACAACGATGTTTTGTCTTTCTGCATCCTTAACCAAAAAAGCGGGCGACACGCTTTTTGATCTCTGGTATAAAGAGTTAGGATTCGGCAAAAATCCGCAACATTTACCGGTAGATAACCGGTCCTCTGATATCAACACCTTTGAGAGGTTTCTTCATGACTAAGCGTCGTATTCTCTCTAAGCCCATGATTCAGCATAAACGAACCTTATCGCATTTCAATGATACGGAGACCCAACCGGCCATGCCCGATCAAAAAGCCATGGCACAAGAATGTTATGAACAAGCCAAAGAAGCCGGATTTAAAGAAGGCTTTCATCAAGGTCAAGAAGCCGGCATGAAAGAGGGCATGATCAAGGGAGCCGAAGAAGCGAAAAAGCGGGTTTATGAGCAATATGAACAACAGGCGAAAAAAATTCACGATGATGTCGAGACAACATTGCATTATTTTATGGATTTACTCACCGAAACTCATGTTGAATTTAATGAAGCGGTAAGGCTGAAAGCCATAGAAATCATCAATTTATTGCTATCGGATCACATCGATTCGAACAAGTGGTTAACCGCCACGGTGGATACCTTGCTAAAACAGATCTCTGACGATGAGCATGCGGTGCTGGAGATCAATGAGAGATCACATGAAAAGCTTAAAACCGAACCGATGTTTTATGATCGCTTAACCGCGCTTGAAAAGGTGACAATCAAAACCAACAACCATATTAAAGCCGGTGCCCTATTGACACTTGATAGCGGTGAATATAATGCGGAGCTTAAGACTCAGATAAAAAGGCTTGAGTCCTGGCTTTCAGAAGACAGAAGCCTGAGAACAGATCAAGCCGTGTAAATAGTTTTACGCGGCTAGTGATAAGCGCCATGAGCGCTGCAAAAAAGAAGACAAAAAGATGACCCATAAATTATTAATCGAACGTCGAGGCGTTGTTAGCAAAGCGAGCAGCAGCGTGATTGAAGCCAAAGGTCCACCGGATAGTTTTCTGGGACAGATGTGTAAAATTGAGACAGCTTCAGGATTTCTTGATGCCGAAGTCATCGGTTTTCACCACGATCGAGTGATGCTTATGCCCTACCAAGCCATAGAGGGACTAAAAATTGGCGCTACCATTATCGCCTCAGATGATCTGCCATCAATCACCGTTGATGAGGCGATGATCGGTCATGTTATCAATGCTTTTGGTCAGAAGATAACAATAGATCTCAAAATAGCAAACGATGATCACTCAATCTCTAATACTGGTCAATATATAACACAAACAGGGATAAAACAGCTAGAGGATATTAAAAAGCATTCCTTGTCAAAGAGATTGATGCCGTTGAAAAAGCCCCCCATAAATCCCTTAAATCGTGCTCTAATCAATGAGCAATGCTTCACCGGTATTAAAATAATCGACAGCCTTTTTCCGGTTGGCAAAGGACAACGTATGGGTATATTCGCCGGCAGTGGTGTTGGAAAATCAACACTTCTGGGCATGATTGCGCAAACGCTTTGTGATGCCAGTGACAATAATAGCATCAATGTTATTGCACTGATTGGAGAGCGCGGGCGCGAAGTCAAGGAGTTCATCGATTCAAGTCTCGGTGAAAAGGGGCTCAAAAACTCGATTGTAGTCGTGGCCACCGCCGATGAGCCGGCCTTGATGCGGGTACGCGCCGCCTATGCTGCCACGGCCATTGCCGAGTATTTTGCCAGCAGTGGCAAAGAAGTGATCTTAACCATGGACTCGGTGACACGCTTTGCCATGGCCGAGCGAGAGATCGGATTGATAAGCGGTGAGATGCCAACCTCCAGAGGGTATACTCCCGGTGTTTTCAATGTCTTGCCCAGGCTTGCTGAGCGTTGTGGCAATTTTGAAAATGGTGGCTCCATCACCGCCTTTTATACCGTTTTAGTCGAAGGCGATGATTTTAATGAACCAATTTCTGATCATATGCGGGCAATTCTGGATGGGCATTTGATTTTAACGCGCCAGCTGGCCAATAAAGGACAATATCCGGCGATCGATGTCTTGCAAAGCAGCAGCCGTTTGATTTCAAGATTGTTAGATACAGAAGATCAACATCTGCTTCGCCTGGTGAAATCAGCCTATCAGCTGGTTGATAAATACGCCGACATGGTTGCCATCGGCGCTTATAAAGCTGACAGCAACCCTGCTCTTGATCAGGCGTTAATACGGGTTGAAAAACTCAATGCTCTGTTTGTTCAACATCAGGCAGATAGTATCAATATCGTGGAATTACGAGATAAACTAAGGATGATTATCGATGACTGAACAGCAATTGATGATGCTTGGAAACTGTGCGGAATTTGAGGCTGAAACGCTTGAGTTGTCGATGATGAAGATCGATCATAAGATTGACTCGCTAAACGCCGATAAAAAAGCGATTGTCAGCCATGTTGATGATTTGACATTACTACCGGCTTCCATCGATCCTCATCTTTTTACAACACAGCAGAACCATCTTTCACATCAATACGAGTTAATCACTGAAATTGATAAAAAAATCGCTGCGTTTGAAGAAGAAAAAACCGATTTAAAACAACAGCATTTAGGCTGCAAAGTGACACAGAAGTCCTATGAGCGAATGCTTGAAAAACATCTTAAAGCACAAGATGTCACCTTACAGAAAAAAAGCTGGCAGAACATTGAGGACTCATACCAGTTCAAAGGACAAAAAACAAACCATGATAAATACTAGTTTAAATAAAATGACACCGCCGCTCGCCGATGTCAATAAGCCGGATGATAACAGAGCGCTTAACAATAATCTCGCTTACCGGCGAGACTTTGCAGACTATTTCAACACAGATGAAAATCTCCATGCCAAAGATATCAACAGCAGGCTGGATTTAAATCAACCCGAGCAATCACCGAGTGAAGGCGAAAAAAGAAAGGTAGCCGTTGAGGTTACTCAATCTAGAAAGCCGCCCTCTTCCACCGCTATCAATCTGCCATTGTTATCGCTAAATCCCTATGCTAAAGCATCCGTTTTGCCATCTAAGCAGTTGCAGAATACGGCTGAAGGTCGGCCATTAAACATAGCCTCAGACACTAAAAATACGGATAAATTTAAGCTTTCGCTTACAAAGCAGACAATGCAGCTTTTTTTTGACAAAAGTGCTGTTCAAAACCCTCGGTTTCATGTATTTTGTGATGCCAAAGGATTGAGTCTGTCGGTTAAGCTTGAACGTGTTGATGCGAAGATTAAAACTCGGTTGATAAAGCAGGTCAAAGACCTGGCAGAAGCCTTGGGGATTCCTGTTAAAGAATTAGTGGTAAATGGTGAAGTGTTAATTTTGGCACCTTCTTAACCCCTCACCCGCCTGGCTTCGCCAGTCGAGCAATCCCTCAAGGGGCGAGGTGTTTAACACCCTTGAAATAAAGATGCGTATAAATTCTATGTTTGGGCAAAGGGGAAGACACCTTTCTATCCCCTCCCCCTTGGACAAAGGGGAAGACACCTTTCTATCCCCTCCCCCTTGGACAAAGGGGGAGGCAGGGAGGGGGTTTATATTACCAACAAAAAACAATTTTGTATAACCAAAACACCTGAGCGATCAGGCAATTAAACTGGAGAGAAAAATGAGAAAATTAAAGGCGATTTCATTGGCAGTGGTTGCGGTTTCCATAGCTGGCGGAGTTAATATAGCAAATGCTGATGTTAGTTCATGTATGCAAAATTTCCACTATAGATATTATTTGGGAACTGTTCCAAATAATTACCATGATGTCAGTTGTGCTGACCTAAGCCATGCTAGTGATAATTTTCATTGGATAAATGGAAATCTAGATGAAAACCATTGGACTTGGAACAGTTATAACAGAGATTGTATGCCACATTCGCTGCGAGACATGGAGAGCGGAACGCGAGGTCGAGTAGACCCGGGTA
>JBMSHD010000124.1:0-5794 GCA_049416425.1 Francisellaceae bacterium | reverse complement strand
GATACATGATATGGTGGGTTATGATGGGCGGTAAAAAATGGGGAGTTTTCAGTATGAAAACTATTTTGCTATAAATTCTTCAGTTAATTTTAATTATTATATTTTACAGTGTATCGTATCAATGGTTCACTAATCATTGATTTGACGTTAAAAACAAGGAGAATATATCATGAAATCAAGAAAAATAGTTGCCGTTATCGCCGTCATTTTTAGCCTTTTTGCCTTCAGTGGTAGTGCATTTGCCATGAATAATGACTTTGTGGCCAATCAGCCTGCCTATGCTAAGGCTTTGCAAAAAAACAGTCATGCAGCTGATGCAACAGTGATCAGCAACACGGCGGATTAAGCCATGGAACGTTTCCATTCTTGAGCAAGCAGGGGTTGCCACATGCTGCCCGTGGCACTCATGGCAATGTCGGCACCTGCGGTGAAATAGTCGTCAAAATCGGTAACCGAGACGATTCCGCCAACCCCGCAAATAATAAAATCAAATTTATGTGAGGCACGGATAGCCGCAATCCTTCTTGTCATCGCTAGCGCTAAGTCTTTGATGATGCTGCCGCATATACCACTATTAAGCCTGCCTTTACCGGGTAGTAAAGCCTGACCATCAGCTTGTTTTGCCTGCATGGAAATGGTATTGATGGCGGCGATGCCATCGACAAAAGGGGCATTGGCTTTGATGATTTTTTCGGCCTCAATATCATTGCCGATATAGCCAATTTTAATCATCAGCGGTATGGTTTTAATTACCTGTTTCACCCGTTTTGAGATCTCAGCCGATAAGCTGGCATCCTGGTAGATGCTGCCTTCTTTAGAGACGACATTTGGGCAGGAAAAATTAAGTTCGATGGCACGAGCGCCCGCCTCAGCCGCTTTTTGGGCGCAGAGCACAAAATCACTGATAATATCTCTCTCAGGCAATGGTGTGCCGACGCAAGAGACGATCATCAGCTGATCTTTGTGGAGCGAGGCATTGGCTTTTTCGATGTCAGCCTGCCAGATTTCGACAGGCTTGCTTGGAATACCAAAAGAGTTGGTGATGGCAATATCATGGGCGGATTGTGGCTGATACGCCAGTGGATAGATGGTTTTGCCGATGTCGGCTTCTTGTAACATATGTCGGCTGTCGACAAAGACACAGTTAGGCGCCATATGGGCATCGCGGGAGATGGTGCGAACGGTTTTATAGACGGGGATATCGAAACCTAATTTCGCATAGAGATCGATATATTTTGAGTTTAAAAGAGGTCCGGCGGGAATGCCGATGGGAGAGGCCAGGTGATGGTTCCAGATCTTTATGCCAGGAAGCTTGACAGGTTCTGGAATAGCGAAATCGATTTCCGGACCGGTTTTGTAGTTCTCTTCATACGATTTATTGATGTTATAGGTGGGGTGAAACATGGATTTTTACCGCTGCTGGATTTTTTATATCATACTCGATCCTGCCAAAATTGCAAATGGCGGACTTTCGCGTTACAATTTGGTTATACGCCTTCAGAGTTTAAAAGGATTATAAATGCCGTCTTTAAAATGCCATGTGAAGATTTTCGCCTTTTTAGGTCTGTCTCTCTCTCAGATAGCGATTGCGGCTGAGAAAACGGATACCCCAGGATCAGATGTATTGACCTCAACGCAAGTGCAACAGGAGAATACGCCGAAAAATATTGAAAAAGAAAATGTGATGAAGATGCTGGATGAGGAAGCGGCGTTGCGCTGGAGCATCGGAGCGGGAGCGATTTTCTCACCAAATCCTTATAAACAGACTTCAGATACCATTTTGCCACTGCCCATTATTGGTTACAATGGTGAGCGTCTGAAGATTAATGGTCCATCGGCAAGCTATATCGTCGTCGGTAATAAAAATATCAATACCGCCGTGGAGGCTTTTCTCTATCCAGAGTATTTTCGTGCCAGTAAATCCGATGATGAGTCACTTAAAAAGCTTGATAACCGACACTATATCGTCGTGGCTGGTTTGTCTCAGCGGTTTAATACGCCCTATGGCAGATTGCGTTTTGGACTTGATTTTGATATCACCGGTCAGTCGAATGGTTATCTTTTTCAAGCCGGATATACTAAGCCTTTTCCTATTCCAATGGAAAATGAACTGTTAATACTTTCTCCTGGATTTGGGGTGCAGTACAGCAGTGAGAAACTTATGGATTACTACTATGGCATTTCTTCAGGTGAGGCTGCCAGTAGCGGGCTTTCTGCCTACTCACCATCGGGTGCCTGGTCACCGTATGTAAGCTTTAGATTAAGCTATCGTTATAAAACACACTGGAATCTGTTTGCCAGCACTAGAGTCAGCCGTCTGTCCAATCAGGCCTATGACAGTCCCATGGTCTCTTCCCGCTACATTGTGAGTGCGATGGCGGGTGTTAGTTATGCCTTTGCCTGAAGGTGATAAAAATATCGTTTTTTTCCGCCTTCAGACCTCCGTGCTTAAGATTTTGTGTGTTGTGACGGTATATATTTCAGGATTTGTGATCAGTCTGTTTCTGCTGCATGGTTGGTTATTGTTTGCGGCTTTGTTGTTATGGAGCATAAGTCTTTGTGGTCTCATTCCCGGTTGCTATCGACAAGATCAGATCAAAGCGATTCGTATCAAGGGCGATCAATTACAGCTCTATCAGCGCAGACGCTGGCTGAGGTTTTTAGCGATTAAATCGATAAAATCTGGCAATGGCATCGTCTGCCTTCATGTTTATGATCGGTTGACAAAACAACACCATCGAGTAATTTTGCTGACGGATAATCTTGCCAACACATTTGAATTTCGGCGTTTGATTCGCCATCTATTTCTTCTTCAGATTCTCCCATGAGCTAACCCATTTTTGAATGCTTTTTCTTGAGCCGTGAGGAAAGTAGCCGCATGGCTCACTCTGTTTCTCGAGCGTTTTATTGCCATCATAGTGTGGTATGAGAAGATCACTGTACATTTGCAAGGCTTTATCGAAGCATTCCATCAGGCTCTTTTGCGCATCTGTGTTATAGGATTTAATAACCTGGATCAAGGCCTCAAGACTAAACATGGGAGAGCTGGCACGATCCTCAAGATCGTTGATGATCTGCATCAATACGTTACGGGTGATATCATTGTTGTTTTTGGTATCGATGATATTGAGGCACTCTCCGTTTTTGATCAGTTTCTCCAGATCGTCTTGCGTGATGTAGCTGCTGGTCTTGGTGTCATAGAGACGCCTGTTAGGATATTTTTTTATTAATCTGCTCATGGGTGAGATGTGTTGTATTTTATTCCTCGAAGATGAGCATAATGTATAGAAAAATGGCAGGATGTGCAATAGCGGTGTTTTTGTGGTAGATAAAAGAAGTTATACTGGATTATCAATATCGACGAAATAATGCTGAAGATCAAATTGCCGAGCCAGATGCTCGCCTAATGCTTCGATTCCATATCGTTCTGTGGCATGATGCCCGGCGGCGATATAGTGAATAGGAAGCTCTCTCGCCATATGTGTTGTGCGTTCGGATGCCTCGCCTGAGATATAAACATCAGCACCGGCATGAAAGGCTGCCTCAATGAAATCTTGAGCACCACCTGTACAGATAGCAATTTTTCGAATCGGGGTCTCGATATTTGCAGGAATAACAAGAGCTTGACGTTTCAGTGCTTCATGGATATTTGTGCTCAACGCTTCAAGGTTTAAGGCTCGATAAGGTTCGCACATAATGCCATAGCTGGGCGTTGTGGCGGTATCAAACTCACCGATGATATTGAGCTTAAGTTTTTTTGCCAGCATGACATTATTGCCTATCTCAGGGTGGATATCGAGCGGCAGGTGATAGGCGAAGAGATTGAGATCTTGTTTGATGAGGCTGGCTATTCTTCGGTAACGCATACCGGTAATCGGATAGGGCTCCCCCTTCCAGAAATAACCATGATGAACGATAATGGCATCGGCTTTTTTTTGAATGGCCGCATCGATCAGTGCCTGGCAGGCGGTCACGCCGGTGACAATAGTTTGAATTTCTGCTTTTCCTTCAACTTGAAGACCGTTGGGGCAATAGTCTTTTATCTCGTTTGATCTTAAATATTTACAGAGGTAGCTTTGCAGGGTATGACGTTTCATGTTAAAAAATGAGGGTTTTAAAAAAAACAGTATAGTAAAATCAGGCAAAAAGATAAATCATAACCGCGGCGACGGCGGCTGCTCCAACTCCGGCGGCAACAGCCACAGCAGCAGAGGAACTACCACTGTCATCGGATGACGAGTTATTCCCATTACAATAGGCACCAACATCGGCGAAAGCGCCATCGAGCTGGGTGATGTCAGTTGAGCTATATCCTAGTGCCGTGGTTGCATTTTCAAGTCCACAGACGCCATCATCAAAGGTAGTGCTGGAAGTCCAATACGCGATATTGGCCTCCAGAAATACAGAATAAGCCTTTTGAACACTCCAGCCATAATCGGTGATAAGATTGTAAAACGCTTTGTTATAAATTCCAGAAGAATAGTGAACATCCATGTCTGATCTGTATTCATCGACATTATCAATGGAGTTACCATCAGCAGGAGGATTGCTCATCGATCTTAGAAAATAGGGAGAGCTGATATAGATTTGTCCGCCGATGAGATAGGTCCAGGTAGACCAGGAAAATAAACCCTCAAGATAGGACATGAAAGCAATGGCGGTGATATCGGAAAAGGCCTCATTGATGCCACCGGATTCATCGGAGTAGATCAACGCGGCATTATAGCCGGTGATAATGTGTCCAAGCTCATGTGAGACGACGTCGCTACTTGTCAGCGACAGGTATTGGCTGCTGTTGTCTGAAGATTGAGGGGTACCAAACCAGGCCTGGTCAGGATAGGGTTGACTGGCGTCATAGTCACCGGGGATGGCATAGGCATTTGCCATATTGATATGAGTGAAAATATAAAGGCGATTTGGAAAGGCATCACTGTAGTTGTATTGGTCGTGAAACATCTTCATGGTTTCGGTGGTGAAATAATGGGTCTCGGCGGCGGGTGAGTAGGCAATCGCTGAGTTATAAGGGCTGGTTATCTTGTCCTGCGAATTGTCTTGAGTGAAATTGCATTGAAAAGGATAGGGAGAGACAGTTGGTGATGAACCTGTCACATCAGATAAATAGACGCCTCCGTCTATATTTGTATCGCTTTTAATTTCACTTAGCGTTTTGTTATTAAAATTATAGGTAGAGACATTTTGATTGGTCACATTACTGACCATAGTGCAGTTTGTGCCACCATCGTCTGAGGTCACTAGAAGTGCCCCGTATTGATAGGCTTCAGTGGGACTGTTGACAAAGCTGTAACTGTTATCTCGCTGTGAGCTGGTACTGTAGTAAGCAGGCCAGCTGTAACCGCCGACGCCTGAGGATTCATAGTCGGCAAAGGCGATTTTATTCCAGCTTTTGATGATGCTGCCATCGTCGGCATCGATAAGATAGGCCATATGATAAGGCTTGTTCTCATCCAACGCAAAAAAGCTGACCTCATAGATAAGACGGGCATGGTTGTCGGCATCGATATACACATACAGCGTTTTGTTGATGGAGTTATTGTCTACAGAGGCACCAGGATGCCCCTTCATAAATGCCGTATAAGCCTGAAGATAAGCCTCGCTGTTTGAGATTTTTGGGCTGGTATTGGTTATATCCTTGCCGATATCTTTATAAATGGTACCGGTGACCGTTGTCTGAGCTTCAAATTCGTGGGTGATGATTTGATTTCCCCAGATTGGAATGCCGGTAGTGCTCCAAAAGTGTTGCTGAGCATGATCAAACATCCCTCCCAAATTCATA
>JBMSHD010000123.1:0-5993 GCA_049416425.1 Francisellaceae bacterium | reverse complement strand
TTTAAGCCCTTATGGTTGCTGACTTCTAAGATTTCAACTTACCAACTTGGGTATATTGTGACCATGCAGGATAAAAAAGCTCCCCAGGTTTTCGTACAACTGACAAATCCAGGTCAAAATTATAATGAATACAGCCTGGTGCTCGATAAACAATTTTTTAGCTCGACACCAGCCGGTATTTTAAGTGACAAGGAATATGGATTGTTAGGCAAACATAATATGAAAAAATACAATGCTTTCATAAAAACACTGGCAGATTAGTCCTAAAAGGTTAACATCACCTTCTTTCTCAAAAGACAATTCATATCTCTCAAAAAAGCGTTTTATATATTCCTTCTTTAAAAATCAAGCATAAGAAGTAAAGTCAGGACTGACTTTAGGTTGCTGAATTGCTACTATTAGGCTAATGAGAATAAAGTTCATTTAAATACGATTAAAATGGATAAAAAAGAGACAACCAGAGACAGCCTGCTTCAAGCCGGTCTTGATATCTTTGCCAGATATGGCTACGCCGGAGCCACAACTCGTTTGATTGCAGGACAAGCCCATGCAAACATATCGGCAATTGCCTACTATTTTGACGGCAAAGAAGGGCTGTACCATGCCGTCATCAGCCATATGATCGAGAAGGTTAAGAAGCTGGCTCTGCCTTTAAAAGAGCGGCTGTTATCACAGCTTGATAAAGCCAGCGACGACGAGTTGAAAACAGAGCTTGAAGATTTTCTGATGGCATTGACGATGATTACGCTTCGACCAGAGATGAAAAAAATATCTCGCATCATGCTGCAAGAGCAATTAAATCCCAGCAGCGCATTCAAAATTATTTATGACGTATTTACCAGCAATATGCTGGCGCTCCTTATCAACATATTAAAAAAACTATCGCCGCATCAAAGTCAGGACTATTATGTTTTAGCTGCACAAACGCTGGTCGGACAGGCAATGGTATTTTTGATCTATCGCGGTAATTTAACCCATGCCTTTGGCGTTGATCGCTTTGATAAGCCTCATTTTGAGATGCATCGACATCTCATCAGAAAAACCATTGAGCGGTTCAGTCTCTGATTTTTGATTCAAGTTTTTGCCATGTCGCCGCTTTATGTTTACCTAAATTAAAAAAATGCAAAATATCGACTATCAAGCTTTCTCTAAGTCATAGTAATGCGTCTCATCGGCAATACCCGCATCTTCAAAGCCTTTTTTGCGCAGATAACAGGCATCACACTGCCCACAAGCTCGACCTTCGCTATTAGCCTGATAGCAGGTGACGGTATCGCGATAATCGACACCGAGCTCATGTCCTATTTTCACCATACCCGCCTTATCCAGCTCAATCAGTGGTGTGATGATTTTGATACCTTTGTCTTCAACACCAGCCTTGGTTCCTTCATTAGCGGCATGCTCAAAGGCTTTGATAAAGTTAAGACGACAATCCGGATAATTTGAGTAGTCCACCTGCGAGACACCGATATAAATCACCTCCGCACCAACGATTTCCGCATAGCCAAGAGCAATAGATAAAAAAATGATATTTCTTGCCGGTACATACGTCGAGGGGATACTATTATTGAGTTTATTTTGCTCATGCGTTTTAATCTCAATGGCATCATCCGTCAAAGCTGAGCCACCCAGTGCCCCTATGGTTCTGATGTCTAAGATTTTGTGATGCACGCCCATTTTGGCGGCAATTTTCTTGGCGGCCTCAAGCTCAATGCGGTGATGCTGACCATAATCAAAACTCAAGGCATAACACTCATACCCCTGACTCTTTGCCAACGCCAGGCAGGTCGTGCTATCCTGACCACCCGAGAAGATAATAACGGCTTTTTTCTGATTCATATAAACTATCCTGCAAGACCTGATTAAATTTAACGCCTCAACTATAACACAGACTTATTGTATTTAACAATCATCATAATTGGCTAAGTCAGGGCAACAACCGATTTATCGCGGGCTAAAACCGCTCTCATTGCCAAAACGATGGCGCCAAGGACTCCAGATTTTCCTGAGAGCCTGGGTGGAACAATAAAAGAGTCGATGTCATCATCGATCATTTTGTGCGATATATAGCCGCCCAAGCGTTTTTGAACTTTTTTTCTGACCATGGGAAAAAGCTGGGATTGCTTCATCACTCCCCCACCCAAAATGATGCGTTTGGGCGAGACGATGAGAATATAATTCTTTAAAGCATCTGCCAGATAATCACTCTCAATATCCCAGGCTACATGCTCTGAAGGCAGGATACTTGAGCTTTCAACTCTCCAGCGAGCATTAATGGCAGAACCTGAGGCCATGCCTTCCAGACAATCGCCATGAATTGGACAAACACCATGAAAGTCAGCAAGCTCTTTTTCACTGCGATTAACCGAGATATGACCAAGCTCAGGGTGTGTGAGACCATGTACTATCTGGTTGTTGACCACAACGCCACCGCCGATGCCGGTGCCAACAGTCAGATAAATAAAATCATCAATGCCTTGCGCCGCTCCCCATTTCTGTTCACCTAAAGCCGCTACTGCCACATCTGTATCAAAACCGATAGGCAGAGTTGGAAAAGCCTGGCTTACATACTGCAAAACATTAAAATTCTGCCACTTAAGCTTTGGTGTTTTCAGTATCCTGCCATATTCTGAATCCTGAGGGTTCAAACACAGCGGACCAAAAGCGCCCAAGCCAATCGCCTTAACCTCATGCCTTTTAATAAAGGAGATCGCCTGATCCAGTGTGCCGCTGGGTTCAGCCGTCGGAAAACTGATTTCATCCACCAACTGCCCCTGTTCATTGCCAATAGCGCAGACAAATTTCGTGCCGCCTGCTTCAATCCCTGCATATAGATCCATTTTATACCCTCTACAATTATCTTGTTACTCTTCTTACCAATGCCTGAAACTCAAAATCGGGATGGGCTATCTTATCAAATTGCGCTTTTGTTTTTTCACAGATCTCAGAAGAAATTGGTTGGATGGTTTGTCCGGAAGCCTGTGTTTTTATCTGAAGCTCGCAACATTTCTCCATATAATAAAGCCGATAAAGCGCCTGCTCTATGCTTTCACCCGTTGTGATCAGACCATGATTTTTCAATATCATCACCGTCTTATCACCCAGGCTCTCGGCAATTTCCACACCTTCATTATCAAGCGCCAGACCATTATAGTCATGATAGGCGATATCATCATAAAACCGTAAAGCCTGCTGATTGAAAAACATAAAACCGCATTCAAGCGAGGCAATCGCCAAACCATAAGTACTATGAGTATGCATGATTGAGCCGATATGAGCGGCTCTTTTATAGACCTCAGCATGAATGTTAATGGCCTGTGGCATCATGGTATAGCCATTATCATTCAAGATATTGCCATCCAAATCGCAAACGATAATTTTATCGGCACTGACTTCTTCAAATGGCACATTCAAAGGGGTGATCAGCATTTTATTCGTATTTGCCACTCTGACGCTTAAATGTGTTGCCAACAGATCATCCCAACCATGATAATAAACGATGTGATGTGCGCTGGAAAGCTTGTTTTTCAGGCAATTGATGCTCTCACTCATGACCGTCAATTCCAATAAATTCTATAGGCTGTATCATAAAAGATATCACGCTGTTTCTCAACCGGGATATAGCGCTTTAAGCATCTATACCAGGCGCTGTAATCGTCACTATTACACACCGGGTAATTGGAACCATAACAGAGTCTGTTTGCCGGAATGTGACTCAGTATATGCTCCATACAGCGCTTAAGCTCAGTCACCTCATGATTAAGCATAAAAAAACCGGATAACTTAAGCACCATGTTCTCATATTCTGCCATTGCTTTTATCATCGCTCTCCAGGTTTGAAGCTCACTATCGTTATCGACCAACGGCAATCCCATATGTTCAACCACCGCAGAAACACCAGATTCACCAATATCATTCAGACAGTTTATCAGCTGTAGCGGATACATCTGACACTCAAAGACAAAATCTTGTTTTTTTAAAATCTCAAGTTTGGTTTTAAAGTCCCGAGGCCGCTTATCTTCTTTTAGTGGTGAATAACTGGCCGTTGAATGATAAGCCATGATCTGACGCACGCCAACAATTTTTTTATTGGCGGCCAGTCGTTGTATTTCTTTTTCAAATATCGATACCGGCTGAAAAAAATCAGCATAGGAAATAAAACGCATCTCAACATCGCCAAAATGTTTTAACCATTCAACTTCTTTTAATGTGTCCATATTTGAGTCATGTGCCTCTATATGAACCAATTTGTGTTTCGGTAACGCATCAGGTAAGAAGCTTCTTTGCAGTTTTTTATCGGCATTCAACACCCAAGAGTTCATCTTATTTGCCAAATCCCAGAAGTGCACATGTGAATCGATCCTTTCCATATCATCCACCAAGGCGCTTGACTTCTGTGTTTATCCACTGATAACAATGCGAATTAAGTTCATCAATCGTCATCTCTTTTGGGGAAACCATCTCACCAAAACTTAAAGTGATAGAGCCAGGTTTGATCAAACCAAATTTTCTCGGCCAACAAAGCCCTGAATTGTGTGCCACAGGCACGACCTTTGCCCCCGTTGACTTGGCCAGTGACATCGCCGTTTTATGAAATTTAGGGTATTGGCCAGCAGCCACTCTGGTTCCTTCCGGAAAGATAACGATGCTTAAGCCGAGCTCAAGACGATCTTTACCGGCGGCGATGACTTTCTTAAATGACTTCAAATTTTGTGACCTGTCGATGGGAATGCTGTCGACGGCCTTAAGCCCCCAGCCCAAAAAAGGAATGCGTAACAGCTCCTGTTTTAACACAAAACAGATATGATACAAAAAGCCATGTAAAATCATCGTCTCCCATGAAGACTGATGTTTGACGATATAGACACAAGGCTCGGCTCTTAGCACATTTTTCCTGTTTAGGACACGAAGCCGTTGCCATAGAAAAATAAAGCAGCCAAGCCGTGCCAAATTAGACCAGCTGTAAGACATAAACAAACGTACCCTTAGCGGCAGTCTCAAAAAATAACAGATTACCGTCAAGCTTGCCATCACAACCGTGATGACAACCATATAAACATAGAATAAAATCTGTCTTAACCACAGCACAGACCACCAAATCCACTTCATCAGTATCATAACAACCAGTCCACAAAGTTTAATAAATCATCGAAAATCATCGTTGTTTTCATCAGTTCAGGATAGTTTTTGATCGTATTTTGCCCCTTTCCCGTTTTCACCAGCACCGGTGTTACTCCCGCCCTTTCAGCGGCTTGAATATCTTTAAAACTGTCGCCGATAAAAAAAACATCACGATCGAGTACAATGCATAATTTATCGGCAATTTCTCTCAGCATGCCGATTTCTGGTTTTCGACATTGGCAATTGTCCTCGGGCAGATGAGGGCAGATGGCAATATAGCCGACAGCCTCATCGTCATCAAGCAGATCAAACAGCTTATGATGCATGCGCGTCAACTCAGCATACGAGTAAAACCCTCTGGCAATACCCGATTGATTGGTGGCAATCGCCACGGCTATTCCGTGATCATGAAGCTTTCTAATGGCTTGAAGACTGCCGTTGATGGCCGTCCATTGATCGGCGGATCGAATATAATGATCGGAATCGTGATTGATAACCCCATCACGATCGAGAATCACAAGCTTTACCCGCATCATGCTATCTTTTCAGATATTGAAGCTTGTTTTTCACGCCATTATACTCATCGGCATCCTCAGGCGGCTCACATTTCTCGGTGATATTATCCCATACTTGCGATAACTCTCGATTGAGTTCTATAAATTCAAGCTGATCTTCCGGCAGCTCATCTTCTGATGAGATGGCATTGGCCGGACATTCCGGTTCACACAACGCACAATCGATACACTCATCCGGATTGATGACCAGCATATTTGGCCCTTCATAAAAACAATCAACGGGACAGACCTCGACACAGTCGCCGTATTTGCATTTAATACAGTTCTCAGTTACCACAAATGGCATATCACACCTTT
>JBMSHD010000122.1:0-6067 GCA_049416425.1 Francisellaceae bacterium | reverse complement strand
TATGCAGGCCGATAGTTTATCGGCATTTTCAGGGAAAAACACAGAAAATGCCTTTAATTATGCAGGAGGAAATCCGATCGGCTACAATGATCCGACAGGACATTTTAAGGTGCCGAAAGGGGTAATTCTTGCTGGATCTTTATTTGGATCTCTGATATCCATCCCAGTAATGATGTCTGGTGGGTCTATAGGAGTAGTCGGTGCATCAACGTTCCTATCAGGAATGGGAGCTATAATGACTTCTTTATTCCCTTCTTCATCCTCTAAGAGAACGCTTAATCATATTTCTTTTGGACTGATGGTGGGGTCTAATGTTTTAGCTTTGGCTGCATGGGGCAGTGTTCCTTATTGGAGCGAGATTACAGAAGCAGAAATTTCCGACTCCACAAACTTACTAAGAACATCAAATGGTACAGTAAGCTATAATGAAGCACTTAAGCCTGAGGACGAGGGTATCGTCAGAAGTTACTTTCCTGATGATAGCGGGATACCATATAATGACGAAGATTTTGCTATTATTAATAGCAGACTAGATGAAATGCATAAGGAAGCTATAGAAGAAAATGAGGTTGAAGCCATTCACCTTCTATTCTCATCTGGTCAGCCAAAGGCTACAGTTGTAATGAGAGATGGCAGAGATTTGACATATCAGATTGTCGAGTGTCCCCTGACTAACTAATTTGGCATAACGCCGTATTTTTAATCAGGATCAATGGGCAGTAAACGTAAGAGATGTTGAAACGTGAGATGAAAAAATTATCGATTTATTTTTTTATGAGTTGGCTGTGGCTATTCTCTCAAGTGAGTTCCGCCAGCCAATTGCTCGGCGTATTATCCTATAACACGATTGGCGATAAGCTGTTAAGTTATGATGGGGTGTTGAGCACTCAGGACTATCAGTATTATTCGAATCGTAATAAGGAAAGCATCGAAGATTACGAGGATAACAAGACAGATTACAGTTATGATAGTTTGGGTCGGCGTCAGAGTAAATCGGTAATCAGTGCTGAAAATCAATCGACATTAACCATCAGTTATTCCTATTTTGGGAATAGCGATAAGATTAAAGCAATAAGCAACGCCAGTAATCATATCTATTATGCCTATACGGCATCTGGGAAAGTGGCGATGATTACCCTGTCTCCTGGTGATGGCGTTTCTGATCGTATTCGTTATTTTTATGATCCTGATTCAGGACGTCTTTTAAAAAAAATGGATTCAGACGGTGTCAGCGAGACGTATACCTATAATGCGAATGGTTTAAGTCGTATAATTGAAGCACAGTCCAATGGTGATGATATTAAAGTCAGCTATCGATATGATAATTTTGGACGCAGAATAGCGATTCTTCGAGACGACTGCATCAACAGTTATTTTAGTTATGATGGTAAGGGCAGAATCGCTGAGATTAAGATTGGTAGCGCTGTGGATGAGGTTAGTATCGATTATCAATATGGCTATGATGCCAGCGGTAATATCGCGACGGTATCCGCGTTTTGCAATAATGAGATTTGCCAAGGCAGTGCCAGATACAGTTATACCTATAACAGCATCGATCAGCTGGAGAGTATGACGCTAAGTGGTGATGAGATTTTATATCCTAAAGACAGCTATGGTAATGCGATTGCTGCCAGGTATTATACATATACACAGAACGGTGATATCGCGGTAGAAAAAACAATGTATGCCGATGGACAGTATGACCTGGCGCAATATGTTTATGATACGGCCGATGGCTTTTTTGACCGTTTGCAGCAGATTGACCATTCCGGGGACTATGCCTATGAGAGTAATCTCAAGACGCATTTTAGTGATGGCAACTATACCTATAATACGGATGGCGACCTCATTGGCGATCCCTATGGTGACAGCTTTGTTTATGATGGCTTAAATGAGTTAACGGCCATTTTACCTTCAACATCATCCGTCAATCCAGTAGCCGTTCAATACAGCTACTATCCCACGGGAGAGCTGGCTTCGGAGCAGTCTAATGAGATGAACAGTGCTGATGCCGAAAATAATGAACCGGTCTATTTTTATTACGGTGGTCAGAGGGATAAAAATGGGCTGTCAGCCATGGTCAAACAGAGACAGGGCGATATAGATAAGTACGTCGCTCCAGATATTGGTGATCTACTGGTGGATCAGAAAGACGAAGAGACGGAAAAGCACTATCTCTTTGATGATGCTCAGGGCAATATAATTGCCGATGCAGATGATGGTCTTTTGGCTGTTTATCTTTATTTACCCTATGGTTATGAAAGTGATTTAGCAGATCCCGTTAATAGCGATAATAATCAGAATTATGACCTGGATGAAATCAAGCAGTCTTTTGATATCGAGAATAATTACTTTGGTTATGATAAGGCATTGCTCGATCCGGCTAGTATGAGTTTGCTATTTGGTGATGGTTACCGTTTTTATAATCCCATTTTTGATGCCTTTAATAAGGCAGATAGCTTCAATGTTTTTCAAGGTGTTGATAATGTCTATGATTTCAGCAATGACAATCCAATTATAAATGGAGATCCCAGCGGGCACAAAAGTCTCTTAAAAAGCATGTTTTTTCCATTAATGGATTTTAAGGATTCATCGGCGGAATTTGCCAGTTTAACATTTGCGTCAATGGCGGGTGATGAAGCTGACATTGTGATGGAATCGTTGTCTGATGACTTGTTTGAAACAGACGATTCCGACTCAGCATCTTACGGTGTAAATATGCTAAAAGGCAGTGCTTCTGAGGTTTCATTTACGCTGGCGGAAAGTGCATCGACCATCATGATTGGGCAGATGGAGCAATCCAGTTCTGAGGATATCAACTGGAAGAATATAGCTGATAATGTCATGACGTATACGACATCTGGTGCTGTTGAAAATATGGCTAAAAAGGGGGTGATGGATATGGCAGGAATAGATATAGACGGCGTTTTATTTGCATCGATGATTGAAGCCGGCGCGGAATATGGCGAAAAGCAGGCCTTTGATACGAAGATATCTCCCAGTGATTGGACAGAATATACGCTTTACAATGCGAGTATGTGATGATGTTACATTGGACTTTCCGTTAAATTAAATATGAGGTCTCTCTTATGCAAAAAAGAATAAAAAAATCTGCTTTTATAAGTTTTTTGAGCAGTTTGATCTTGAGTGTATCGAGTCATGCGGGCACGGTTGAATATTTATATACCGATGGTCAGAGTAATAACGTGCTAATTATGCAATCAAAAGAGCTTAAGCATCTGTATCGCTATAGCGCTTATGGAATTCAAAGCGATGCCTATTATCCATTCAATAGGCAAAGTGAAGCTATGGGTAATGCGCCTCGGCTGCTTACGATCGATGATAATCCATTCGGCTATGGTGGCCAGCATCGTGACTCAAGCACCGCGCTTTGGTCACTGGGCAATGGTTATCGTCAGTATGATGCGCTAACAGGTGGTTTTATGCAGGCCGATAGTTTATCGGCATTTTCAGGGAAAAACACAGAAAATGCCTTTAATTATGCAGGAGGAAATCCAATCGGCTACAATGATCCGACAGGGCATTTTAAGGTGCCAAAAGGAGTGAATTATTTTTTAGGATCTGTAGGGATAGTAAGCAATATTTATGCTCTTAAATTAATATTGCTCTCTGGATCAGAAGATACGTCTCTGGGCATTTTAATCAAAGGGATTGGGGGTTCATTATCTTTTTGGGCACTTGACATGGCAGTGACATCAATTCCTATGGAGGTTCAGTCTGAAAGCAAAAATTCTAAAGAAGCCAGAAAACTAAATCGTATTTCATTTGGCTTTGGACTCAGCTCAAGTATCTATGGTATGGGCGCAAGTGGTTTGAGTATGTATAACCGTTTATAAAAACAAAGTATTCACCCTAAAAGCCATATTATCGTGACAAGAATGGGTTTAGCTAATAAATCATAAAATCAATCTAACATGGAGGCAGAGTATGAAAATTTTTGGCAGAATGCTCGTGCTCGCTACTTTAGGCTGCTGCCAGCTGGGTGCGACAGCGGTGCAAGTCGAATATTTATACCAAGACGGGCAATCTAACACGGTATTGGTGGGCAACAGCTCAATGGGTTATCGCCATTTTTATCGCTATAGCGCCTATGGGATGCAAAGTGATGTTTATCATCCGCTTAATGGAGGTCAACAGCAGGATTATCAGGTTTTTAGAATAGATGATAATCCATTCGGCTATGGTGGTCAGCGTCGTGACCCAAGTACCGCGCTTTGGTCACTGGGCAATGGTTATCGTCAGTATGATCCGGTGATAAGTGGTTTTATGCAGGCCGATAGTTTATCAGCCTTTTCAGGGAAAAACACAGAAAATGCCTTTGCTTATGCAGGAGGAAATCCAATCGGCTACAATGATCCGACAGGGCATTTTAAAGTATCAACTACAATGAATTCCATTCTAAATGGGGTGGGAGTTTCGCTGTCGCTGGCGTCGCTGCTAGTGACACGATCTAGCATCACTCTGTTGGGAGTATTGGCGGGAGGAGTAGGATATATGTTACCGGCAGCTTTAAGTAAATCCACAGGAAAGCTTGATAACAGTAAAAAAATTAATCATTTTTCATTTGGACTTGGGGTATCATCTAGTATTTTTGGCATAACGGTTCTTTCTGTTGTGTATTCCCAATTTTGTAATCCTTGTATCGACGAAGAGGTTATTGCTGGTTACAGTGGTCAACAGTCTGAGTTTGGCGATAATACCGTAGATTCCTTTGAAGAAGAGGGTTTTACGAATAACGCTAAAAATAGGGTGGACATGGGTAGTGTTGATGAGGAGTGAATATTTATTTTTAACATAAATCAGATCAATAAATTGACAAATTAATCGTTAAATCCTTAAATTATAATTATAATAATTTATTATTGAGGATTTAATAAATGAAAATTAGATTTTTTGAGTTCAGGCTATTTTTTCCGCACAAGAAATATCTATTGGCTGTTGGTGTGGTGTTATCGCTGATAAGCCAGAGCTTTGCGGCATCCGACTGTGATATTGAAATCGATCTGCGCAGTGAATGGAGTGGTGGTTTTGTAGCCGATGTGATTATCGAAAATTCGACCAATCAGTATATTCAAAATTGGCAGCTTATTTGGCAAGGTGCCGATTTTAAAGTTGATGGTATCTGGCGGGCGATTGTAAGCGGAAGCAATGATGATGTTTTATATATCGATGCCGAAAGCTATAATCAGACGATTCCGGCCAATGGCATGGAAAACTTTGGTTTCAAAGGCGATGGGAACTATCGAGACCCCAGCTATGTCAGCCTCAATGGTAGCGGGTGTCGTATCAATGGCAAGGGTGATGAAAGCAGTGATACGACGGCGCCATCGGTGCCGGTGATTTATAGTCTGACGACGAGCGAAAATAGCATTGAAATTGCATGGGAGCCTGTGGATGATAATCAGACGCCATCGATTGATATTCATTATCAAATTGTTGTTGATAATCAAAATATAGCATTAATAGACAGAACCACTTATACGCTTTCCGGTCTTAGTCCTGATACCGATTATCAAATCTATGTTGAAGCTTTGGATCAAGCGGGAAACGCCTCGCGTTCCAACACGCTTAATATCAAAACACTGCCTGAAGCCGATGATGGACAGCAATGCGCCTATGATGTCAGCCAGGATAATTTCACTGTTGTCAATGAATATCAGACCACAGCCATCTCAGGCTGGTACAGTGATACCTTTGCCACACCTGTGACCACGGTGAATGATGACATTTATTTTGTTTATGTCACACCTGAGCTTAAGATTAAAGTTGGCAAAATCATAGATGGTGTCGCCGATGAATACGAGCTGGATAGCAGCTTCACTGTAGATAATGACGCGCATAATGAATTTTCCATTGCGCTTGATAATAAAGGTTATGTGCATGTCACCGGGGGAATGCATAACAAATCTTTTTATTATTGGCGTGCTGAACAGCCGTATGATATCTCAAGCTTTAAACGCCATTTTGGCGAGATTCCCGGAGATATATTTAGCTATACCCAAGTTGGTAAGTTGAAATCTTAGAAGTCAGCAACCATAAGGGCTTA
>JBMSHD010000121.1:0-6134 GCA_049416425.1 Francisellaceae bacterium | reverse complement strand
TTGGAAGATATTTCGCCATGAAAAAAAGGAAGTTATTTTGCGCGCGTTCCTAAATCAGGGTTTTATTGTTTGTTAGATATCTTTTATCACCGAAAATTTTTGCTGTTTAGGAACGCGTACTGGAAATCCCTGCAAAATTTGAAAACAGTTATGCGATGACATTTTTTAATGTAGATTGCTGTTAAAGTGGCAATGAGGTTGTTTTCAAGGAAAGTAACATTTTCATAAAAAACGTCATACAGGGAAATTAACTTTGGAGGAAATTTATTGATTTGATTTATCGTGGCGGACTGGACGGGACTCGAACCCGCGACCCCCGGCGTGACAGGCCGGTATTCTAACCAGCTGAACTACCAGTCCGCTTTGATGGTGCCGGCAGTAGGACTTGAACCCACAACCTGCCGATTACAAGTCGGCTGCTCTACCAGTTGAGCCATGCCGGCGACAAGAGTGAATTCTATAGATTTTCATGGATAAGTCAACACAATTTGCCAAAAAAAATGAAATATTTTGCAAACCCTTTTTTTTAGCCTCTTATTTAGTATACTGGCTGTTCAAACAGGTAATTTAATTTAAAAGAGGCAGTCGGATGTCAACAGGATATATCAATGAGATTGGAGAGATCTATACCAGACCGTGGGGCACCTATAAAACCATAGATCAAGGACAAGGGTTTCAGGTGAAAGTTATCGAAGTGATACCGGGTGGACGTTTGTCGTTGCAAAAACATTTTAAACGAGCGGAGCATTGGGTGGTGATAAAAGGAGTGGCAACCATCACGGTTGATGAAAGCATCAAAGACTATGCCGTCAATGATCATGTTTATATCCCTGTGGAGTCGGTTCATCGGCTTGAAAATAAAACCGATGAGCTCATCGCCATCGTCGAGGTACAGATTGGCAGCTATCTTGGCGAGGATGATATTGTTCGTCTTGAAGATGTCTATAATCGTGATTAATTACAAGAGAAATCGCTAATCAGTGAAGGTTGAAAGATGATGTTAAGATTAAGATTGTTTATCGCCATATTGTTGGTCGCTGTCGGTGTATCGTATGCAGGAACCATGCCCGTTATTTACCCTGAGAATAACACGCTGAATTTCACGACCGAAAACCATACGGAAGTTTTCTCCAATACGGCAAAGGTGATGGTGACGATTAACAGTACTGTCAATGGCGATGAGCAGAATACAATTTATGCCGAGGCGCTTAGCATGCTTAATAATGCCGTGCCGGGGGTGAATTGGAAACTAAGTAGCTCCAATGAGTCTCAAACAACAAGTGGCGTGATCAACAGTCGCTTGGAGTTTGAATCACGATTGCAGCAAGACCAGATTGATCAGTTGACCAAAGCGCTGGCGACCCCAGTATCTTCAAACCAGCGAACTGAAGTCAAAGTTTTAGGTTTCAGTCCCGATACCAGCCAACTTAATCAGGCTAAATATAAGTTGATGCTCTCGATTTATCAAGAGATTCAGAGCTTTGTGACGATGTTTAATAAAAAGACCGGCAGCCATTATTTTATCCAAAGCATCAGTTTTAATGACCAAGAAGGTGGGCAGATTCCGGAACCGCGCGTGCAACGCTACAGAAAAGATGATCTGGATCTGACTCTATCGAAGGAAGTCAAGTTGTCTGCCTATGTGACTCTGGCTGAAAAATCGCCAGTTGTCGCTTAAGAATTGAAATAAGAGTCAAATTATATCATAATGGGCAATCGCTCATAAGGCATAGAATCGCATGCGTTTGCTAAGATTTGCAGATTTATATAAACAGCAGAAAAATAAAACCGTCGTCACCATTGGAAATTTTGACGGTATGCATCTGGGACATCAGTCGGTATTAACCAAGGTCACAGAGGCGGCCCATAAGGCTGGACTTCATAGTGTCGCGGTGTTTTTTGAACCACAACCGAAGGAATTTTTCCTGTCGGATAAGGCGCCGGGGCGAATCACACCGTTTAGAGATAAGATGATCGAGTTCAAAAAATTAGGCTTGGATTTGGTGTTATGTCTTCGATTTGACAGGAAGCTGTCGCAGCTCACGGCAGAAGCGTTTGTCAAGCGGATTTTGATCGATGGCTTAAATGCCAGTCATGTGGTGATCGGCGATGATTTTCGTTTCGGTGCCGATCGTCAGGGAAATCGTGAGCTTTTAATCTCTCTGGGTAAAAAATATGGCTTCACGGTAGAATCGAGCGCCTCTTATATTCAGGATGACTTGCGTATCAGTTCCAGTCATATTCGTAAGCTTCTGGCCCTTGGTGCCTTTGATCAGGCGGCAAAACTCCTGGGGCATCGCTATAGCTTAAGCGGACGTATTCACCATGGGCTGGAAAATGGGCGAAAACTCGGCTTTCCAACTATTAATATTCCAGTGCCGATTAAAGTCGCGGTTTCAGGAGTTTATGTTGTCAAGGTTAAAATCGGTGAGCATCATCATTATGGTGTAGCCAATATCGGTGTCAGACCTACTGTATGCGGCAGAATGCGTCTGCTTGAGACTTTTATTTTCGATTTTGATTGCGACCTCTATGGTCAGTATGTCGGTATCGAGTTTCTAAAACACATTCGTGACGAGAAGAAATTCAGTGATTTCAATGCGCTTTCCACCCAGATTGCCGAAGATAAAGCGAAAGCTTTGAAGTGGTTGGAGCAGGTTTATATGGCGCATGAATAATTGCTTTGCAGTGATGATTAATTAAATTAGGTGATGAGATAAAACATGTCGGATTATAAAAAAACACTCAACTTGCCAAAGACGTCTTTTTCGATGAAGGCAAATCTGGCGCAGAAGGAGCCAATGCGATTGAAGCAGTGGCAGAAACAGGATATCTATGGGCAGATCAGACGGGAATTTGCCGGCAGGAATAAATTTATTCTCCATGACGGCCCTCCCTATGCCAATGGGGATATTCACGTCGGTCATGCCGTTAACAAAATTTTAAAAGATATCGTTATAAAATCTAAGACCTTAAGTGGTTTTGATGCCCCTTACATTCCTGGATGGGATTGTCACGGTTTGCCGATTGAGCATCAGATCGAGAAAGTCCACGGCAAGGTGAATGACAGAATTGATGCCAATCGCTTTCGCCGAGAATGTCGAAAATATGCTCTAAAGCAGGTTGAACGTCAGAAAAAAGATTTCATCAGACTCGGTGTCTTGGGTCGTTGGGACAAGCCATATCTGACGATGAATTATGACTATGAGGCCAATATGATCCAAGTGCTTGGTCAGATTATCGAAAACGGTCATCTGACCAAGGGTTTTAAACCGGTACACTGGTGTATTGACTGTGGTTCGGCCTTGGCCGAGGCCGAAGTTGAATACAAGGATAAAGTCTCTCCCGCGGTCGATGTTAAATTTAAGGCCGAAGTTCCCGCTGACTGGGCGGATGCCTTTGCTGTTTCTCAATTGGGAAAAGCAGTCTATGCCGTTATCTGGACGACAACGCCGTGGACGCTGCCGGCAAATCAGGCGGTTGCTATGCATAAAGAAATTGATTATGCGCTTGTTGATATTGGGGATGAGTATATCATTGTTGCCAGGGACTTAGTTGAGAGTTTGGCGGCTCAAATTGGGCTTGATCAGGCATCCATCGTCGCAACGACACCTGGGGAGAAATTATTGAATCTCACCGTTCATCACCCTTTTTATTCTCGAATCGTGCCGATTATCCATGGTGATCACGTCTCTTCAGATTCAGGAACCGGTCTTGTGCACACCGCTCCGGCGCATGGTGTTGAAGATTTTATGGTTGGCAGAGAATATGGACTGCCCATTGATAATCCTGTCGATGGCAATGGTTGTTATCTGGAGCATGTCGAGCATTTCGCCGGCAACATGGTATTTGATACTAATACATTGATTGTTGAGATGATGAGAACCAATAATACGCTGCTTCACTCTGCTAAGATCAATCACAGCTATGCTCATTGCTGGCGTCATAAAACGCCGCTTATTTTCAGAGCGACGCCACAGTGGTTTATCAGCATGGAGCAAAATGGTTTAAGAGCCGGTGCATTGGAAGCCATAAAAGAGACGTCCTGGGTGCCTGATTGGGGGCAGCAGCGTATCGAGAAGATGGTCTCCGATCGTCCTGACTGGTGTATTTCACGTCAGCGTACCTGGGGGGTGCCGATTCCTTTGTTTACCCATAAGCAAACCGGTGCATTGCATCCTGATACCAAGGAGATTTTAGCGCTGGTGGCGAAAAAAATTGAAAAAGGAGGCATCGAGGCCTGGTTCAACGCCGCCGATGAGGAATTTATCGATGATGCTGATCAGTATGATCGTGTTACCGATACGCTAGATGTCTGGTTTGACTCAGGCTCCAGTAATGCCTGTGTTGTAGAAGCCGAAGAGGAACTTCGCTTTCCGGCTGACTTATATTTGGAGGGTTCAGATCAACATCGCGGCTGGTTTCAAACCTCATTATTAAACAGCATAGCCAGATGTGACCGATCACCCTATCGTGCTGTTTTGACTCATGGCTTTACCGTCGATGCCAATGGACATAAAATGTCTAAGTCACTGGGCAATGTGGTAGCTCCTCAGGAAGTTGTCGATGAGCTCGGTGCCGATGTGTTGCGTCTATGGGTGGCTTCAACCGATTATCGCGGTGAGATGACGGTATCGGATGAGATCCTAAAGCGTACGGCCGATATGTACAGACGCCTGAGAAATACGGCACGATTTTTGTTGGCGAATCTAAATGGCTTTGATCCGCTTTGTGATAGGATCGCTTTTGATCAGATGGTGGCACTTGATAAATGGGCCGTTGCCAAAACACATGAGATACAAAATAAGCTGATAGCCGCCTATGATGGTTATCATTTTCATGCCGTGACGCAATTGATTCATCACTTCTGTGCCATCGACATGGGTGGCTTTTATCTCGATGTGATCAAAGACAGACAGTATACCGCTAAGAGCGATGGTCAGGCGCGTAAATCGGCACAAACAGCGATGTATCATATTGTTCAGGCCTTGGTGCGCTGGATGGCGCCGATTCTAAGCTTTACCGCCGATGAGATCTATGAGGCAATCCCCGGCGAAAAATCAAAGCCTTTGCAGCTTTTGTGCTGGTATGATGGACTCGATGGTTTTGCTGCTGGTGATGAGCTCGATCTGGAGTACTGGAAAGTTATTCAAGAGGTTAAACTGCAGATCAATAAGCTGTTGGAGACAAAACGCGCTGCCGGTGAGATCGGAGCATCTTTGGAGGCTGAGCTGGTGCTTTATGCCGATGAGACGCTTTTTGATAAATTGAAAAAGCTCAAAGAGGAGTTGCGTTTTGTCTTTATCGTCTCTAAAGTAGAATTGTATCTACTGGCTGAAAAGTCGAATGATGCACTAGATACCGAATACAAGGGCTTGAGTATGGAAATAAAAGCGTCGAAAGAAGTCAAATGTGAGCGTTGCTGGCACCGATCTGATACGGTTGGCAGTGAACCTGAGTATCAAGATATCTGTGGGCGTTGTGTCGAGAACATCACCACAGAGACAGGAGAGCGGCGTGAATTCGCCTAAGCGAGGTCAGCTGAAATGGCTGTGGATGGCCATTTTGGTGATCGCCATCGATCTTTTGACAAAATATCTGGCACATATTTATCTTAACTATGGTCAGCCGCTTTATGTCTTGCCTTTTTTCAATCTCACGCTTTTGCATAATTACGGAGCCGCATTTAGCTTTTTGAGCAATCAAGAGACCTTATGGCAGGTGATTGTATTGTCGGCTATTGCCATCGCCGTTGCTGTGGGTATTATTATCTGGCTTTGGCGTCTACCTAAGGATAAAAATGTCTTTGCCTTTTCCTTGAGCCTTATCTTAGGAGGAGCCTTGGGAAATGTTTATGATCGTTTGATTCACGGTTATGTTGTCGATTTTCTCGATTTTCATATCGGCGTCTATCATTGGCCCGCTTTTAATGTTGCTGATTCCGCCATCTGCATCGGTGTTGCCATCATTATCATCAGTGGATTTTTTGCTAAAGATTAAGGCACCGTCAACTTAATTTCCCAAAGGCTTAAGTATTTTGTATTCTACCCCAAACTGTATTGACAGTTTGGGGTAGAATAAAGCGATCCAGCGCTTCATTCAAAACACCCATAACAAGGCTGCTATCCATCGTG
>JBMSHD010000120.1:0-6218 GCA_049416425.1 Francisellaceae bacterium | reverse complement strand
ACGACTCACCGCTTAAACGCGACTCATAAAGCCGTTTCACCCTTGAGCTCAAGGGTAGGGATTGAAGTCTGTCTAACCGTTTTATCGAAATACCTCCTGTAGTTCCAGATTCACAGTTACAATCTTTTAGCAATAGAAATAAAAGCAAATTGGGCTCTAAATTTTAGAGCGAATTTTGGCGAGGAATTTGATTAAATGGCATTCAGGTTATTGCGATGAGGCAGATTGTGTTTACACCCGAAGAAGTTGCGCAGTATTGGAAAAATTATAAAAACATGAATATCAACCATGCGCTGAATAATTTTGAGCATCTGGAAGACGGCATTTATGCTTGCGATGAGGATCACATTGCGCAGCTGGAAAAGTTGTATACACAGATGGGTTCAGATGCTGGAAAAGAGGTGGAGTTATCGGCGCTTTTAAAGCTGATGAATGCCTTGCCTGCGGCCTATATGTTTTATCTGTTGCATAAAGTCAATGACATTAAGCCGGATCTGGCATCGCAGCTGATTTCACAAGCCAAGCAGAAACACGACACCGATGAAGAATATCGTCAATTTTATCATCGAAACATGCTGTTTGAGCGCCTGCAGATCGCCTCTCGTATCTTCTCATCGGAGCGAATCAACAGGCTGATTAAGGCCTTGAGTGAGTGAGAAATGGCGCTGGTCGATAAATTTTATGACAATGTCGAGAGTCTGTTCGCCTGGCTTGAGATGATTCTTAAACACACCCGAGCCTCCTATTGTGATATCGAGACGGCAAACTCCAGGCATGTATTGGTCAATAAAGATAACTCCCTGTTATCGATAATACAGTTAAATGGTTTCAGACGTTTCGTCGGCAGTGCGGAGTTTCAGGCGCTTTGCGATTCAATTGCACAAACCCTGCAGTCGGCTTTTTTGTCAAAGGGTCATGGTTTGCAGTTTTATTTCAGCTATGAGCCTGATGAGGTGGCTTATCATATCGATCAGGCATTAGAGCCGGCCGTTGAAACGGCACATCGTTTGGGGCTTGATATCGCTGATATTTTCGGCTCCAAGAAAAATATGCTCACCAGAATGTGCGCCTATGAGTCCTGCTTTATTGTGGTGCGTACCGATACACGAGCGCTGCCGGCGCAATATATCAAAAAAGCACTGAAACAGCAGGCTCAAGATCGAAAGGGATATAATCTGGCCACGGCAAAAGACGCTCAGAATATCTTCATGGATCTGCCGGAGCTTAATAATCTTCATGATTCATTGGTTAGCATCATCATCGATAGTTTCAGGCAGATCGGTTTTTACCTGAAATTGATGGATGTCCATGAGGCGCTTTATGAGGTGAGACGATCGATCGATGCCAATTATACCTCTCCGGCATGGCGAGCTTATTTACCCGGAGATCCTTTGCCTGTGCGCCATCGTCAGGATGGCCGCCGGCAGGAATATGACATATCAGAGCTTTTATGGCCGCCGCTTGCCAATCAGCTGATTCCGCGAGAAGGGCAGAATATTGACTTAAAGATGGCACGCATCGGAGACATGCTTTATCTGCCGATGTATATTGAGTTGTTTCCCAAATCCATTCGTTCTTTTTATGATCTGTTTAAGCGGGTGATGAATGCGGATCTTCCCTGGAGAATATCCTATATGATCAGCGATGAAGGCATTAAGGTTACTCAGTCTAAAAACTGGCTGGCTCAGTTTTTAACCTTCAGCTCCTATCATAACAAGTTAATCGTCGAGACGCATAAATACCTGAAGATGCTTGAAGAACGGGGGGACGATCCCATCGTTAAACTCAAGGTTGTGTTCACCACCTGGGCGCATGTCGAAGAGAAAGGTCTTCTTAAACAGCGAGCAGCCAAACTGGCACAATTGGTGCAAGGCTGGGGAGGATGTGAGGTCAAGGAATTCTACGGCGATCCTTTTGGTGAGGTGATGGGCTCATCACTGGCGATTCGCAATAAATCTCAGGCTACCGCCTCGGCGCCGCCGTTGTCACAGGTGATAAAAATGCTACCGATCACACGACCTGCCTCACCATGGCAGCGCGGCGCCATTTTATTCAGAACGCCCGATGGCAAGCTCTGGCCTTATCAGCCGGGATCATCGCATCAAATCAGCTGGGTGGATATTATCTATGCTCGATCCGGCTCTGGGAAGTCGGTGCTATTGAACTCGTTAAACCTGGGGCTTTGTCTCTCACCCGGCCTGTCTCAACTGCCAAGGATTGCCATTATCGATATAGGCCCTTCCAGCAAGGGTTTTATTTCATTGCTGAAAGAGGGCTTGAGTGCTGAAGACAGAGATAAGGTGGCCTATCATCGTCTGAAGCTTGAGGATGGTGATGCTATCAACCCGTTTGATACTCAGCTTGGTATTCGCCTGCCGACGAAATTGCAAAGAAGCTTTCTGATCAATCTTTTATCGCTTTTATATCTGGATAATGTTGCAGATAGCTTACCCGAAGGAATGTCTGGCATGTTGAGCATGATCGTCGATGAGGTATTTAGACAGTTTTCCGACCATGCCCAGCCCAAGCCTTATATTCCAGATCGGGATGTGGCTATCAGTGAAAGGCTAAAACAGTTAAGGGGTACAGATGCACATTTTCAAACCTGGTGGCAGGTGGTTGATTATTTGTTTGATCAAGGCGATCATCAGTCGGCCATGCGGGCCCAGACCTATGCCATGCCAACGCTTTCTGATACCATATCGGCGGCACACAGTCACGGGGTGAAAGATATCTATGGCAAGGTCTGCATCGGCAATAGCGCCGAGGACTATGTCTCGGCATTCTGTCGCAACATCTCGGTGATTATTCGCAACTACCCAACCTCGAGCATGCCGACACAGCTGCATCTGGAGAAGATTCGAGTGCTGGCGCTTGATCTTGAAGAGGTGGCCAAAACCGGCAGTGCGGCGGCGGATAAGCAGACATCGGTGATGTATATGCTGGCAAGGCATGCCGTGGCGCAGCATTATTTTCTGCGCATGGATGAAGTCATGGCGTTTCCCGAGCGTTATCGCGCCTTTCATACTCAGCGCGTCAGGGAGATTTTAGAGGAGCCCAAACGCATCGTCTATGATGAGTTTCATCGTACTGCTCGGAGTGTGTCGGTCAGAGAGCAGGTTATCCAGGATATGCGAGAAGGCAGAAAATGGAAGATCCAGATCTCCCTGGCCTCTCAGGCCTTGGAGGATTTCGATAAGCTGATGGTCGACTTTGCCACCAGCATTTTTATTCTTGATTCTGGCTCGAGTCAAAGCATTGAGAAAACCTGTAAAACCTTCGGTCTTAATGAGACAGAGAAACAAGCACTTGCCACACAGGTTCATGGGCCAACATCTATGGGGGCGACGTTTATCGCCCAGTTTGTCACCAAGCAGGGCATCAATACCCAGCTTTTGACCAGCTCGGTATCGGCGGTTGAATTGTGGGCATTTAATACCACCAGCGAGGATGTGCATATTCGCGAGCTTTTGTACAAAGCGCTGGGGCCAAAAGAGGCCAGAAGGCGGCTGGCCGAGCGTTTTCCTTCCGGTACGGCGGTCAGAGAGCTTGAGCTTATGGTCGATAATACGCCACAGTTGTCGATATCGGCGGCCTGTGAGTATTTGGTCAGTAAACTAATCGATGAGCAATAAAGGAGTGTAGTAGATGAAAAAAATTAAGATATGGCTTTCGATGGTTGGACTGTCATTGATGGCTGTTTCGGCATCGGCCAACTGGCGGCCTGTGAATCCAAACAATTCCGGTGACCTTGAGAAACAGCTAGCATTGATTGAGAAAAATACCAGCGCTATCCTTAAAAACAACCAGGCGCTGCTAAATGCCAGTCAGAACCTAAAATCGGCGATGTATCAGTCCAACCTGATCGATATGAACCAAAGCCAGACCTGTGATAGCTCAAAGGATTGTTATGACGCCAATGGCGCCAATATCGGAGCAGCCGTGGCGCTGTATGGGCAATTGGGCACGATTGGTACGAATAATTTTGTTTATTATATTTCAGATTTTGTTAATAAGATCATCACCTCAAACGCAGCGGATTCAAGCAGTATTTACAGTCAGTTGAACCGTCTTCCCGTGATATCCTTGACAGCGGAAATCATCAGTCAGCAAAGCGGTGGTAGCATGACGGATCAAAATGATCAGATAATTCCAGGCGGCAATAACAGCAACAGTGCGGCGATTACCACCGCGGTGATCAGCCAGCTCAACACGCTGACACCCTATCTGAATCAAATGAGCAATGCTATTTCTTATCAGCTGTCGAGCGACTGGGTTGAGGGTACAAAAAATCAACCCGGCATCATCAATCAGTCAAGAGATGCATTGCTTCGCGACATCTCCATGCAGCTGGCTATCAATAACTGGCTGGGATATCAAAGTCTCGAGCTTAAGAAGCTTGCCATTTTGATGCAGGCGGCTCGTCTGATGGATGACCAGCAGAGTGACTCTGGCAGCAAAAGCTATCGTAACCTGGTTATCAACTATCTGCAGCAGATCATGATGAATAAGCAGAGCTAGGCGTACATTTTGGAAAATTGTTTCGAGCAGCTTAGCTATGTTATAATGACCGAGTTAATACTTAAGGAACGTGTGCAATATAACTTCCTTAAATTGAAATCAGCAAGGCTGTTACGAGCAAGCTCGTGAGCTTTATTTAAAAACTACCCCGCCGGGATATTCCTGGCACCCCTTCCCTGACGAAGGGGAATTTATTTCAGATACGTTCCTAAGGATTAAATCGTGATAGAAAAAGTATTTTGGCAGGATATCAGACACAGGGTTCTGGCGGTTAATGAAAGGCTTGGGCATATAATTGATGAAATCTCTCCCGGCAATCGATTGCCTTTTTATCTTTTTTATTATCAATATGGTGATGATATTGTAAAAAACCATCGCTTTATGTTGCCTTCGATGCCCAAAACCGGTTATCAGCAGAGCGCTTTTGAGGAGTGTCGAGATGGATCTTTGGCGCCTGATTTGGCGGAAGACCTCAACTATTGTAAGGGAATGATTCCATTATCTATGCTTTTAGAGAAGCAGTCTGAGTTGTATTCCACTTTTGGTGGAGATACGGTGCCTTATGGTATCGTCAGACCCGGCAGAATGATGGGATTTCAAGGGGTGTTTCCCAGCTATGCCAATATCGAATATTATCCGTTGGTGGACTTAAGTGCCGGCATCAAAACGTTTCATCTGCTGCCACGAATGTCCAATCGCGATGGATTGAATCGGATGATGAACTATGCGCATTTGCGGCTGCAGAAAAATCCAAAATTTGAATTGGTGAACTTTCGTCACTTCATGACCCAGGTGGTCAGAAAGCATTGCCAGTCTAGCGCTGCCTGGTTATCTCCATTTCTGGTGTTTGGGGGGCAGTGGCTTGATCACAAGCGCGACAGTGATGTCGCCTGGCAGCATTTTTATAATTATCTGGCCGATGGAATGGCCTCGAATCTCCAGTTCTTCATGCGCAATGTCTTTTTTGATAATCTGTTTTCGAAGATAAGAGGAATTAATAAATCGCGCCATGCCGTCAATATCTCCGAGAGTGTCAAGCAGCTGTGTCTGGTCGCCTCGGGTGTTACCACAGGCTATGTTCCGGCCACCGATACTCAGGCTTTACCGCTGGATGCTTTTCAAGATATTTATGAAAATATCTATAATGCCTCGGAATATCTGCCGAGTGTTCTACAGCCGGTCTGGGTTGATCAGCTGATCGATACAGACTGCCCGATGCTTTATTACTCGTTTGCTCAGCCTTCTTTATTGAGCAATTGGCCGAGGAAATCACAAGGCTACAGTATCATATCGGATATGTCTGAAATTCAGTATCTGCTGAAGCGCTACATGTTGTTGGCCAAAAATGAATTGGCCTCTTATCATAAAAGCGAAGTTCTTGATCGTCTGGATCATATGCAGTTTGATTACTACCACAGTGAGGCGGTTAGATATCCTGAAATCCAGCCAACTGCCAATATCGGCAAGGAAGATAAGCGTTTCCAATATCGAGCGATTGATAGCGATAAAGCCCTGTTGTTTTCCGAGAATGCACCGTTTATCAAAGGTTGTGCCAGGCTTAAATATATTGGCAGAGACAGCAGGAATGTCATTTAGGAACATGTGCAAAATAACTTCCCATATATAACCACTATGAAACCTTGTTTCCCGTCATTGCAGCGACAGAGTGAAATGGAGCAATAAAGCCATTGCTTTAT
>JBMSHD010000119.1:0-6277 GCA_049416425.1 Francisellaceae bacterium | reverse complement strand
CGCCGCAGGATTTGCCGTCGGTGCATTGGCCGGGCAAGTTGCCACCGTTGTGAAGATGGTGCGCATTCTTCTGCTTGCACCCATGGTCGTCTTTATCGGTATGCGTCATCACAAAGATCAAAGCAAAGAGCATCAGATCGGCAAGAAATGGCGGACGTTTTTCCCGACCTTTATTCTCTATTTTCTACTCATGGTTATCTTGAACACGCTTGGATTCTTCGACTATCTTGACCAGATTACCCATCTTGCGATCAAAGAATTCCTGCTGCTTTTATCCGCTTTTTTTATGGCCATGGCTATGGTTGGCGTCGGGCTTAACACCGATCTTAAAACGCTGTTTAAATCAGGTGGAAAACCGCTGTTAGCCGGTGGTATCGCCATGGTGATTTTAAGCTCTGTGGCAGCCGTATTGGTGCTGTTTATTGATTAACCAAAAATCAACAGCCATCATCGGCAGCTGAAAACCATACAGCTCAAAAAAGGCCGCCTCGGTGTAATTTTGATCCAGATTGATTACATGCGTCAGCAGCTGTGATTCTTTATATGACAGATTTTCAATCAGTTGACCATCAAGATAAAGCTTACCGGCAAATTCGGCATTTGGCAGCCGTGCCATAATACCACCTTGCTGATAAGAACATATGACCAGATCATCCGCGACAAGGCTAAAATCCTTGTTTTTTATCAGTAGATAACTTAAATAACTCTTGCCACTGCCGGCGCAACCCAATATAAGAATACCTATATCGTCTCTGGCAACCACATTGGCATGCAAACAGTTAAATAACGGTTTTTTCTGCGAAGATGTCATACAGTGCTTCATTCGATTCGGCTGCACGGATTTTCGTTAACATGCCATCGGTTTTTAAAAAAGAAACCAGTGCCGTCATAAATTGATGATGGATATTCTGTATGTGAAGTGGAAAGATAACGGCGATAAAAATATCGACTCCTTCTTCTGCATTTTCATAAGCCATCGGCTCACTCAGCGTCAGTACCGCCATTTTAGTGATGCTTAGATTTTCAATTCGGCAATGAGGCACCACCACGCCCCTGCCAACAGCTGTGGAGCCGATTCGTTCACGCTCATAGAGTTTTTGATAGATAAAGTCACTGCTTAGCGCATCTTCAGAATCTGACAGAAGATTACTCAAGACTTCAAAGACGCGCTTTTGACTCTGCAATGCGGCATTACTCAAGAAGCGAGATCGGGTGATAAAAGGAGAAAGAAAATTCATGTGGAGAAAATCAGGATCTGTCTACTCTTCAGACTCAGTCAATGCCTCTTCAATATCAGCACGATCCTGTCCATTACGATGAGATTTGAGCTTCTGCTTATGCTTTCTGATCTGAGCATCCAGCTTGTCCTGCAGAGAATCGATTGCCGCGTACATATCCGTTGCATCGGCTTTTGCCACAAACTCGCAGCCCGGAGCGTTGATAATTGCCTCGGCAATCTGTTTTTCCCGCTCGACACTCAAGATGACTTTCAACACCAGAATCTGATCGAAATGATTCCTAAGCTTACTGAGCTTGTCCTCAACATATTGCTTCATTGAAGGGGTGATATCAAGATGGCGACCGGTGAGTTGGATTTGCATAAGTGTGACCTCCGTCTGGTTGCATGTCACTGTGCCTGACATCATTATTATTTAAGATCAGCACAGGTTCATGGTTGTTGTTATCTATAACTATTACCTTAGTGCTTTTTTCACAAAAAAACCAGTGCTTTTAAGCGAGACAAGCTACGCATTACCCTCCTTTTCCGATGGCTGTTGATCTGCCTCAACTTTTTCTTTATCGGCAAAATAATCATCGACTTTATCATACATATTCATTGTCGTCTCTTTCGTCTTCTGCCAACCTGTTTTGGCGTACTTAGCCGCCTGATCTGCCGTATTTTTTGCGGTATTTGAAGTCGCGGACGCCATATCACTCCAACCTGATTTAAATAATTCCCAGTTTCCGCTGCATCCATTGTCTGTCGTTGCACAAGATTGCGCTGTCTGTGTCTTGTCAGCGATCTGATTATCTGCCGCATATACGAAGCCAAATACAGCCATAAGAGCCCCTATAAGCAAAATTTTTTTCATCTGCCGTCCTTATACTTTAAGTTCTGACTTAATTTATATCTATATTATCCATTTTTTTTGCATCTGACTATTTTCTTTACAGCATAAATTGGCTAAAATCATACCAATTGATAAATTTAACAACACCTTGGAGCCCGTTATGAAAAAACTCAGCCCACTTCATCTTATGGTGCTTATTATGCTCTCGATGCTGATGCTGCCACTTGTCGCCGTTGCCGCCATTGGTTTTATCGCCTATGCATGGCTGATGCAAAAACGCCTGAAACCCGTTACTGTCAAGCACTTTCATCAAGCCCCAGGTAACAGATCAAATGGACAGTCTGGCAGAGGCCGCACCATTGACCACGAGGCATGATCCTGCTTTTTATTTCCCAAATACGAACAAATCAACTACTACGCCATTATAACCTGGCTACCGCTGCTCTCATTCTATTCTCACAAAAAAATGCACCTCATTTTCTACGTTGACTCTACAGTCAGCCTGAAAAATGGAATATAATAATTAAAAAATCAGTGCATTCTTTCTATGCTATTTAAACAGGATACCATCGCCGCCATTGCTACAGCACCCGGACGAGGCGGTGTCGGAATAATCCGTATTTCCGGAACAAAGGCCAGGGAAATCGGGCAAAAAATCACACAGACCGCACTTATTCCACGTCATGCCCATTACCAGCCTTTTTATGATAGGGATAACAATGTGCTCGATGAGGGTATCGTACTTTATTTTCAGGCACCTCACTCTTTCACCGGTGAGGATATTATCGAACTTCAAGGTCATGGCGGCCCGGTTATCTTAAACATGATCTTGCAGCAGGTGATCGAACACGGTGCAAGAATGGCCACACCCGGTGAGTTTTCACAACGCGCCTATCTCAATGATAAAATCGATCTGGCACAGGCTGAAGCCATCGCCGATTTAATTGACGCTTCATCTGAACAGGCGGCAAAATCCGCCTCACGCAGCCTTCAGGGTGCGTTTTCCAAATACATCGATAACCTGCTTGAACAGTTAATCACACTAAGAGTGCATGTTGAAGCTGCCATCGATTTCCCCGAAGAAGAAATTGATTTTCTGGCCGACAATGCCATTTTAAATCAGCTTAACACCGTCAAAATTTCACTAAACAACACACTGGGCACCTCTCAACAAGGAGCACTCTTAAGAGAAGGGGTTGAAATTGTTATTGCCGGAAAACCAAATGCCGGCAAATCGAGCCTGCTTAATGCCTTATCTGGGAAAGACTCAGCAATCGTCACCGACATTGAAGGCACAACCCGTGATACGCTCAAGGAATATATTCAAATCAATGGCATTCCCATGCATATCATCGACACGGCAGGACTTAGAGTCAGTGAAGATATCATCGAAACCGAGGGCGTCAAACGCGCCTTAAATGCTATCAAAGCGGCTGATCATATCCTTTTAGTCGCCGACATTCGCGACACGATTGATCATGACATTCAAGACTTGGAACCAGAGTTTTTCGCGCATATTCCAAAACATATTCCCATCACTTATGTCTACAATAAAGTCGATCTTCTTGCCTCAGCCAACCCTATCAATCATGGCAATCACCTCTATATTTCGGCCAAAGATCACACTGGAATAGATGCTCTCAAAGAACATCTTCTTGATAGCATCGGATTTAAACAGACCAGCGAAGGGATTTTCAGCGCCAGAAAGCGTCATATCACGGCTTTAACCGATGCTCAACAACACCTTGATAACGCCGGCGTTCACCTTGAAAACAGGGATGGCGAATTATTGGCCGAGGAGCTGAAACTGGCTCAAAATGAACTCTCCAGCATCACCGGAGAATTTAGCTCTGATGATCTGTTGGGCAAGATATTCAGCAGCTTTTGTATTGGAAAATAGCACTGCCTGACTACAGACGAAGGCTATTTTATTGTCACTTAAGATTTAACGCTGCCCTTTGTTGTCACCAGCGTAATCATGAAAAAGCTGGCTATAAGTGGCACCAGAAGAATCACAAATGAGATAACATAGGTATGAGGGTTATGAATGATACGAATATCACCACCGTTGACATATTCGCTGACAAACCCCACCACATGCTGAAAAATAGCTGCCGCGATGCCAATCGTCATATTGACTACGGCCAGCACGGTGCCATGGACTTTTCTTGGAAAAATTTCATCGACAACCGCAAATGCCAGAAGCATGCTGGAGACAAAAAAACCAAGCATAAAATACATAAAATACAGCTCGATAATCGAGAGGATGCCAGAGAACAAAATAATCATGCTAAACAGTACGATGGTGGCAGCGTTGGCAATGATCATCCACAGTTTTTTACTCTTGATAAAATTGGCAATAACACCATGTAACGGACCGCCCACGGCGATGCCGAAGAAAATACAGGCACTGATGGAGGCGGCCGTTTCCGCACTTAAGTGATAGGTATACTCCAGAAAGACGACATCATAGAGCTCTGAGAAGGCATTGACCACCGTTCCTACCATAATGCCGGCATAGAGAGCAATAAGCCATAATCGCCATGATTTTAAGATCATTATATCATGCCAGCTGAATTTCTTGGCAACTCTTGCGGTATCGGCAAAAAACTGCCTGGGTCTGACCAACAAAAATAATATCAGTGAATAGCCGATGCCAATAAAACCGATTAACCAAAGCGCTCCCTCCCAAGTCAGCCTCTCGATAAAATACTCAAGCAGCACTTGACCAAATATCCCTCCGCAGACACCGATGGTATTGGTCAACCCTACGGCAATGGGAAAGGCTTTTTTAGGCAGTACATCGGAGGCAACTTTCAAGGCACCCAAAA
The DNA here is from genome assembly GCA_049416425.1 of Francisellaceae bacterium. GTDB lineage: Bacteria > Pseudomonadota > Gammaproteobacteria > Francisellales > Francisellaceae > JBMSHD01. The sequence goes on along the minus strand of JBMSHD010000119.1, from coordinate 1,374 downwards.
AAGCAAAAGCCGAACCGATGGCAACCAGTATTCTTCCACTCCACAGCATAACCATCGAATGTTCAAGCGCAAAGGCAAGTATTCCGGCACTCATAATAAGACAAGACAGACTCAGCGTCCACTTGCAGCCATAGCGATCCAAAAGCATACCGGCTGGCATCTGCGAGATGGCATAGACGGGAAAATAAATTGCCATGGCCGAAGCCACTTGATTGATTCCAATATCCATGGAAAGCGCAATCGGTTTTAACAGCACACTCGGCGCCGTATGTTGAAAGTAATCCAACGCGTAAAACAAAGCGGCCAAGAACCAGACGAACCAGGCCAGGATAACTTTATGATTTTTATCAGACATAATAAATCAATAATGTTTAATACTAAAGTCAGTATAATTAATCCAGACATAATGTCACGCCGAATCAGCCATTTGACCACAATTCATTAATTTTTCACTCCCGATCCGTATCGTGATAAACACGAAAAAATCACTGAACTTTTTATTTCTCCAACTGAAAAATCACTGGAATGCTTATGTGAGTACTACCCTGACAACGCTTATCAGTCGGAAGCCTTCCGGCATTTTTAAGCATGATGGTAACGGCTTCATCTAAAACAGAAGATCCTGTAGAGTGGGTTATTTTATAACCGATTAAATTCCCCTGGCAGTCAATCGTCAACACCACTTCCGCACGCCCAACCATGCCTCTTTTTAAGGCCAGCGGCGGATAATATTTAAATCGCTGAAGATAGATCAGCACACGCTGAGTATAATCAGGCGCCACATCTGAGTCACCACCCAGACCATTTTTCTGACTGCCTTTGAATGTCTCGGGAGACACATGATCAGATAGCGGACGTCTCTCAGGTCGATTGGGCATTTTTTTTGCCGCCACTACGGCTGCCTTTTCTGGTTTTTTCACCGAGATCTTTCGTGTCTTCTCCTGCTTGTTTGTCATGGCTGACATGGTTTTTTTCTGAACTTTGTCCACTTTTGAGATCACATCCTTTTTTATCGACGGCACATCAGCAGATTTTTGCGACTCTGCTTTTTGTTGCGATAGTATCTTCTGGCTTTTTTCCGGTGTTTCTTTCACCGATTTTACGACGTCTTTAGATGTGTCCGCTGCAATCGTGCTCAATTGCAAGGTATATTTATAACCAAATGTGGCGCCCGCTGGAATTGAGTCGTGGTCTCTTATAAACATGGCCATTACCAGTAGCAAAAAGCAATTGCCAATAAAGATCCATAATAGTGAAAATCGTCTATACTCAAGCCTCATTTCATCACCAGAATATCGACTTTTTGAAAATAGGGCTTCACCCAAGTTGGTAAATTATTGATTAAATGTTCATCAAAATACTCTTTTTTCACGT
>JBMSHD010000118.1:0-6386 GCA_049416425.1 Francisellaceae bacterium | reverse complement strand
GATACAGATGATCAATGCCATCCTGCCCTGCAACCAATATCGTATTGCTCTTAGCATCTGTATATTGATAGCTCACACCGCTTGCCAGTGCTGTTGAGCCCAACCCAGCACAAAAACAAGTCAATAGTCTAATCACTTTAGATAGGTTTTTCATAACACTCCTATACCCGCTGTTTTTTGTTCAATTTTTAGCATCCAGAGCCATTCGCAAATTATTGTTCTGTCTAGTTATACCGCAGTCGCTTCCGGTATTTCTGGCGTTGCCCTAACCAGTACTGGTAGCGTTTTCATATAATACCTGAAGCTTACCAAATCAAGAATCGTAGCCGATAACCCAAACGCAAATGAAGCATGGTTTGTACTTTTACCATTTATATTAACTATTCCATATACAATACCGTTTAATCCTGAAAACATGCCAACCGCACTAAATCCTTGACCAAACGCCACCAGGCCGTTATCGTTCAAAATAGGATTTCCAAATAACATCATTAGTGCCATTGAACCCATAATTCCTGCCCCATTTAAAACCACATTTAGCGCTTTCGGCACCTTAAAATGCCCTGTCGGATCGCGGTAGCCAACTGGATTGCCACCGACATAAGCAAAGGCATTTTCTGTGTTTTTCCCTGAAAATGCCGATAAACTATCGGCCTGCATAAAACCACCTGTTAGCGCATCATACTGACGATAACCATTGCCCAGTGACCAAAGCGCGGTGCTTGAGTCACGACGCTGACCACCATAGCCGAATGGATTATCATCGATCGTAAGCAGCCGAGGCGCATTATCCATAGCTTCACTTTGCCTATTGAATGGATAATAGGCATCGCTTTGAACTCCATAAGCACTGTATTGATACAGATGATCAATGCCATCCTGCCCTGCAACCAATATCGTATTGCTCTTAGCGTCTGTATATTGATAGCTCACACCGCTTGCCAGTGCTGTTGAGCCCAATCCAGCACAAACACAAACTAAGATAGCTGTTGTTTGTTTAAGCAATATATTCATTTGCTGCTCCTGCCGATAGTAACTAGATTCTTTAAATTCTCTAGTCAAAGATACTGGCTCTATTTAGCGTTATTCGTAGAACCCCTTCCCTACCCCCCCCCTTAACACAAGGGGGAGGAGACAAACATTCCCTCCCCTTGGAATCAAGGGGAGGTTAGGTGGGGTTGGATAAACTATCTTTTCAACGAATAATGCGTAAAGAGCCAAGATACTTCACACGCCAGAAAGATGAGGACTTATCGCTGTTTTAGGAAGGAACAACAGAGAGTAAATTCGATAAGACCTCGCTCTTAATACCGTGTGAAGCATGCCTCTACGAACTGCAGGCATCATCTGTCTGGCTTACTCCTTCCGCCATACAGATGGATTTACCGATGCCATTGTAATGGGTAAACAGGGTAATCTGTTTACCTGTCAGATCACTGGACATATCGCTGTCCGTCAAGGTCGTATTGATCACAGGTCCCTGGGACTGGATAGACTGTCCTTGTGCATCGTAGTAAGTATTGGATGTAATCAGGTGATCACTGCTGTAACTTGCAGAACCTGGATCCAGACTTTGCACAGAAACGGCTTCATTTTCCCCGTTATAATTTGTCTCTGTTTTATTATAATACGTCTTATTGACAATAGCCGCCTCCACATAAGCGGCTGGATCTGTCGCAAAATCATCGGCATAGTCAATGTCATAATCGGCAATAGCATTACCGGTGTTTAGATCTGTCTCTTCAACGCTAATAGGTGGATGTGAATTACTGAGACTATCGCTGATATTTCCCGCATCACTGTCGCTTATTTTTAAGGAAACGTCTTTATCTAACACGGAATCATTCCAGACATCAACATAAGCGGTTTGAGAGACAGCCAGATGTGATTCAGGAAGTGCTGTTACTGTTTTTGCCGTCACACTGCCCGGTGTTGTCGTCTGAGAAATCAAACGCTGTTCCGTATCATAAAGATAAACCGTCGTATACGCCGTATTTCCTGCCGCATCTTGCTGATTATAGGCTATTGATTCAATTTTATTGCCCAGCGCATTATAAACCGTCTGATTAACCGGACACAAACCCGAAGCCGTATGAGAGACACCACTGCTATCGTCACAAGTTTCTGCCGCTTTTGAGCCGCCAGGGCTGCCTGCCATCATACTATACGCATTATCAAAAACAGCCTGTTGATTGCCACGACTGTCATAAACCGTATCACTTTCATAACCCATGATATTATCCGTTGTGACTTTTTCAAGCAAACTCGGATAACTGTAATCAATATCTCCAATTTTATCCGTATCGCTTAAGGCCTCGCTGATAGAGCTGATGGCATAGGTCTTTTCAGAAAGCGGTCGATGTAAACCATCATAGCTGTATACCACAGACTTAAGCCCATCTTGCGTATCGATATGCATCGGCGAGACATCTTCCGTCAGAAGCCCACTGTGATTGTTATAAACCTTCTGACTGGTGATCACACTGTCTGTCGCTCCCTGAGATAAAGGAACTTTCGTCTCAACAGTCGTGCCATAACTGTCTGGAAAATCGGCACATGAGGATAAATTAGGGTCGGCTGAGTCACAATAGCTATAGTCAACGGACTGCGTCGATACCGGTGTGATAGTCAGGTTGTCCCCCTTATTCGAGGTCACCTTAAGCGAGTCAACGGTATGATCAATGGTTGACTCGGCATATTTACGTGCTTCCTGATTCTGATCACTATTACCCCAAGTCGTATCTGTTTCTGATAACAAGTCGCCATAATCGGCATCCGTCGTATCCGTAGAGGCAATAATGTGGCTGTCAGAATCACCGGCTTTGAAGTAATTAAATGAAGCGCTCACAGGATAATAGATAATACTAGTCCCATCAGGCGCCTTGGCTTTAACTTCAGACTGATTGGATACGGTTGTCCAAGTTCCATCTGAGGTTATTTTCTGTGACACGACTGGCGAGGCACAATAGGTAATGGCATCCGCATTGACGTACATGCAACTGGCATCTTGATTGCGTGCATATTGATTTAAGGTCGTTGTGCCGGTAGCCGAGTCATAACTTGATACCACATTCCCATAGTCATCATAGGATACGGTATTTACTTTTTGAAAACTGTTCCCATTTGCCGTGGTTTTAGTCACAACGGTTTTGGCCTCGGCATAGGTATTTGATGAGGGCGTCACATTATCTGAAAATGTCGTTTCCGCCTGGTTAGTGGTATTGTTATCAGCGACGGTAAAGCTGGTTGTCATACCATCTGCAAACCCATAGGCCGTTTGTGTTTCCACTTGCCCTTGCCAAACGACGGAATTGATAAGCCTTTGTAGATGATCGTAGTAGTCACTTTCCTGGCTGACCGGTGTCGCGGGGTCATCAGAACTGTAAACCGCTTTATTCACACTATAGGTAAAGGCGGTGTGGTTGAGTTGCGCAAACAGATTTGCATTATCGGTTGCACTTGATGTTGCATTGGTCAATGGATAACCGGTGTAGTTGTTCCCTGTAAAAATCGCCATGGCATTTCCCGGATCATTGGCGCAACTGTTAGTCGTGTAATAGCTATCGGGTTCAGTCTGACCATAGCTGTAGAAGGTCTGTGTATAGCTCTGTTTGGAGGAATCACTGAAATTACAAAGACTCGTGACCACCGGCAAGACAAAGGTTTTAGTGGAAGACTTCACCTCGATGGCACCATAACCAATACCCGTCGACGATATCTCTGTGCCATTGCTGTCGAGTTGTGTCACATTTTTGATTAAATTATCGGATAGACTACCGGCAGAACCCGAACTGGTATAATAACTAAAAAGCTGCATAGCCATGGTTACGCCATCGGCGCTCAACTGCTTCAGCATGGTTAGTTGATCATCATTATCCAATGACATCTGGGTACTGGTACTATCACTGCCACTAATCGTATAACCACTGCCACTATTATAGCTAAGCTTGATGCTTTCATCGTAGCTGTTGGTTATACTGGTCAGCAGATTAATATCTCCAATTTTACTGTATTTAAAAGCTAACTTCAGTCCTGACGGATAGATAATCTCACTCAGCAATAAATAGCTGGAATCATTTTGTGACTGATAGATTTCAACATGATTATCATCATAGATCGCCTCAAGCACGGTTGGGTTGCTGGAGGAAGAGGCCAGCAATTCAACATTATGTATCTGGTTATAGGCAAAATTAAGTCGATACATTCCTGTCGTTGCATCTTTCACAGTGGATGTCACGTAGTAGGAGGCGCCATTGCCACTATAAAACGTATTGTTGTCATAATAAGGCAATGCAAGCTGCCAGTGATTGGCCAGGTAATAGGGCGAGCTGTCACTCAATTCGGCCTGGCTATATAGCACCGATAAACGATAATCATCCTCCAGACCGTGATTGCTCAAACTGGCCACCGCTTTGCTGAAGTTAAGCTGCCCGGTTCGATCATCTACGGTTGAGCTGCCGGCGTAGCTGGAAGCGGCCGTAACACCTGCCGAGCTGCTATCATCGGCATAAACATATTGACACATCATGCCTATGGCTGAACAAATTAAAACCGGTAGCAATTTTTTCTTCATTTTTATCAATCCTTAGTATTTCGGTTATCAAACGTTCTCATCACAGAATCAGTGTAACTTCATATGTCAATTTGACTCAGCAGAATACGCGAAATTAGGCAATGCCTACTCAAAAATTTCAATCACATTGATCCTGAGTCACACCCATTGCCATGCAAATGGCAGCACCCAGGGCATTGTAATGCTGGTACATCGTCACGCTGCTCCCCGTAAGATCATTGCTCATACTGCTGTCACTCAACATGGTATCTATCATTGGGCCTGTTGATTGCAGCCTTTGCCCTTTGGCCGAGTAATACATCTGACTGGTAACCGTTGCGTCACTGCTGTAAGTGGTGGCGTTTGGATGAATGGTATCGGTGGTTATGACATTATGTTCGGCGTTGTAAGTAAAAGTCTGCTTAAGCTCATATGACTTATTGGTTATGGCAGCTTCGACAAAACCGATAGGATCGGTATCGATATCAGCCGTATATTTAAGTTTAAAACTGGCAATCTCATCTCCGGTGTTGAGATCCCTTTCAGTTACCGTGACAGGTTCATAGGAATCGCTGTCTATCGTGCCCTGATTGCCGTTATCCATATAGCTTATCTGTAATGAAACGGGAGTCTGGCTGTCAGGGTCAGTCCAGATATCGTCATAGCCTGTTTTATTTTCCTGACCATGTGTTGCCGGCACGTCAGCCGTAGCATTCACATTGCTGCCTGATGTCACCAATTGATTGATCAGCCTCTGCTCATCATCATAATAATACAGGCGACTGTATGCATTATTGCCATTTGCATCATGATCTGTATCAAAATAGGAAACCGCGGCTGTTTTCTCTCCCTGCGCATTATATTGATCAATGCCCACGGGGCACAATCCACTAACGCTGTGGGTAACGCCGGTTGTATCGTCACAAGTCAATGGCTGGCTGTCATCGCTTTGAGCGGCATTGTCAAATCTGGCTAGCTCATGGCCCTGGGAGTCGAAGACCACATCGGCCTGATCGCCAGTTAAGTTATTGATGCTGACTCGCTCGAGTAAATTCGGGTAATTTAGAGTGATATCTTTGGTCAGTGTATTGCTGTCTGCATTATTACCCAGACTCTGCAAAACATAAGACTGCTCAGTGATTGGTCGATTTAGGGCATCATAAGTAAAATAATTTGCCCTATAGCCATTTTGTGTATCGGCAATCTTAGGCTTATATTGCACTTGCAGCAAATCGGAAGCATTATCGTAAATATATTCATTGGTAATGGTTGAATCACTCCCGCTAGACCCAAGATCCGATATGGCAGATATCGTCACGCCATTGACCGTATTGCCTTCACTGCAGGCAGCCAGATTGCTGTCGCTGGCATCGCAATAGGCATACGTCAAGGTCGTTGATTTCACAGGATTTAAGCTCAATTGACCACCCGAGTTTGTCTTGGCACTCAAATCCGATACCGTATGATCAATTTCGGTTTTGCCATAAAGCCTCGCCTCCTGATTACTGTCACCGCTGCCATAGTCATAATCTATTTCTTTAAGCAAATAACCAAGGGTATCATCGGTTTGATCCGATATTGGCAAAATATGAGACACGCTATTGTCTGAGGCGGGTTTAAAATATTCCAGCTGTTTTACCACCGGATAGTAATTGGTTTTCATCGTGCTGTTTGGGGCAAGCGCTTGTAGTTGACTGACCTCTGCTGTATCGGTATAAGTACCATCTGCCGTAATCGTCTGCACGGTTGTCGGTGTCAAACAATAACTGACGTTTGAGACCAGGGCTGTCTTATTAAAATTCAGCGCAATAAATATACAGATTGGATGTTAAAT
>JBMSHD010000117.1:0-6403 GCA_049416425.1 Francisellaceae bacterium | reverse complement strand
GAAAAAAGAGTATTTTGATGAACATTTAATCAATAATTTACCAACTTGGGTTTAGATTGCGCATCCAGTGAAAATCAAGCTTTACTCCGATCAGTTTCTTGTAGACTTGCATCGCTCCAGGGCACACCGAAAAAGGCGTGGCATCCATAGACAACTCAATGTCTTTTATCTCCATCTCCTGACTGATGCATACTCGCATCGCCATATCGTGGTAAGGCTTATTGGCTTTGCGAATAACGCCATCATGCTGGACAATATCATAGGTTTTTCGATCGGTAAGAAAAATTTCCACCTCCCAGCCACCGACGTCCAACACATAAGTCTCATACGTGATATGTCGCGCATAAATTTTTTTACGCAATGATTTAGATTCAGACAAAGGCATTATCGATATCCACTGATCCTTTTAAGCCAATCTTAACGTAAATTTTTGATTATTGGTATCCGGTTATTTTCAATCGGCTATCTTTTCAATCATTTCAAACAGATAATAGCAATCTATCTCTGGCATTTTTTACTAAAAAACGGTAACATAGGCGCAATTTTTGATTGTTTTTAATACACATAAATCTTGCGAGTAGACCTATGACACAAATCATTGACACAAAGCCGAATAAAAAGGTATTTATCAAGACCTTGGGCTGCCAGATGAATGAATACGATTCCGCACGCATGGGTGAGGTTCTAGAGGCTCATTTTAACACCGAGAAGACCGATGATTTTAAAGAAGCCGATATCATTTTAATCAACACCTGCTCCATTCGTGAGAAAGCCCAGGAAAAGGTATTTCATGAGTTGGGACGCTGGAAACAGTTGAAAAACAAAAATCCCGAACTGCTGATCGGTGTCGGCGGCTGCGTCGCCTCTCAGGAAGGCGAAAACATCATAAAACGCGCGCCTTACGTCGATATCGTCTTCGGTCCTCAAACGATCCATCGCCTGCCAGATTTAATCAAATCCAAACAGCGTGAAGCTAAACCACAGATCGATATAAGCTTTCCAGAGGTTGAGAAATTTGACTTTCTGCCCGAACCCAAAGCCGAAGGCGCCAAGGCGTTTGTCTCCATCATGGAGGGCTGTGATAAGTATTGCTCTTACTGTGTTGTTCCTTACACCAGAGGTCCTGAGGTCAATCGCCCATTTGAAGATGTGCTGGCCGAATGTGCCTCTTTGGCCGAGCAAGGCGTCAAAGAAATCACACTGCTTGGGCAAAACGTCAATCACTATCTTGGCAAAATGGCCAATGGTGAGGTGGCAGATCTGGCGCTTTTGATTCATTTTATTGCCGACATTGACGGCGTTGAACGCATTCGCTTCACCACCTCACACCCGGTTGAGTTCTCACAAACCCTAATCGATGCTTATGGCAGTGTCAAGAAGCTTGCCAATCATCTGCATCTGCCGGTTCAGCATGGCTCAGATAGAATTTTGACGGCGATGAAGCGAAACCATACTATTCTTGAGTTTAAACAAAAAATACGTAAATTACGTAAGATCCGCCCCGACATTACCCTCTCATCGGATTTCATCGTCGGCTTTCCAGGAGAGACTGAGGAAGACTTTGAGAAGCTAATGAATCTCGTTAAAGAGCTTAATTTCGATCAGTCTTTCAGCTTTATCTACAGCAAGCGTCCGGGTACGCCGGCGGCAAACCTTGAAGATAACACCCCTCTCGATGTGAAAAAAGACAGGCTCAAGCGCCTGCAAGACCAGCTTAATCATAATGCCTACACCATTTCACGTCAGATGGTCGGTTCCACTCAGCGCATCCTCGTTGAAGGAGCATCAAAAAAAGATGCCGCCATTTTAGCCGGACGCACCGAAAATAACCGCATCGTTAATTTTAGCGGTGATAAAAGCTTAATTGGACAGCTGATTGATGTTAGAATTATTGAAGCACATCCACACTCATTACGCGGAGAACGTATATAAAAGATGAGATCCACCCAATTCACGCTTGAGCCTGATCACGCTCAACTTCTGGCTAAACTATGCGGCCACCTCAACGAAAACCTGCGCCTGATTGAAAAGTACCTTGCCGTTGAAATCATTCAACGCGGCAACTGTTTTCAACTTGTCGGCCCCAAAACCTCGGTTTCACAAGCCGAAAATTTTCTCAAATCCCAATATCAAAAACTTCTCGATCAGCCTCAACAAGAGCTCAGTAACCAAGAGATCAACATCGCTCTCCATACATTGAGCAATCAGAATAAAACCGATGGGAAATTTGAACCTGAATTTCACCTGATGATCAAAGAGCGCGCTGTACGCCCAAGAACCATCAATCAAGAACGTTATTTAAAGCGTATTCAGGATAATGATATCAACTTTGGCATAGGACCCGCCGGCACCGGCAAGACCTATCTGGCGATGGCCTGCGCCGTCGCCGCCTATGACAAGGGACTGGTCAAACGCCTGGTACTGGTACGCCCTGCGGTTGAAGCCGGTGAAAAACTCGGCTTTCTACCAGGCGATCTGGCGCAAAAGGTCGATCCTTATTTAAGACCCATGTATGACGCCTTATATGATCTTATGGGTGTGGAAAAAGTGACCAAACTCATTGAAAAACAGGTCATCGAGATCGCCCCTCTGGCCTATATGCGCGGACGCACCATCAATGATGCCTTTATTATCCTCGATGAAAGTCAGAACACCACCAAAGAACAGATGAAGATGTTTCTAACCCGTATCGGCTTTAATTCCACGGCAATCGTCACCGGAGACATCACTCAGGTCGACCTGCCTAAAGGAGTCACACCAGGCTTAAGACATGCCATAGAGGTTCTAGCCGATATCAAAGGCATCAGCATGACGTTTTTTGAAACCATCGACGTCGTACGACACCCGATCGTCCAAAGCGTAGTGTCCGCTTATGATAAGTATGAGCGCACCCACAGTCCGGAATACATATGATCAAGCTTGATATCGACAACGAGAATAATCTCGATATCCCTGATGCTGCTTTGATGCAAAATTGGGCGGCGGCCGTGCTTGATTTTGCCGACATTAAAGATGCCATTATCAGCATTAAAATCGCTACCGTCGAGGAAATTCAGTCACTCAATCATCAATATCGCCACAAAGACCAGCCGACAAATGTGTTGTCTTTTCCCTTCGAACTACCAGCTGGCATTCCTGAAGCTGATCAGCTTAAAAATTTTATCGGTGATATTATCATCTGCCCTTATGTGCTGGCACAGGAAGCCAAAGAGCAAAAAAAAACCACCGAGGCACACTGGTGCCACATTTTCATCCATGGTATTTTACATTTAATCGGCTATGATCACATAATAGAAGATGAAGCGATCGAAATGGAACACATTGAGATCACACTCTTGAAACAGTTTCATATTGATAACCCCTATATTGAGAAAGAATAGATGGAAGACAAAGCGGATAAACAAGAACCTCACGAACCTTCTCACTCCTGGCTGGAAAAAATAGCCGCTAACATCTTAATGCCCCACAACAAGGAAGACTTCCTCTCCCTTGTTGATCTTGCCGTCAAAAAAGGAACCATTGAGCCTCAAGCACGGGATATGATTCAAGGAGTGATGGAGGTCTCAGAAACTCAGGTCAGAGACATCATGATTCCGCGCACGCAGATGGTCACATTGAATATTGAGATGAGTCAGCAGGAAATTTTAAACGGAGTGGTAAGCTCAGCTCACACTCGCCTTCCTGTCTTTAATGAGGAGCGAGATGATATCATCGGCATTCTGCATGCCAAAGACATGTTGCAATTTTTCCATCTAAGCACACCTTTTGACAAAAACACCTTTATCAAAGCCTTAAGACCTGCCGTTTTTGTTCCTGAAAGCAAAAAACTCGACGCGCTGTTGCGTGACTTTAAATCTGGCCACAATCATCTGGCTATCGTTGTCGATGAATACGGTGCTATCGCCGGTTTAATCACCATAGAAGACATACTCGAGGAAATCGTCGGTGATATCGAAGATGAATTCGATGAAATACATACCATGATCACCAGGCTTGATGACAATCTCTATCAAGTTAACGCCTTGACTGAAATTGAAGAATTTAATGATTATTTCGACTGCTACATCGATGACAGTGAAGCCGATACCATTGGCGGGCTTATCGTCAACGCCCTGGAACACGTGCCAGGCAGTGGCGAGACGATCGATCTGGAAGGATTTACCTTCAGCGTCACTCAAGCCGATAGGCGCCGCGTTCTCAGCCTTGAGGTCTCCCGCATCAATGCTTAAAAAAATGATCCACAGCGCTCTCATTCTATTAACAGGCGCCCTGCTAACATTGAGTTTCGCACCTTTCTATATCTGGCCTTTTGCCGTTGTCTCGCCTTTGATCTTCTTTATTTTGTTATCACGCCACAAGAACCTCTCAGGATTTTTAGTTACCGGTCTTCTCTATGGCATCGGTTTTTTTGCCACCAGCGTATCCTGGATTTATGTCAGCATTCACCTTTTCAGTCAATCCCCCTTATTGAGCATTGCCATTACCGCCGTATTTGTGCTGGTGATGAGCCTATTTTTTATGCTCTTTGCACTGATTGCCTACTATACCAGAACGCTTAAATTAAACCGCGCGCTCACCTATCCTGTTGCCTGGACTCTGCTGGAGCTCATTCGTGGTCATCTCTTCACCGGCTTCCCCTGGGTATTGATCGGTTATGGCTTCACCGATACCTGGTTTTCAGGCTACGCGGTTATCGGCAGCGTCTATTTGGTCAGCTTTATCTCGGTTTTCATTACCACCCTTCTTTTGGCACTGATGGCGCCAAAACAATCGCTGAAAACACGACTATTTTGCCTTTTCGCCATTTTCGTACTTACGCTCATCGGTTTTATGCTGAAACAACACAATTGGACTCAAAAGAACAGCAAGGCGCTATCTGTCAGCCTGATTCAGGGAGACTATGTGTTGTCTCAAAAATGGAATCCTGAGATGCTTCAGACCATCATCGATTATTATTATACGGCCACACAAGACAATCCGGCTGATCTTATTTTCTGGTCTGAAAATGCCATTCCTACTTACAGACCTTATATATCGCCCTTCTTAAGGCAGATCAACACCTTAGGCAATAGCGAAGACAGCGCCATTCTGGTTGGCACCATCGATGTCAACAGCAAAAATCAGTATTTTAATGCCGCTTTAGTTTATGGAAAAGGAAGCGGTAAGTATTATAAACATCATTTGGTGCCCTTTGCCGAATACTACCCATTTTCCCGCCTCATCTCACCCTTTATGCGTTATTTCAACATTCCGATGTCTGACTTTACGGCCGGTGAAAAAATTCAGCCACTGCTTGAGATGAACGGCATCAGCGTCGCCTTGTTTATCTGCTATGAGATCGCCTATCCAAAAGAGGTTCGCGATCAACTTCAAAATGCAGGTCTTATCGCCGTTATCAGCGATGACGCCTGGTTTGGTAACTCACTGGCTCCCTGGCAACACCTTGAAATCTCTCAGATGCGAGCCATCGAAAACGGGCGTTTTGTTCTTCAAACCACAAACAACGGCATCACCGCCATCATCGACCCAAAAGGTCAGATTACGGCCAGACTCAAGCCCAACACCCAGGATATTCTTCACGGTAAAGTCTACAGCTATCACGGCAAAACACCCTGGCTTTATCTTGGCATGATCCCACTTTACTGCCTGATGATCCTCTTTCTTGTCATCGCGTTTGCTGCCAATAAGATTGCAAAAGCCAGGCTCAAACCGTAAACTGAAAACATGTCTATTACACTTGAGAAGCACCATGGCATTTAAAGACTACAAACTTCTTGAAACCTCGGATAACGTTGATCTTCAACATTTAGAATACTTTCATCCCGACACTCTGGATGTCATAATATTAGAGACGCCAGCACTCGATGTCTTTGCCGATTTTCATACTAAACAACCTCGCATCATTCATCAGCTTGCACTGGCGAACAGCGCACTTGAGCACATGAAAACCGAAAAAGTACGAGCGCTTCTTGTCGTTGATGACAATGACCAGGTAATCGGTCTTATCAACTCCAATGATGTTCAAGGCATGAAAAGAACCCAGATCGCTCAGAAGCACGATGTCAATGCAAAAGATGTTACCGTGGAGATGTTGATGACACCCGCCAGTAAGCTGACAATGATTGACTATAGCCTTTTAAAAAACGCGGTTGTCGGCCATATCGCCAGATTGCTCAATGAAAAAAATCTCGATTATATTCTTGTCTTTGAGGTAGATCCTAAAGGCAAAAAAATCATTCGCGGCATCCTCTCTGCCAGTTTTATTTCCAGAAAACTTGGCATGCAAATCGGACGTGACCTTGCTCTCAACACACTGGCTGAAATCAACAGAATTATTTAATGACCTATTTAACACTTCGAGAGCTGAAGCTAAGCTTCGGTCATCATCCGCTATTAGACGGTG
>JBMSHD010000116.1:0-6456 GCA_049416425.1 Francisellaceae bacterium | reverse complement strand
ATTTAACATCCAATCTGTATATTTATTGCGCTGAATTTTAATAAGACAGCCCTGCTCGCATCACTCGATTAACCGGCAGATCATTGTCAAAGGCGATATAGGTTGACAACGACTCAGCCGCCAATTGTGCCTGCATTTCTTCATCATCACCAGCGAGATTCTGAAGCGCCACCAGCTCTCCTGATTCCAGCTCTTTTTTTATCATAAAATGAGGAATATAGCCGATGCCCAGGTTGGCAATAATGGCTTTTTTCAAGATCTGCACATTCGATAACACCGAAACCTGTGTGGTTTTTGGAACCTTATTCAAGGTGAATTCATGAATCAGAGAATGGTATTTTGGCGTGATAAACGTCTGTGCAAAGAGATTTTCACGGCTGAGATTATCCAAAAGCGCCCGGTTTTCTCTTGAGCAAACCAAAAGACAATGTATGGCACCGATGCGTTCACAGTAGTATTTTTTCTCGGTGATCAGTTTGGAAGAGATAATGAGATCCGCCGAATAACGCTCATACAGGGCGACATAGTCAGTGGTGGTGAAATTCATGTTAAAGACAAGTTTCGGATAGCTTTGTTTAATCCGTTTCAAGATCTTTATCGACCATTCATCATAGATCGGTGAGCTAATGAGATTGAGCTTATAGTCATGATGCGAATCCGACAGATAATGCTGAAGTTTATTAAATGATGCTTCAATTTCTCGTGCATAGGTTAGAAACTCTTCTCCGGCAATGGTAAGCTCTGTGGTTTTGCCATCGAAGAAAAATAATTTCTTGCCGACTTCCTTCGCTGCGAGACATGGAGAGCGGAACGCGAGGTCGAGTAGACCCGGGTAGTCTTGCGCTGTAAACAGCAAGCGACGTGCCGTAGGCGCCAGAGCGAAGTCTGTGAAACAGCTTGTACCCAAGGCGTAGAGTAGAATCGGAGACAGTTGCCTGCTCGGAATGAACGCAGTGAATTTGTGAAGGTATGCTGGCGAGGCGGACGTCCCGGGCAAAATTTATGCCGCCGAGGATAGCCGATTCGATTTTGTATATGGATATACAAAATCTATTATGAGGCCCGAGGCACCAAGCTCCAGACTCTTGATCTGTTTGGTTACCGCCGGCTGAGTCAGATACAGAATATTAGCCGCTTCTGTCAGATTGTGCGTCTCGACAATCTGCAAAAAGGTTTGTATCTGTTTGTAATTTAAATTATAAGGCACCTGGAAAATCTCATAAAAAATATCAGTTTGTATTATACCACCGGTACGCCAGATTGCCAGATTTATACCACTTAGCGACAACTCTACGACAGTTTTATCAGCTTAAAAGCCGAGACTCAAAGCTGCCAAGGCATCTGAAAAATGCCGCTCGTTCATCTATCTCACAAAGCGCCCGAATAATATGTTCTTCATCCTTATGTCCTTCAAAATCGACAAAAAAATGATAGTCCCAGGGTTTTGCCCGTGAGGGACGGGATTCAATTTTGCTCAGGTTAATCTCATGTTCGCCGAAAATTTTGAGTATCTCAACCAATGCATTCGGATGATCATGCAGTGAAAAAAGAATTGCCGTTTTATAATGAATTCCTGCTTTGAAAGAGGGGCATACTGCTTTGCTTAAGACAAAAAAACGGGTGAAATTGAAGTCTTCATCCTCGAAATGAGAGCGAAGAATTTTAAGATCATAAATTTCAGCCGCCAGACGGCTGGCAATGGCGGCGCAAGACTTATCCTTTTTTCTGGCCACATAGGCCGCTGCTCCGGCGGTATCGGCAAATACCGAGGGCTCAATCGCTGCTTTTTTAAGGTGATGTTCACATTGTGCCAGCGCCTGAGGATGAGAGTAAGCCTGCTTTATATCATCAATAGTGGAATCGGCCGTCCCCAAAAGGCAGTGGCGAACCCTGAGGGTGACCTCCTGAATGATAGTAAGATCGTAATTTAAAAGCTCATCATAAGCCGGTATCACGCTTCCAGCCAATGAATTCTCCACCGGTAGCATCACGGCATCGGCCTCGTTTTTTTTGACGGCCATCAATGCATCGGCGAAAGAAAAACAGGGCAGGCTCACGATATGACTGGGAAAAAATCGCCTGATGGCGAGTTCTGAATAGGCACCATGCTCGCCCTGAAAAGCGACTTTTTTATGTGTATCGGGCATCAAGTGTAATATCAAAAAGCTGTTTCAACATTCGTTCAGTATGCGCCAGAAGATTTGGATATTGCAAGGCTTTTTGCTTCAAAACGCAGTCCCAGGGTGTGCTGAAGATGCTGGTCATAACGGCGTAGACGATATGATCTAGAAGCGAGGCTCTGTCGTTGAAGAAATAATTTTTTCCCGCCAGAAATATTGAAATGGCATGAAGATCGGCATCGGCAAAATGATAAATTGCATCTTTTTTGTGTCTTCCCAAACCCTGACCTTCAAGCTGTTTTCTGGCATTTCTAACCAGCGATTTATACACCAGCTTGAAGACAAATCCCGGCACCTTGATTCCTGAGGCTAAATCATCGTACCAGGAATTCCTGGAATCATCGTCAATCCATCGACTATAGACCAAGACCCAGTACAGATGCTCTTCACATAAACGAGCATAAGCCAGAGTCAAAGAGTGTTGCAGTTCGGTCATTCCTTCCTGCATCGGTGAGGGTGAATCGGCCTCGAGCATGTTGATGATCTTGCAGCTGTCGGAATAATACTGTCCATTTAGTTTGATATATGGCATCTTCTCGGTAGGCGACTTTTTCAGATCGACCGTATTGTGCGTCTCATAATCTATATTCTGGGCTTTGAGATAGCTCTCAAGCTTCATGCAAAACGGACTGGCATTGGGTATGCCATACATTGGTGGAAACTGATACAATTCAATCATCTGACGCTCCTTCAGTCTTTATGCTTAAAATCGCTGATATCGATGACATTGTTGCCTTCAACATGAATAGAATTATGCGGATCTGCCTGGCTCTGCATCGGTGTGATCGGCAGATCTTCGGAGATGATCTGAATCAGTTTTAAGCCATTAAAGTGAAGATAAGCTTTGAACCGGCTGCTGCCTTCAAAAGTATATTCAAAGGCATATTCTCTGAAAAAACAGAGTCTGCCATTCTCGCTTCGCCTGCCAATTCTTAATTTCATCAGACAAACCGTATCATCCAAAAGCAGTGCGTCCCATTTTTTGCAGATTCTAAGCGCCACGACAATGGCATTCTCACGCGCTCGCATATGCGTCTTCCACAACAGAATAACAATAATAATAAAAACAATAATGGCAATTAGACCAAAACTCATGCTATCTCTTCCTAAATTTATAATTTTAGAGTATAGTCTAGACTCTATATACACAGAACAATAATGCATTATAAAGCAATGTTACAACACAGGCGAATCATTGTTGGCATAAGCGGTGCCACTGGTATCTGTTATGCCGAGCGACTGCTTGAGCTATTAAAGCAACATGACATCGAGAGCCATCTCGTTGTCTCAAAACCCGCTGAGCTGACCAGAAGCTATGAAAGTAAGGTCACGGCAAAAGAATTAAAAGCGTTGGCATCGGTCGTTCATAACAATGCCGATATCTCTGCCAGCATTGCCAGCGGCTCCTATCCAACCGATGGCATAATCGTAATTCCTTCATCCGTGAAGATGTTGGGAGACATCGCCAATGGTATCGGGGATAGCCTCATTGCTAGAGCCGCCGATGTGGTGCTTAAAGAGCGGCGAAAATTAATCCTGTGCGTCAGAGAAACGCCGCTGAACCTTATTCATATCGAGAATATGAAGAGGATAACCTTAGCAGGTGGCATCATTATGCCGCCGGTGCCGGCGTTTTATCACCAACCACAGACACTCGATGATATCATCGATGATTTTGCGCGTCGTGTGCTCGATGTATTCGGTGTGACACTTCAAAATAATAAGCAGTGGAAAGGTAAAAAATGAAAACCAGAATAAAGATCTGCGGCATTAAACACCTTAAAGATGCCATGGCAGCCATCGATGCCGGCGCCGACGCGTTGGGATTTGTCTTCTATCACAAAAGCCCGAGATTCATAAGCCTCGATGATGCCAGAAACATTATTGAGAAACTGCCGCCTTTTATCACCACGGTTGGTCTGTGTGTCAATGCCGATGAAGAGACAATCAAACAGATTATTGACACCGGAATCGATATCATGCAATTTCACGGTGATGAGCTCGCAAACTATTGTGATGGTTTCAACTTTCCCTATATTCGCGCCGTCAGAGTATCGACCACCGATGATATCTACGCCGCCGAGAAAAATTTCAACAAAGCCAAGGCCTTACTTTTAGATGCCTATGATCCCAAAGTCTATGGTGGCACCGGCAAGTCGTTTAATTGGGAGCTGATTCCAAATGATCTTACAAAACCGGTCATTTTAGCCGGCGGACTCAATGCCGATAATGTCACCGAAGCCATCAGCGAGGTCAAACCTTTTGCGGTCGATGTCAGCGGTGGAGTCGAATCACAAACAGGGATTAAATCAAAAGAAAAAATAAGAGCGTTTTGTCAGGCAGTAGCGTTGGTCTAGTTCTCAATAACACTTTTAAAAAATCAAAACCACTTTATCGCATCTAAGTAGCGCGCAAAAATTTAATAATGTTGCCGATATGAATCCCATCTTTTCGCTTTTATTTTATCATGGCAATTGTATAACTTTAGACAGTTTTTAGCTTTGCATTCAGCCACCGGTGTGAAATCCAGCATCAGCCAGTCGAAATCTATATTAAATCAGTTGCCAGGAAAATCATTTTTGTTTATGGTCATTGGCAGGATCATGGTAATTAGCGGTTTATATATTTATGGTACATCAAGAATCCACAATAAAACAAAAAATCCCAGGAAGCAAATGGTGGAAATTTGATTTCCATACACATACCCCCAAGTCAGGAGACTTTGGTCGGAACGATGAGTCTTCAAAAAATATACAGCCAGAAGATTGGCTTCAGAAGGCTATGGAATCTGGTCTTGACTGCGTTGTGGTGACAGATCATAACTCGGGAGGATGGATCGATGAGTTAAAAGCTAAAAGCAAGGAACTTCAAGAATCCGATGCTAAGCCTGAGTGGTATAAAGAGCTGACTATATTTCCAGGTGCTGAAATTACAGTTTCCGATAGTAGCAATCGAGTGCATTTGCTTGCTGTCTTTGATCCGAGTTGTGATAGCCAAAAGGTAACCGGCGTACTAGGTGCGTGCGGAATAACTGATGGGCACGGGGATGAAAAACATACGGCAACTCAGGGACTCGGATTTATAGGGGTCGTTCGAAAGATTACCGATGCTAATGGAATTGCTATTCCAGCTCATATTGATGGTTCTAAAGGTTTGCTAAATGGGGTAACTACTTTAACACCTGAACTCGAACAAAGCTTAAAGGCAGTGACGGCCGCAGAATTTTGTGATCTACATAGATTTGATAATTCAGAAATATCATTGAAACAAGCTGTAGATCAACTGGCGAAGGTGGCTGGTTCTGATGCACATAAACCTGATGAAATCGGAAGATACTCAAGTTGGTTAAAGATGAGCTCTCCTTCAATAGAGGGATTGAGGTTGGCTTTAATGGACCACGAATTCTGTGTCAAAAATCAGGAAAGCAATCCAAATCATAAGCCTGGCATTTATTTAACAGAATTAACAATTGCTTCAATGCGGCACTGTGGTCGAGTTAATGGACAACCTTTGAGATTACCTCTCCATCCTCATTTTAATGCCATCATTGGTGGCAGAGGCACTGGTAAGTCTACAGTCTTAGAATCTACAAGGATTGTCTCTCGACGTTACGAGGATCTTAAAACTGAAGCTCCAAGGTTAAAAGAAAAGCTCGATCGCTTTATGAAGTTGTCACAGCACAAAGGGGTTATGCTCAATGACACCGAAATAAGCTTGAGCCTGCACCGCCATGGAAAAGATTACAAATTGTGTTGGCGACAGGATGGATCAGGATCTGTTCTTAAGGAAAAAACAGGTGAAGGGTGGGGAGAAATTGAAGCTGGTAATCATAAAGAAAGATTCCCCATTAGCATATTTAGTCAAAAACAAATCAATGAGCTCGCATCAAACCCTAGAGGGCTTTTGGAGGTCGTTGACAGAACACCAGATGTTAATCGGCATGAATGGAAATCATGCTGGGACAGCGTTAAAAGTGAGTTCCTCCGCTGCGAGACATGGAGAGCGGAACGCGAGGTCGAGTAGACCCGGGTAGTCTTGCGCTGTAAACAGCAAGCGACGTGCCGTAGGCGCCAGAGCGAAGTCTGTGAAACAGCTTGTACCCAAGGCGTAGAGTAGAATCGGAGACAGTTGCCTGCTCGGAATGAACGCAGTGAATTTGTGAAGGTATGCTGGCGAGGCGGACGTCCCGGGCAAAATTTATGCCGCCGAGGATAGCCGATTCGATTTTGTATATGGATATACAAAATCTATTATGAGGCCCGAGGCACCCAGCAAT
>JBMSHD010000115.1:0-6613 GCA_049416425.1 Francisellaceae bacterium | reverse complement strand
AAATTGGAAGATATTTCGCCATGAAAAAAAGGAAGTTATTTTGCGCGCGTTCCTTGAGGAGCATTTGATGAGTGAAGAAAAACATATTTCATTATCCATTACCGCATGTACCCTTTTAGGGGTTCTATGGTTGTTGATCTTTATTGTTCTGATTATTCTGGCTGTTGTCAGCTTTCAAGGCATAGAAGGTCAGGTCTATGACCTTTATGATTTTGCCGAGACGGTTATCATCACACTCATTGCTGTTGCATGTCTTATTATTGGAGGAATATTCATCGTCGTAGGTGTCGTTTTACACCATTTAGATAAGATAGAAAGTCGAAAGAAAAAATAACAGCAAAAGCAGAATTCTGATAAATTGATATTGTGACATACAGCAATCTGTCATATCATTTGCATGAGATTAAAATAACAAAAAATCAGGTTCTGGAACATGCATCAAGACAAACAGACGACCGAGATTCTTGAAAAACTCAAAAAACGATTTCAACAAAATTTTGAGGAAAAAGATGCTCAGGTTTTAGAGGAACTGTCACGGTTTTATTTCAATGTGGTATCCACAGAAGAGATAGCCTCACGAGATATCATTGATCTCTACGGCATGATCGTTTCATTGTGGCGATTTATTTTAAAGCGCAAAAAAGATGAATTGAAAGTTCGAGTCTATAACCCTGACTTTGAACAACATGGCTGGAGTTCACGTCACACGGTGATCGAGATTGTTACCAATGATTCCCCCTTTATTGTTGACACCTTGATGATGTTAATGTCATCGCTGAATCTCGGTATGCACTTTATCATGAATATTGGTGGCCTTCTGATCAAGCGAGATGGTCAGCATCAACTGGTCTCTATCACCAAGGAAGCGACACATTGCAACGAGGATGAATGTTTTGTAATTATGGAGGTAGACAGACAGAAAAGCTCGGTTGAGGTGCTGGAAGCCATCGAGGAGAAAATTCGCTATACCTATAAATTACTGACGATGGTGACCTCGGATTTTCAACCGATGAAGCAGGTGCTAAACCGGATTATCTCAGAAATTCAGCAGCCAATTAATCAGCAATCGGTGAACGAATTCGACGAAGTGCTCGACTTTCTTGAATTTTTACAGAAAGATCATTTCATCTTTTTAGGGTATTGTGAGCTTGATGTCAATGGTGAGGTGCCGAATCTTCAGCTTAAGCCTATCAAAGGCACACAATTGGGACTGATGCGTCAAGACAGTGGATATGAATTACCATTGACAGGCTATCATATTCATGCCCGAGAGTTGGCGCGCAGTGAGGGCAAGACTCCAATGCTGGTGGTGGCTAAGTCTGATCAGCTGTCTCCGATTCATCGCCCGGCGTATATGGATATCATCGGTGTCAGCATACGCAATGAGAAAGGCGACGTCGTTTCACACAAGTGTTTGTTAGGGCTCTATACCTCTGCGGCTTATCATTCATCGCCCAAACACATTCCTTTTCTACGCTTAAGGCGACAGATGGTATTGGAGCGATCTGGTTTCAGAGCAAATGGATACAGCTATAAGGCGGTATGCAACATCATCGACACCTATCCGCGTGATGAGCTGTTTTTGAGCTCGGATGATGAACTGTTCAATACGGTCATGGGTATTTTTCATTTGCGAGAGCGTCAGGTCACAAGACTGTTTACGCGTAAGGATACGTTTTCACGTTATTATTTTTGCATGCTGTATATGCCAAGAGAGCGTTATAACTCCAATCTCAGAGAAAAAATAGAGCGCCTGCTGCTTAAAACCTTTAACGGTGCCCGAATCGATTTTAAGACAAATTTCTTAGAGAGCGTGTTATGCCGTATCGATTTTACCGTTTATATGGACAACAATGAGGTGATTGATGTTGATTATGAACGATTGGATGCAGATCTTCATGCCATCGAGAGACAATGGAGTGATGATCTTTTATCCTTGCTGATTGCCGAACGCGGTGAGAACCAAGGACGCTTATACTTCGATGAATATGGTCACGGTTTTTCGGCGGCCTATAAGGATGATTTCATGCCACGAACCGCAGTCAATGATATTCGCCACTTTGAAGAGACTAAGCAGATGCCGGTGGCGATGTCACTGTATCAGCTTTTGGAAGAGAGCGGCAATCGTTTTCATATGAAGCTTTATTTGTGTAATGATGTCATCCAGTTGAGTACGGTTATGCCCATTCTTGAAAACATGGGGATGTGTATCATTCAGGAGCGGCCTTATAAATTGACGAATAAATCAGGAGACTATATCTGGCTGTCAGACTTTGGCATCAGCCTGTTTGAAGAATGCAAGCTCGATAAGCTCTATGATCTGATCAAAGAAGGGTTTTTAAAAGTCTGGCTTGGCATTGCCGAGAATGATCGCTTTAACTCTCTCATCATTCGTGCTGGTTTAAACTGGAGAGAAGTTGCCTTAATCCGTGCCTATTCGCGTTATTTGATGCAGATCGGCATTCGCTTCAGCCAAAGTTATATTGAAGATACCTTTATCGAGTATTCAAATGTTGTGCAGGCGATTGTTGCGCTGTTTAAAGTCAAGTTTGATATCGATAGTAAATTATCTGAGCGTGAGCAAAAGCTCAAAGTGCTGGAGAGCGAAATTGTCGAAGGCTTAAGCAATGTTGCCAGTCTCGATCAGGATAAGATCTTAAGAAGCATGCTTGAGCTCGTTCATGCTACCGTGAGAACCAATTATTTTCAAAAGGATGAAGAGGGGCAGCACAAGCCCTATATCGCCTTTAAGATTAAGCCGAGGTCGATCACCGAGATGCCAAAGCCGGTTCCTAAACATGAAATTTTCATGCATTCCCCTCGAGTTGAGGGAGTTCATCTGCGTTTTGCCGATGTGGCAAGAGGTGGTCTACGCTGGTCTGATCGAAAAGAAGATTATCGCACAGAAGTCCTGGGACTGGTGAAGGCTCAGCAGGTTAAAAATGCGGTTATTGTACCTTTGGGTGCCAAGGGTGGATTTGTGCCAAAAAGACTGCCGGTAGAGTCCGGTGGTGATGCAGTTATTGCCGAGGCCATCGCTTGTTATAAACTGTTTATCGCCGCCCTTTTGGATGTTACCGATAATATTAAAAATAACGAAGTCATAAAACCTGTTGATGTTATCTGTTATGATGATGATGACCCTTATCTGGTTGTGGCAGCCGACAAAGGAACGGCGACATTTTCAGATATCGCCAATGAAATGGCGCTGGAATATGGATTCTGGATGGGAGATGCCTTTGCTTCAGGCGGTTCAAATGGGTACGATCATAAAAAAATGGGCATTACCGCCAAAGGTGCCTGGGAGTCTGTAAAACGTCATTTCAGAGAGCGAGGCAAAGATATTCAGAATGAAGACTTCACCGTGGTTGGAATCGGTGATATGGGTGGTGATGTCTTTGGCAACGGTATGTTGTTGTCAAGGCATATCCGTCTGGTTGCGGCCTTCAATCACATGCATATCTTTATCGATCCGGATCCAAATGCAGAAATTTCCTACGAGGAACGTCTGCGTCTGTTTAATCTGCCACGATCCAGCTGGGAAGACTACGATCTGAAGCTGATCTCAAAGGGCGGCGGCATATTTTCACGCAAGGCAAAGAGTATCGCATTGACGCCACAGATGCGTAAACTGTTATCGACATCAAAAGAGCGGCTTGAGCCCAATGAGCTGATCAGTCTGCTGTTAAAAGCCGAGGTTGAGCTGTTATGGAACGGCGGCATCGGAACCTATGTCAAGTCCATGACAGAGAGTAATGAGAGTGTGGGTGACCGTGCCAATGATGCGCTTCGCGTCAATGGTACCGATCTTGGATGTCGGGTTGTTGGTGAGGGAGGAAACCTCGGTTTTACCCAGTTGGGACGTATTGAGTATGCCCTAAAAGGAGGGGCGATCAATACCGATGCCATCGATAATTCAGCCGGCGTCGACTGCTCTGATCATGAGGTGAATATCAAAATTCTTCTGAATATGGCGGTTGAGAAGGGCAAGTTGACTCAGCAGGCGCGCAATCGGCTTTTGGCTGAGATGGAGGACGAAGTATCGACTTTGGTTTTGGCCAATAATTATGACCAGAACAAAACGATCAGCAGTGCGCTTCAAAGTAAACAGGCGTACACGGTTGAGGCTTATGTGCGGTTGATGCGAGAGCTTGAGCGTAAAATGCAGTTAGATCGTGAGATTGAGTTTCTGCCATCGGACAAGACGCTCTATACGCGCTCATTGTCGGGTGGAAATATTACCTCACCGGAGTTTTCGGTGATTATGGCCTATACAAAGACCATGATCAAGCAGCAAATTTTGCGTTCCAGTCTGCCTGAGGATCCGTATTTTACACCCTATCTCCAGGCCGAATTTCCACAGATCCTGGCAAAACGCTATGCCAGCGAGATGCATCATCATAAATTGGCGCAGGATATCATCGCCACACAGCTGACAAACAGCATCTGCAAACACATGGGTATCACCTTTATTCAGCGGTTATATGATGAGACTGGAGCGTCGATTGCAGATATTATCAGAGCCTATTGTGCTGTTGTCGAGATTTTCATGATCGATCAAATCTGGCAGGAAATCGATGCGCTGGATGGTGTGATCAGTGCTGAGAGTCAGCAGCATATGATTGCCATGATTTCACGGTTTGTGCGTCGTAATTGCCGCTGGATTTTGAAAAACAAAGGCAAAAGTTTTGATATTGCCGATATCGTGGCAAAATATCGCAAACCCGTGCTCACGGCGCTTGAGATCATTCCTGGATTATTGATTGCCTCAGAAAAAAGACGCATCGATGAGAAGGCAAAACTGTTTGTAAAAGCCGGTGTTCCTCAAGCCTTGCTCGATAGAGTGATGGCTTTGCGTATCGCCACTTCTGTGATGGATCTGTCTGTATCCTTGACAAAAGTGAAAAATCAGCAGATGTTTGAAGCCGTCGCGATTCTTTTAAATCAAAATCTATGGTTATCCTGGTTCAGAGGGACGATCAACAGCCTGGGTAAGAAACAATCTTACTGGGGTACATTGTCGACCTCAGCGCTTCGAGATGATCTTGACGGGGTGCAGTATCATCTGGTTCATAGCGTGATTGAACACTGTCAGGACAGCAGCACATCCGTCACAGACATGGTGAAATGCTGGATGGATGAAAACAGCAGTTATGTCTCTCGCTGGCTTGGACTTATTGATGATATTAAATCGGATGAGCCGAATTTTGAGTCGGTCAATGTGGCCTTCAGAGGGCTTAAAGACCTTTTGACTCGCTGATGATGCGACGTATTTTTATAACAGGAACCGACACGGAAGTCGGCAAGACTTATGTTTCGGTGAAAATGCTGGAAATGCTGGCGGCGCAAGGTAGAAAAACCATCGCTTTAAAACCGATTGCCAGTGATGCTAAATGGATAGATGATCGACTCGTCAATACCGATGCCTGTGCCTTGCAGGCCGCCGCATCCATCTCTCTGCCTTATGATTCCGTCAATCCCTTCGTCTTTGAACCTGCCATTGCACCCCATATTGCGGCGATTCATAAGGGGGTGGAGATGTGCGTTGAGACAATCGCCAGACATATTCGTCAGATAACAAGCAATAGCGATGCCGATGTTATGCTGATTGAGGGTGCAGGGGGGCTTTTAGTGCCCATAAACTCAAGACAAACCTGGCTGGATCTGGTGATATCGCTTGAGCTTGAAGTTATTGTGGTCGTCGGCATGCGCCTGGGCTGCATCAATCATGCACTTTTAACCTTCGAAGTCTTTAGATCCCGTGGTATTCAACCGATTGGCTGGGTTGCCAACTGCCTTACTCCAGAAGTTGATTATCTGCAGGAGAATATCGAAGCTATCGAAAGGCATTCGAGCCTGCCAAGGTTGGCAACGGTTGATTTTAATGCGACAACGGTCGATTTTTGTCGATGGTGATGCGTCGGTCACGAATATAGATTGTTTTATGAATGGTGGCGATTAAGAGCCGATCGGTATCATAGATGTTAACGATTTTATGCCAGTGAAATTTACCAAAAGCATGAGTTTGTTCCTTGATCATCTCCAGATCTTTTTCTTCGAGTTTAAATTCACAGTAGACTGTCTTTCTGCCGGGTTTTAAAAATTGGATGGTGCTCTCGATATCCCAGATGATGTAATGTGAGCCGAGATTATTGCTCAGCATTAAAGGATAGAAGGCATCTGCCATGGAAAACAATGAGCCGCCATATTGAGTCCCAAAGTAATTCTGGTTATGCCATTTCAAAGGCATCTCCACACGGATATGGCGAAAATCAGGGGCAATGCTTTTGACTTTGATGCTGGCGCCTCTTAATGGTCGATAGCGGTTAAGCAACAGTCTCAAAACGGATGCTGGCAAGCGGCTGGCCAGTTGACGTATTTTTTTTGAGTTCATGTTTAGGGTGTTTTGAAATCGGTGATTTTATCAGTTTATAGCAGCCGGTTGCGTGAGGCAATGCTGTCAGCTATGTCAGCTAATCGACAGAAGCCCCTCCGTTGTCATTATCATGTTGTTTGGAAATTTTGGGCGACTTCATCCTAAACAAAAAATGAAATAGTTATATGATAGGAATTGCATATAATTATTTTACCCTGTAATTTGTTTTTATTGTCT
>JBMSHD010000114.1:0-6689 GCA_049416425.1 Francisellaceae bacterium | reverse complement strand
TCGATTTTGTATATGGATATACAAAATCTATTATGAGGCCCGAGGCACCCAGTATGGCCTATAAGCTGTCACCGATCGTCAATGCCGATGCTATTATGGCCAATAAGATGCCGGCCGATAAGCTGGGTGTCAAGGCCTTGGATAACTACACCGTTCAGATTACACTCGATCACCCGGTGTATTATTTCTTATCGATTATGGCTGATAGTATCACCTATCCAGTTTATAAACCGGGCGTGGAGAAATATGGAGAGAGCTATTTTCAAGCCGGTCGTATGGTGTCAAATGGCGCTTATGAATTGAAGGAATGGGTGCCAAATGGCTATGTTCTTGTGACTAAAAATCCCTATTACTGGGATGCTAAAAACGTTCACATTCAAAATGTGAAATTCCTGCCGATCGTTAAGCGCACTTCGGCGCTAAATTCCTATGCATCCGGTGAGGTTGATTATACCATGTATGTGCCGGCAACCAATTTAAAAGCACTGGAGAAAAAATACGGCGATCAGCTGAAAGTAACCAGCTGGTTGGTCTTGGAGTATCTGGATTTCAACCTGACCAAGCCGCCGTTTAAAGACAATAAAAAACTGCGTGAGGCCTTGAGTCTGGCAATTGATCGCGAGGCAATTGTTAAATACGTCACTCGCGATGGCAGTACTGCCGCTTATACTCTGTTTCCACCGGCGATCGATGGCGGCTTGTATAAGGATATCAAATACAGCTGGTCTGACTGGCCGATGGAGAAGCGCCTGGAGTTGGCCAAAAAGCTTTACAAGGAGGCCGGTTATTCCAAAGAGCATCCATTAACCGTGGGTATCGAATACAACACCGATGAGCAGCATAAGAAAGTCATGGAAGCCATCGCTCAGATGTGGGAGCAGAATCTTGGGGTGAAATCTTCTTTGGCAAACTCTGAATTTAAAGTATTCATCTACAGAAGGCAGAGTCATGATTATGATGGTGTGGCACGTGATGCCTGGGTCGCTGACTTCAATACCATCGATAATTTTGCCTCGATGTGGATGTGCAACAATCCTCAGGACAACTCTGGCTATTGTAATTCTCAATACGATCAATTAATCGTGGAAGGTCAGGAGCAGAAAATCGCTGAGGCGGCGGTGCCTTATTATTCCAAAGCGCTTCAAATGATGCAGGATGACTATCCCTCAACACCTTTATTCGTCCAGCCGGTAATCCATCTGGTCAAGCCTTATATCCAGAATTATCAAATGGAAACTAACCATCTTGATCATGTCTATGACAAGTGGTTTTCTTTTAAGCGCGCACCTGAGAAAAACAATTAATCTGTTATAAGCTCGCGCTTTATTATTTTATTATCGTATCTATGGAGTAAAGCCTATGTATAGCTATATTATCAAGCGGCTTTTAGGGGCGATACCGACTTTGTTCTGTGTCGTTCTTATCAGCTTTTTAATGGTGCATATGACCCCGGGAGACCCGTTTGCGACTGAAAGAGCCTTGCCGCCTGAGGTGTTAAAAGCGCTGCATCACCAGTACCGGCTCGATCTGCCGCTGTGGCAGCAGTTTTTATATTATGTCAACGACCTGTTGCATGGCAATTTGGGTTTTTCGTATAAATATCAGGGGCAGTCGATCAATCAGCTGGTGTTTCCACAAAGTGGTAAAGGTGGCTTTTTAGTCTCCGTGCAGCTAGGCCTTATTTCTTTAGTAATCGCCACCATCGTCGGTGTTTTTATCGGCATTATCTCGGCGCTTTCAAGAAAAACCAAAGCCGATTGGCTTGATCATATCATCGGTATTGTGACCATGATTTTCATCTCGACACCTGTGGTGGTCACGGCTCCCTTGGCCGTTTTGATTTTTGCCGTATGGATGGGACTTCTGCCGGCAGGCGGCTGGGGCAGCTGGAGTGATATGATTTTACCGGTTTGTGTGCTGGCCATTCCTTTTATCGCCGTAATCGCCCAGATCACCCGAAGCAGTCTGATTGAGATTTTGACCTCACCATTTATCCGCACCGCCAAAGCCAAGGGTCTGGCCATGCCTCGCATCATCTGGAAGCATGCTTTAAAACCATCCTTGATGCCGGTGGTCTCTTTTCTAGGTCCAGCAGCAGCCGGAATCTTAACCGGAACGGTGGTGGTTGAGACGGTGTTTACCATTCCTGGCATTGGTGTGCAGATGGTTCAAGGGGCGACGAATCGCGATTACAACCTTGTTCTGGCATTAACGATTATCTACAGTATGCTCGTGATCATCTTCAATCTGCTCGTCGATATCATTTATGCATTTTTAGATCCTAAAATCAGATACTAGGGGTTGTCGTTATGGCTAAGAGTTTTGTAATTGAACAGAAAAAGAAAAACGCCAACTTTATGGAAAAGGTGGCGAGTGCGTCTCACGAGTCGGCATTTAAAGGCAGAAGCCTGTATTATGATGCCTGGATTCGGTTTAAGAGAAATAAAGTGGCGATGATCAGCTTGTTTATTCTGGCGATTATTGTGGCGGCGGTGATTATTCTGCCGTGGTTTTCCCCTTATACCTATTCCTATCAAAACCTATTAGAAGTTTATCAGGCGCCCAGCAGTGCTCATTGGTTTGGTACCGATAGCCTGGGGCGAGATGTCTTTACTCGCGTGATGGTCGGCGGTCAGGTTTCCTTGGCAATCGGTCTGGTGGCAACCATCGTCAGTGTGATGATCGGTACCTTAGTTGGCGCTGCCGCCGGTTTTTTTGGCGGCAGGATGGACAGTGCGCTTATGCGTATTGTCGATATTCTCTATGGCTTGCCGTTTCTATTTTTTGCCATCCTGTTGGTGACGCTTTTTGGGCGTAATTTTGTGCTGGTATTTATCGCCATTGGTGCTGTATCCTGGCTGGATATGGCGCGTGTTGTTCGCGGTCAGACTCTGGGTATCAAGAATAAGGAATTTATTGAAGCGGCGCATGTCTGCGGTGTCAAAGAGCGCACGATTATCACCCGCCATATTGTCAGAAATTTAATCGGTATCATCGCCGTTTATATCACCTTGACCGTGCCGGGTGTGATTATGGCGGCAGCATTTTTAAGCTTTCTGGGATTGGGCGTTCAACCACCGATGACAGATTGGGGTGGGATGATTAGCGATGGTGTACAGGTTATCGCCTTTAATTACTGGTGGCTTTTGGTGATTCCATCTGTTTTTCTGACGGCTACGCTGTTGTGTTTTAATTTTGTTGGCAATGGGCTTAGAGATGCCTTAGATCCAAGAGAACATAGATAGGATTGATTATGGCCTTATTAGAAGTAAAAGACTTAAATGTAAAATTTAAAACCAATGATGGTATCGTCAATGCCGTCAATGATATCAGTTTCGTGTTGAATCAAGGGGAAACGCTTGGTATTGTCGGGGAGTCGGGTTCTGGCAAGAGTCAGACTGTGCTGTCGCTGATGGGACTATCGGCACCCAACGCCGTGATTTCAGGGTCGGTGAAGTTTGATAGCCAGGAAATTTTGGGTATCTCAACCAAAAAATTGAACCGGATTCGAGGCAATGACATATCGATGATCTTTCAGGATCCGATGACCTCTCTCAATCCTTATCTTACGGTGGAGTCGCAGTTGAGTGAGACGATGATGATTCATCGCGGCTGTTCGAAAAAACAGGCGCAAAAGCATGCCTTGGAAATGCTTGAGGCCGTGAAGATTCCGGATGCAAAAAATCGAATCAAGCTCTATCCTCATGAGTTCTCTGGTGGTATGCGCCAGCGAGTGATGATTGCCATGGCGCTTATCTGTAAGCCTAAACTATTAATCGCTGATGAGCCGACGACCGCGCTCGATGTCACCGTCCAGGCTCAGATTTTAGATCTTTTGAAAGACTTGCAGAAAGATTTTAAGATGGCGACGATCTTAATCACGCATGATATCGGCGTCGTTGCCAATGCCTGTGATCGAGTGATGGTGATGTACGCAGGCTCTCCCGTTGAGCAGGCTGGCATCGATACGCTTTTTAAACACAACCGCCATCCCTATACTCAGGGTTTGATGCTGGCGACTCCTCGAGTGGATAATATGAGCGATAAACTGCATGCCATTCCGGGTGAGCCACCTGATCTTTCTAATCTTGGTGTGGGCTGTCCTTTCCAACCGCGATGCCCGATTTCATCGGAACGCTGTAAAGTCATGACGCCTGAGTTCCTGTCACTGCCGCAGGATATGGGGCATAAGGTGGCCTGTTTTAAAGTTGAACATACTGAGGAGGTGAGTGCATGAATGAATCGGTATTAAACATCAGTGATCTTAAAGTTCATTTTCCGCTGAAAAAAGCCTGGCCATGGCAGGATACTAGATATGTCAAAGCCGTTGATGGCGTCAGTTTCGAGGTTAAAAAAGGGGAGACACTTGGAATTGTCGGTGAATCTGGCTGTGGCAAGTCAACGCTAGTCCGAGCCATCGTCGGGCTTGTGAAATCTACCGAGGGCAAGGTGGTGTGGGCAGGACAGGATCTGGCGGCATTGAAACACAGAAAACAGTGGCAGCCGGTGAGAAAAGAGATTCAGATGGTATTTCAAGATCCTTTTGCCTCGCTGAATCCTCGTATTACTATCGGTAATATTATTGCCGAACCTTTGCGTGTTCATGAGCCAAAGCTGTCAAAGCAGGAGAGAAGAAAGCGCGTTGAGGAGATGATGCGCTTGGTTGGATTGTCACCTATGCATATCAATCGCTATCCTCATCAGTTCTCCGGTGGTCAATGTCAGCGCGTCGGTATCGCCAGAGCTCTGATTTTAAAGCCTTCGATCTTAGTCTGTGATGAGCCGGTATCAGCTTTGGATGTTTCGATTCAGGCTCAGGTGGTCAATCTGTTGAAAGAGCTGCAACAAGAGCTTAAATTAACCATTTTATTTATTGCTCATAATGTCAGCGTGATTAAACATATCTCCGATCGGGTGATGGTGATGTATCTGGGCAACATCATGGAAGTTGGTGAGGCTAAATCACTCTGTGATCATCCGATGCATCCCTATACCAAGGCTTTATTATCCGCCGTTCCACTTCCTGACCCTGAGCTGGAGCGCCATAAAAAGATTCAGATTATAGAGGGTGATCTGCCTTCTCCGGTTAACCCGCCATCCGGTTGTGTCTTTAGGACGCGCTGCCCATTAGCCGACGATGCGTGTGCCCAAATAAAACCGGTACTTCAAGACCATCATGGGCGCAAAGTTGCCTGTATTAAGGTATAGATTTTTGGAGCGATTATGAAGATAGGAAAATTAAAAAAAACCTTGGCATTGACAACCGCAACAGCACTTATGGCATTGCTGGCTGCCTGTGGTAATCAGGCACAAAAATCCTCTGATTCATCGAGTCAAGATAAAGCATTAGCGCCACCGAATAAAGACACGATTACCCTTGGTGTCGGTGGTTCGGTACCAACGCTAGATCCAGCTTTAGTCAATGATCAGACCTCCTCTCGTGTTGTCGATGATCTGTTTGAGGGGCTGGTCAGTGAAAATCAGGATAACGAGCCGGTTCCCGGTGTCGCTAAATCCTGGGATATCTCAAAGGATGGGAAAGTCTATACCTTTCATTTGCGAGAGAATGCCAGATGGTCTAATGGTCAGCCGGTGATCGCTGATGATTTTGTCTTTGCCATTAAACGTACACTCGATCCAACAACTGGGGCGCCCAATGCCGGCAATCTTGATATGATTGAAAATGCCAGAGCCATTTTAGATGGAAGGTTAAATCCTGATAAACTTGGCATTAAGGCCGTTGATGCGCATACCTTGCAGATTACTCTGGCGCATCCTTTGGCCTATTTTCCATCGGTTTTGACCAATACCATTGCCTTTCCAGTCTATCCACCTGCAATAAAGAAATGGGGTAAAGCCTGGGCGCAGCCCGGACACATGGTCTCCAATGGCGCCTATGCAATAAAAGAGTGGATTCCCAATGGTCATCTGTTGGCGGTTAAAAATCCCAACTATTGGGATCATGCCAATGTCAAGATTCCACGAGTCATCTATCTGCCGATCAGCAATATGACCGATTCACTGAATCAATACAATGCCGGTCAAATTGATATGACTTATTGGCTGCCACCAGGAAGAAGTGCAGAGCAATATCGTCAGCAATATGGCAGTCAGTTTGTCGATGTCACCATGCTTGGTACCTATTACTATGCCTTTAATACTAAATTGCCAGGACTTGATAAGGTATCGGTGAGAAAGGCGCTGACGATGACAATTGATCGCAAGGCTATCGTCGATCATATCTTAAGAATGGGGCAGACACCGTTATATGGTATTGTGCCTGATGGCATTCAAAGCGGTATGTATAAAGATTTATATAAGCAGCTGCCATCCTATGACTGGGTAGATCAACCTTTGGATCAACGACAGCAGGAGGCAAAAAAACTGATGCAGGAGGCTGGTTTTTCGGCGCAGCATCCGCTTAAGATCACCATTTTGTACAATACCGATCAGGGACATCTGCTGGTGGCTCAGGCGATTATCCAGATGTGGAAAGATGCCTTTGGTGATATGATTGAGGCAAAAACCGAAAATGAAGAATGGAAGGTGTTCTTGCAGACGGTCAATCAGCATAAGTTCGATGTGGCGCGTCAATCCTGGATCGCCGATTTCAATGCCGCCAGTAATTTTGTCACCATCGCTGCGAGACATGGAGAGCGGAACGCGAGGTCGAGTAGACCCGGGTAGTC
>JBMSHD010000113.1:0-6706 GCA_049416425.1 Francisellaceae bacterium | reverse complement strand
CAAACGTTATTTTACCGGTCTGCCCTGTCCGTCGGCGGCGGCAACCATTGCTGGTTTTGTCTGGTTGGGAACCAATTATGGTTTTGAAAATGCATCAGGCTGGATGACATTTTTCTCAACGATAATCACGCTGTATGTTGCGATTATGATGGTCAGCAGCATTAAATTCAGAAGCTTTAAAGATCTGGATGTGAAAGCGCGTGGTTTCTTAACCCCGTCATTGATCGTGGTGTTATTGATCGCCATTATCTTCCTTGATCCATCGAAGAGTCTGTTCATCATCTTCATGGTTTATGCTTTATCAGGTCTGGTTGGTTTTTTCCTTAGAAATCGTTGATCCTTTGCTTTTGAGGACAGAAAATAGAAGGCAGACGTTGTAGTCACTTTTTTATAAGGGGTGAGGTATTTGACGGCATTTGCCTAAGCACATACGATCTTTGCCGTGCTTAGGATGATCACATGGATCATCGCCAAGCGATGATGACGATTATGGCACCTGGTCATGCTTTGCAAGGAAAAAGGAATTTATTTCAGACACATCCTATATAATACCACTAAAATCAATAAATCTGTGGTGTGGAATAATTTGGAATGAAAGAAATGTTGAGTGGTGGGTCGTGCAGGATTCGAACCTGCGACCAACTGGTTAAAAGCCAGCTGCTCTACCGGCTGAGCTAACGACCCGGACGAGTGATATTATATGGGATCGAGGATGAATTGCAAGCCTTATGGCGAAAAAAAGTCAAAAAAAATGCTGACGGCTTTTTCATTGATTGAGCTTCTGGTCGTGCTGTTGTTGCTGGCTATTCTTGTCACCATGGTGTCACTGATGAGTCATAATAGCTATGCTGACAATAAGGGCAGAAGTTATATCAAGACGTTAAGCGCGGCGGTTGATCTGGCTCGTGTGCACGCCATGAGTCAGGGTTCGGCTGTTATTATCTGTCCGTCGGCAACTCGCCAATCCTGTGCCGATATCAGCAATGACGATTGGCAGGATCATGAGATTATCGTTTTTAGCAGTAAAGATGGCTCAAGCGATTATGATGTCAATACCGATGAGATGCTATTGGTGCTTTCTTCGCCACAGGGCAGCGATCATATGTATTGGCACGCTTTTCCCAACACCAACTATGTTAAAATTCAGGCCGATGGCTTTGTCACCTCGAGTGGCAGTTTTATCTATTGCAGCAACCTGTCTGCTGTGGATACACCGGTTGCCGGTCTCATCATCAACAGCCTAGGCAGAACTCAGCTGGCAGAGGATGAGAATAATAATTCGATTCCTGAAAATGGCAGCGGTAACGATATGAGTTGTGATTGAGTCAGGAGTGAAAAACAACGACAAAGGCATGGCGGTTTATCACATAAATTTGGTATAATTCACGGTTTCGATCGTCAGTTAAAATTGAGGTTTAATGAATGACACAGCGAATTCCAATGACTGTCCGCGGAGAGGCGAGACTAAAAGAAGAGTTGAAAGACTTAAAGAGCGTGAAAAGACCAAAAGTGATTGCTGCCATTGCTGAAGCCCGGGAGCATGGTGATTTGAAAGAAAATGCCGAATATCATGCCGCCAGAGAACAGCAGGCCTTTATCGAAGGGCGTATCAAGGAGATAGAGCACAAGCTTGCCAATGCTCAGATTATCGATGTGACGCGCTTGACCAATAACGGCAAGGTTATCTTTGGCGCCACGGTAACGCTTTTCAATCTCGATAATGAACAAGAGACGGTCTACCAGATCGTTGGTGATGATGAGGCGGATGTGAAGCTGAATCGAATTTCGGTAAGCTCGCCGATATCCAGAGCACTGGTTGGTAAGGAAGAAGGCGATGAGGTATCCGTAAAAACCCCCGGCGGTATGATCGACTATGAAATCATGAACGTTGAGTATCTGTAGTCCGGTTAATTTATGAATTATATTTTGTTGCTTGCAATCGGTATTATCTGGGGATCTCAGTTTGTTTTTATCAACTCGGGGCTTCATGTTTATTCACCAGAACAACTGGCTTTGCTTCGAACCTTTTATGCCAGTCTTTTTTTGATCATATTCTGCTTTTTTGTACGCCGAAAACGATATAAACGTACGTTTTATGAATGGTTGAAAGTGGTCTTCATCGCCATCTTGGAGGTGGTGATTCCATTTACGCTGGTGATGTGGGGACAGCAATATATCTCCGTTTCCATGGCGGCCATTTTAATGGGAACGATTCCTTTTTTCGCTCTGGTTATGGTTTTGATCACAAAAGTTGAAAAGAGCAGCATGGCGAAATTTCTGGGGGTGATCATTGGTTTTACAGGCCTTTTAATGCTGGTGTTTCCCGATTTGATAGAGGATGGTTTAGGTGATGGTTTCTGGGGCAAATTTGCGGTACTCATAGGTGCCTGCTCTTTTGCGCAGGCTTTGATTATCATAAAAAGCATGCCCAAAGAGAATTCCTTTACCTTGTCTCGAGATGCATTTTGTATCGGCACACTGCTTTTGGCTTTGATCAATCTATTTCAGGGGAATTTGCTTCATTTTCATTATCAGCTTTGGCCTTTTGTGAATACTATTTTGTTGGGGGTGTTTTGCTCCGGTGTGGTCTATGTGCTTTACGTGACATTGATTAAATCAGCCGGTGCGGCCTTTAGTTCATTTTCAAACTATCTGGTGCCTTTGTTCGGCAGTTTGTTGGGAGTGGTTTTTTTAAATGACAGATTGACATGGAACATGATGGTGGCCTGTTTTCTTATTCTTTTATCCATCGCCGTTGAGCCGATAATCAAGCTGTTTTTCAGACGCTGATCATTTGGCGTTTTTGGCTGTTAACTTCTCTTTTATGGCCTGGGTTTTGATCAGATATTTCTGCCGTAAAGCTTGGTGTTGATGGTGTTTTTCGGTATACTTTTTTCACTGTTATTCTATCTTGATCTTTGTTGATGAGTCATAAAAATTGGATGATGCTTCTGGTTGTATTAATGCTTAGTGGTTGCGCCACACAGCCCGAAAATATCAACAATACGATGGCCGATACGGTGGCAAAACAGGATGAAAATATCCATTTTGTGGGCGGGCAGGCGATAAAAATCGCGCCTGATAGCTCGGTGTATATCGCCTACCCAAATGATGGCGCCGATGATTACCATTATTATGAAGGTAGTGGGGCGGAGGTGCTGAATGTCATAACGACTTCATTGTCACCTTATTTTTCTAAAATGATGCCGGCAAAAAGCTATCAGCATGCCAGAAGCGCTTACATGCAGGCACGAAGTGAGGGATATCAGTATTTTATCCTGCCGCATTTGAAATCCTGGACAGACAGCTATACCATGTTTACCGGTGTGCCAGATAAGGTGGTTTTGGACTTGAAAATCTACGATCTTATTACCAATCAGTTATTGGATCAGGTTGAAATCAAGAGCATAAGTTCCGTGATGCCAGGATTTGAAAAGAATCCTGATGAGCTTTTAGGTGAAGCCATGAATAAACTGACGGCAAGGTTGTTTTTAAAAAAAGGTTGAGCATACTCAGCAAATCCGAAGGCGGCTAATATGAATAAACTAAACGAAATCTATCACAGGCTTGGCATGGACATGCCAAAAGAGCATCATAAAGTATTTCAGCAGGCAGATAGCGATTTATTGGTGCTTGCCGGCACAGATGTGTTTGGGCGAGATTATTATTTATTGAAAAAAGCCAGAGATGCCTTTTTTGCCCTATGCAGCGAGGCACAGAAAGAAGCTGTTTTTATCGAGGTGGTGTCTGCCTTTCGTAGTTATGACTATCAAGCCGGGTTGATTGAAAAGAAACTGGCTAAAGGCGATGCCATCGATGAGATCAAAAAAGTGGTGGCGCTTCCAGGCTTCAGCGAACATCACACCGGATGTGCTTTGGATCTGACCTCGAAAGAGGAGGTCGACGTGCTCAATGAGGAATTTGAAAACACGGCGGCATTTAGATGGCTTTGTGATAATGCCGAAAAATTTCGGTTTTATCTGAGCTATCCACGTGGCAATAGCGATGGCTATATCTACGAGCCATGGCACTGGTGTTACCGCGTTTAGGAACGTGTCTGAAATAAATCGCCTTATCTGTGCAAAAATTGGTCAGATAAAACAGTCGTCATCATCGCTTGGCGATGATCCATGTGATCATCGTGAGAGTGGCAAAGATCGTATGTGCTTAGGCAAAAGCCGTCAGTAGCATTGCCAATGTTACACTGGCCACGTAGATTGCCGCCAGTCGCGGCAATGACGGGAAACAAGGTTTCACGGCGGATATATGGGAAGTTATTTTGCGCACGATCCTTAATCATAGGCTGCCTTAATAATATTCAGTCTTGATCGTACGACATGCAAATACAAGAAAAATCGCAAAAACCGTGAAAAAAGGCTTGAATAATTCTGTCGAACTCTTATAATCATTTCTCGTTGGGTCGCTTAGCTCAGTTGGTTAGAGTACTACCTTGACATGGTAGGGGTCACTGGTTCGAATCCAGTAGCGACCACCACGCAACGCCTTATTAACAAGAGTTAGATCAAAAACGATAAGTCCAGAATTACTCTATTTTTTTAAAATAAAAACTCTGAGGTAGTGCTCCAAAAGTGTTGCTGTGCCTGATCAAACATCCCTCCTAAATTCATATCGATTGATGAATTGACAAGCCAATCACCATGCGCGAAAACAGATCGATGACAACACACAAATAAAGCCAGCCTTCTGCCGTGGGAATATAGGTGATGTCAGTCACCCATTTTTGATTTGCGCTTAGCGCCTGAAAATTCTGCTTGAGCCGATTGGGAGCAACATAGAGGTAAGATACCGGTAGTAAATGTTAAGACTAGTATACAAAATACTTAAGCCTTTGGGAAATTAAGTTGACGGTGACTAATGGTACATCTTATTGCAACGTAGAATACTTGACAATATATGAAACATAATTTACCTTAAAAACAGGTGTTTTATGAGGTTGTAACATAAACGATCGTTTGTGAATCAGAAACAAGGAAAATAAGTGACTAAACAGAGTAATATTGTTATCTATCAATCACAAGAAGGAGATGTTGATCTGCAAGTCTCATTAGATCATGAGACTGTCTGGCTTACCCAGCAGCAAATGTCTTCTTTGTTTTCTAAAAATGTTCGGACTATTTCTGAACACATAATGAATATTTTCAAAGAAGGCGAGCTTGATCAAAATTCAGTTATCCGGAAATCCCGGATAACTGCTCAAGATGGCAAAGAGTATACGACTTCCCAATATAACCTTGATGTCATCATCTCCGTTGGTTATCGAGTTAAATCAAAAGAAGGCACTCAATTTAGAATATGGGCCACCAAAGTCTTGCGTGACCACGTCATTAAAGGCTATACATTGAACCAAAAGCGCCTGGCCGAAAATGGCTTTAAAGATCTTGAGCAATCACTTTCTCTCATTCAACAGACCTTATTGAATTATGATCTTGTCACTGACATAGGAAAAGATGCGCTTCGAATTGTGACGGAATATGCCAAGTCGTGGAGAGTATTGCTTGCTTATGATGAAGATCAATTAATGTTAGCACAATCAGAGCACCAACCGCATAATGAGTTAACTTATGAACAGGCTTCCACTGCAATCTCAATGCTCAAGGAAAATTTAATCGAGAAAGGAGAGGCAAGCTCGCTGTTTGGCAATGATCGCAATCATGGACTGGCTGGAATTCTAGGGAATATAGAGCAAACGTTTGGCGGCGAATTACTCTACACCAGCATTGAAGAGAAGGCTGCAAACTTACTTTACTTTATTATCAAAGACCACCCCTTTACTGATGGGAACAAGCGCATTGCCTGTCTAATCTTTATCGCATACTTAAGCCTGCAAGGTATTGATTTTGGTTTAAACGAAAATGGCATGGTGGCTTTGGCATTGCTGACGGCTGAAAGTAATCCTGATCAGAAAGATTTAATGGTTAAGCTCATTACTAATTTAATTGGTAGTGAAAGCAAGGGTATCTCATGTTGATTGGATATGCTCGTATTTCAAAGGCTGATGGAAGTCAGTCTTTGGATTTGCAGGTCGATGCCCTAATTCAATCAGGTGTTAAAGAAGCTCAGATTTATCAAGAAAAATTATCAGGAAAACTTACGGATAGACCTGAACTTGAAAGCTGCCTCAAAGCTCTGAGAGAGGGCGATACGCTAGTCGTGTGGAAGCTTGACCGCCTTGGTAGGAGTCTTAAACATCTTGTTAGCATGGTTGATCGGCTAAATAAAAGAGGAATAGGATTACGTGTTCTGCAAGGACAAGGCGCTAACATTGATACGACAACCTCTACAGGCATGATGTTGTTTGGTATTTTCTCAACACTTGCTGAATATGAGCGTGAACTTATACGTGAAAGAACAATAGCAGGTTTGCAGTCTGCTCGAGCAAGAGGTAAAAAAGGTGGACGTAAATTTCAACTTACCAAAGCCCAGGTACGTCTGGCAGAATCCGCCATGAAAAGTAGAGATACAAATGTCAGTGAGTTATGCAGAGAACTTAAAATATCCAGGCAAACGCTTTATCGTTATGTCAGTCCTGATGGGGA
Organism: Francisellaceae bacterium; assembly: GCA_049416425.1. Classification (GTDB taxonomy): domain Bacteria; phylum Pseudomonadota; class Gammaproteobacteria; order Francisellales; family Francisellaceae; genus JBMSHD01. Next base: position 149 of record JBMSHD010000113.1, on the reverse strand, counting down.
GCTTCGGGAGTATGGCAGACAGGTTCTCGGAATGAAACCGTAAGTTTTTGTTCAAATGCTCCTGTTAGTCCTGTCATTCAAAAATTAATTGCCAATTCGATACCCAAGTTGGTAAATTATTGATTAAATGTTCATCAAAATACTCTTTT
>JBMSHD010000112.1:0-6717 GCA_049416425.1 Francisellaceae bacterium | reverse complement strand
ATTTAACATCCAATCTGTATATTTATTGCGCTGAATTTTAATAAGACAGCCCTGTCTTAGATGTGAATTTGAGTTTGCTATTGAAATAAATAATGTTAAAATGCCGTGGCAAACTAAAAATTATAACTAAAACAAAGAGGAACGAATATGTCCAGAATATCATCCTTACAAGATCCATTCTTAAACGCATTAAGAAGAGAAAAAATTTCCGTGTCTATTTATCTTGTCAATGGCATTAAATTGCAGGGTATTATCGAGGCGTTTGATCAGTTTTCCATCGTGTTGAGAAACAGTGTTAATCAGATGGTCTATAAGCATGCCATCTCAACCGTGGTGCCTGCTAAAGCCGTCAGACTGGTCTATAGCAATTACAACCCGCACCATAATGCGCAACAGGATGACTCTGAAACCTATGCGGAAGAAGCGCTTGATAATATCGAGCATGCCGATGAAGAGCTGGGTCTGCCAGAGGAAGATGAGACTCAGGTCAGCCGTCATAGTTAAGCGATTCGTGTTGGGAGCAAGAAATATCCCGCTAGCAGCATCTGCTGCTTTCTCTTTATAGCCTACTGACTTTTGTAAGGTTTTTCCTTGGAAATATTTCAACAATATGAGCTGGGCGAGCGCTGTCTGCTCGTCAATCTTCACTTCTCCAAAGCTCAGGAATTAAACGCAGAGCTCGATGAGCTTTATGGTCTTATTGCCGCTGTCGATTGGCAAGCTGTTACCGTTATTGAAGGCAAGAGGAATATACCCGATGCCAAATTTTTCTGCGGCAGTGGCAAGCTTGATGAAATCAAGACGACGATTGCCGATAATGAGATCGATCTGGTTGTCTTTAATCATCCAATCAGCCCATCACAGGAGCGAAATCTTGAAAAGACGCTTGAGCTTAAAGTGATCGATCGGACGCGTCTGATCCTTGAGATTTTTTCGGCTCGGGCAAAAACACATGAAGGAAAGCTGCAGGTTGAGCTGGCACAGCTTAATTATGCAGCCACGCGCCTGGTTAAAGGCTGGAGTCACTTAGAGCGCCAGAAAGGAGGCATCGGCGTCAGAGGCGGACCGGGTGAGACTCAGCTTGAGCTTGATCGACGCATGCTAAGAACTCGCATTGCCCAGATTGAAAAAAAACTCGATCGTGTCAAAAAACAGCGTCAGCTTTCACGTTTGTCTCGCCAGAAGCGCAACATTCCAACCGTGGCCTTTGTCGGCTATACCAATGCCGGTAAATCGACTCTGTTTAATCATATCAGCCGTGCCGATGTGCTGGCAAAAGACCAGCTGTTTGCAACCCTTGATCCTACATTGAGACGAGTGACTATTCCACGGGTTGGTGAAGTCATTTTTTCCGATACGGTTGGTTTTATTCGCAATCTTCCACATGATCTGGTGCAAGCGTTTCATGCAACGCTTGAAGAAGCCATACAGGCGGATGTGTTGATCCATGTGATCGATTATGCCGATGAGCAGTATCATGCCTATATCGAACAGGTCAATAAAGTGCTCATCGAGATTGGTGCCGGTGATAAGCCTGTTATTGCCGTCTATAACAAGATTGATCGGCTTGATGCAATTGATGCGCATGTCGTCTATCATCAAGATCGTCCTGCCGATGTCTATCTATCGGCGTTAAAAGGCGCAGGGATTCGTCTCATGTATGAGGCGCTGGCTCAATTTTTTAATCACAGCTGGCTGAAAGGGGTGTTGAATCTTCCTCCACAATATGCGGCGATTCGAGCCGAGCTCTATGCGCTTGGTGTTGTCGATAGAGAACAGATCGCCGATGATGGAGGCTATTTGTTGAGCCTTAATATCGCTGAAAATGATCTCAATGACTTATCGCGTCAAAATAGACTTGAGTTAATGGCATTTTTTAGTCAAGATTAGAGCACGAATAGATAGTGAGGTATTTCAGGATATGTCGAGTAAAATACTGACATGCAGCCAAAATAAGAATGAGGGTCCGCCCGACCTTGAAGAGGCGATTAAACGTTTTTTTAGCAAGAAGCGCGATGATACAGGCGATCAGAAACGCAGCATTTATTCACGTAGTGCTCAATCGCAGAAACCGCTTCCAGTAAAAAAAATCATCGCCGGCATTATCGTGTTGGCGGTTGTCCTGTGGGGGCTTATGGGTTTTTACATCATACAACCGGCCGAACAGGCGGCTGTTTTGCGTTTTGGTAAGTTTGTTAATATCGAGAATCCGGGTCTGCACTGGCATCCAATTGGGGTTGAGCAGGTTGAAAAACGAAATGTTCAGGTTTTAAAAAGTGTGACGCTGGACAAAGAAATGTTGACCTCAGAAGAGAATATTGTTCATGTCTCGTTTTCGGTTCAGTACCGTATCGGCGATCTTAAAAACTATCTGTTTGCCACCAATGATCCGGAGCTTATTTTGCAACAGGCGCTTGAGAGTTCCGTGCGTCAGGTCGTTGGTGAGAATAAGCTGGAGAAGATCTTGACGGTGTCTCGCGCTCAGATTACTCAAGAGGTCGAGAAAGAGCTGAAAAAACTGTTGGATAAATATAAAACCGGTATCGCCATCAGCGAGGTCATCATGCAGCCCGCCCAGGCGCCTGCCGAGGTCAAAAGTGCCTTTGATGATGTGATCAAGGCCAGAGAAGACAGGGAGCGCGTACAAAACGAGGCGCAAAGCTATGCCAACAAGGTGGTTCCAGAGGCCAAAGGCCGTGGACAGCGTATCGTTGATCAGGCTCGAGCTTACCAGCAGAAAGTGGTACTTGAAGCCGAGGGTAATGTTGCCCGCTTCAATCAACTGTTGAGCGTTTATAAAACCGATCCGGCGATTGTCGAGAAAGAGCTTTATTATCAAACGATGTCGGATATCTTTAGCAAGAACAGGCTCTATGTCATCGATGGGGATGGGGCTAAAAATATGTTTATTGGCAATGGCAGTTGGCCTGTGGTCAATAATGCGAAAGGAGCGGCTGTATGAGCAATAAAGCAATGGCGGCTATTATCGCTATCATCGTCTGTATTATCATCGCCTATGCGTCCACGTTTCAGGTCAATCAAGGACAGGAAGCGGTTGTGCTGCGCCTGGGCGAGCTGAATAAAAATACCGATGGTTCGGTGAGAGTCTATCAGCCTGGACTGCATTTTAAAATTCCCTTTATCGAAAGCGTTAAAGATTATGATATGCGCTTGAAAACGTTGACGGTTGACTCTTCTCGTGTGGTTACTAATGAGCAGAAAGATGTCATGATCGATGCTTATCTGGAATGGCGAATCAGTGATATCGACAGGTTTTACAAAAGCACCAGCGGCAATGTGGGGCAGGCGAATATGCTGTTGAAACAATTTCTGGAGTCGTCATTGAGAGCCGAGGTTGGGAAAAACAGCATTCAGGATCTTATCAATAATGAGCGTGATGAGCTGATGCAGACGCTGTCCTCTAATGTTGCCAGACAGGCCAAGACGCTGGGCGTCTCCGTGATCGATGTTCGCATTAAACAGATTGACCTTCCCGAGACGGTAACCGAGTCCATCTATCAGCGTATGCGCTCGGATCGACAAAAAGTAGCCTCGTCTATTCGCGCTGAAGGTTCTCAGCTGGCTGAGTCCATACGTGCCAATGCTGATGCCACCGTGACCATCACGCTGGCAAAAGCCGATCGTGATGCCAAAGAAATGCGAGCCGGTGCCGATGCAAAAGCAGCAAAAATCTACGCCGAATCCTACTCAAAGTCTCCACGGTTTTATGGCTTTTGGCGCAGCATGCAGGCGTATGAGCAGAGCTTTAGCAATAAAAAAGAAGACGTGTTTGTGTTGTCACCTCGGGGTGAATTTTTTCAGTATTTCAACGCTGAAAACGCAGAGGTTATTAAAAATAAGGCATAAAGAATGAAAATTGCAATCTTTGGTACCGGTTATGTTGGACTTGTTACCGGCACCTGTTTTGCCGAGATGGGCAACCATGTTCACTGCATCGATATCGACAAAAACAAAGTGGATAATTTGAACAACGGTATCTCACCGATTTATGAGCCTGGGCTTGATAGCTTGATCACGCGAAATATTGAGCAGGGAAGGCTCGGCTTTGGTATCGAAGCTAAGGCGGCCATTGAGGCTGCCGATATTATTTTTATCGCCGTTGGCACACCACCCGAAGAAGATGGATCGGCCGATTTAAAATATGTGCTTCAAGTGGCAAGAACCATTGCCGAGCACATGCAGAGCTATAAAGTCATCGTCAATAAATCAACCGTTCCTGTAGGCACGGAATATAAAGTCAGCGAAGAAATAGCCAATGAGCTGGCCAGGCGCGGTGCCAGCATCGATTATGATGTGGTCTCAAATCCCGAATTTCTGAAAGAAGGCGATGCGATTTCAGATTGCATGCATCCGGATCGAATCGTGGTCGGCGTCAACTCCGAGCGTGCTTCCGGGGTGATGAGAGAGCTCTATATGCCTTTTGATCCCAATAAGAATCGTTTGATGATCATGGATGTTCGCTCGGCCGAGATGACCAAGTATGTTGCCAATGCCATGCTGGCAACCAAGATCAGTTTTATGAATGAAATGAGCCAGATCGCCGAGAGAGTGGGTGCCGATATCGAGCAGGTCAGAATCGGCATCGGAGCCGACAGAAGAATTGGCTATCACTTCATCTATGCCGGTTGTGGCTACGGCGGATCCTGTTTTCCCAAGGATGTCAGAGCGCTTAATCAAACGGCTCATGAGATTGGTTATGAGGCTAAAATGTTGACGGCGGTTCATGAAGTCAATGATGCACAGAAACAGGTGCTGTTTAACAAAATCCGGCATTATTTCGCCGGCAATCTTAAGGGCAAGCGAATCGCTGTCTGGGGGCTTGCTTTTAAACCCAATACCGATGATATTCGCGAGGCGCCATCCAGAGTCCTGATTGAAAAACTGTGGGATCACGGTGCGCACGTTGTGGTCTATGATCCGGAGGCTATGGCGAATTTTAAAGAAATTTATGGCGATCGTGATGATTGCGAGCTTGTCGATGATGCTTATGAGGCGGTTAAAGGTGCGGATGCTCTGGTGGTCGTCACCGAATGGCAGAGTTTTAAAAGCCCCGATTTTGATCGCCTTAAGCGTCTATTGCAATCGCCACTTGTCTTCGATGGACGCAATCTCTACGATCCAATGAGACTGAAGGCTTTGGGCTTTAACTATTTTTCTATCGGCCGATAATCAATCGGCTTTAAACAGCGAGATAAAGAGACAGATAATAAAACAGACCCAGGGAATGGCGATGATAATCTCGATAATAAGCGTAATCACAGGCGATAGATGTAATTCTGGGAAAAGACCCGCCGTGATGATGGCGACAACGATAAAGGCGACACCGGTAATAAAGCTTAAAAAGGCATAAAATCGGATGCTTTTGTTGATCATGGAAATAATTTAATTTGCTGGCCTTGATCATGAGTATATAGCAGTTATGGGTATTTGACACTGTTTGATTTAACCATACTGGAAGTCTTTGAGCTTGTCTTCATAGATTTCAATGAGTTTTTGTCCAAATAAATCATAACGCCAGCCATAAGTCAGACGAACATCAGGAATGCGATCCAGATGATAGATGGATTGCAGAAACAGTGTCAGCTCTTGTTTGGAGCAAACCTGTTCGGTGGTGATGCCCTGTTGCTGACACATGAGGGTGAGTGTGTCATAGATGGTGTTGATAAGGCTGTTGCCGCTTCGAGACAGGCGTTTGATATTGTCCTCAATGCTTAGATTATTAACCAGATAAACGATGAATTTGCCATAATGAGTGAGTTTCTTCTGTTGCAGAATATTGCTTTTTTTCAGTATGCTGAAGCTGTCTGGATTTAAGCGGCTGATACGAACGATTTCCTGATCGGTGAGGATATGGCGATAGATCATGTTGCGTTTTTGTGCCTGTGATTCACGCCAGTTGGCGAGGGCGATGAGATTGGCGCGCGTTTTTCCTTCAACATAACGATGAACATTGAGGCGAGTAAATCCCATCTCAGCTTGAAGATAACCCATGTTGATAAAACGTTCTGTCATCTCATTTTGAAAATGATCATAGTTATTGGCTTGTTTTAATTTCTGAGAAAGAATGCTCTTGAGCTTATGCAGATGAACGACATCGGCTCGAGCATAAGCAATCTGGTTATCCGTCAAGGGACGTCTTCGCCAATCCGACATCTTTTCCTGTTTATCAAGATCATGAATATCAAATAAAGCCAGCAGGTTTTTCAATGAGATCTGATGTTTGGATCCCAGAAAATCCATGGCGATCTGAGTGTCAAAAACCTGTGAAAATTGGCTGCCAAGATAGTGATTGAGAATGCGAATATCATTATCGGCGGCATGAAGAATCTTGCAGATATCTGGGTTGGCGAAGATGACGTTTAATTTGGAGAGCTCAAGTTCTTTGACGGTGGCATCGATAAGCCAGCTATCATTTTCCGTGGCAATCTGAATGAGGCATAGAATCGGGTAATAGCTATAACGCCAGTAAAATTCGGTGTCGACAGCGATAGCATCCTGGGTGTTTAATTGTGAAACCAGTTTGTTTAAGGCCTCATTGTTGTCAATGATCATGCCTTGTTTTCCTTGTTAGAGAGCATAACACCCTTTTGTCGTATTAAAGTTTGCATCTGTGAGAAATAATATATGAAATCAGTCATTGTTTTCCCAGGGCTGTCTTATTAAAATTTAGCATTTATTACTTTCTCGAGCGTTTTG
>JBMSHD010000111.1:0-6772 GCA_049416425.1 Francisellaceae bacterium | reverse complement strand
CATAGCCCTTTGCAACCCCTTTTTTGGGTTTTTTTGAAAGTTTTTGGTTTTGGTTGAAAAACAGGCTTTTTCATTGCATCTGCCACATACATTAATCTCAATAACATTTTGCATTACTTAAAACGCTTCGGTATAATTTTGCTCAAAATATTAACAACAGTTAAAACCGATGACATTATCCCTCCATCCTGATATAGCCATGACACCAGCCTCCATAGATCTCAAAACATTGGAAAAAAAGATGCTTAAAAAAGTTGGGCGAGCCATCGAAGATTTCAATATGATTGAGAAAGACGATAAAATCATGGTTTGTCTATCGGGTGGCAAAGATTCGTACTGCATGCTGGAACTGCTTTTAATTCTTCAGCAAAAAGCTCCCATTAATTTTTCAATTATTGCTGTTAATCTAGATCAAAAACAACCGGGGTTCCCTGAAGACATTCTTCCTCATTATCTCACCCAAAAAGAGGTTGACTATCATATTATAGAACGCGACACCTATAGCGTTGTCAAACGCGTCATTCCAGAAGGTAAAACGACCTGTGGTCTCTGCTCACGCATGCGTCGAGGCATACTCTATGATTTCGCTTACGAAAACAATGTCACCAAAATCGCCCTTGGACATCATCAGGATGACATTATTGAGACTTTCTTTCTCAATCTCTTCTACAGCGGGCAATTAAAAGCCATGCCAGCAAAGCTGAAAAGCGATGATGGTCGAAACATCGTCATTCGCCCTCTGGCTTACGTTAGTGAAGCAGAAACCACACAATATGCAAAACTTAAAGATTTTCCCATCATTCCATGCAATCTCTGTGGTTCTCAGGAAAATCTACAGCGTAAGAAGATAAAAACCATGTTAAGCGAATGGCATCAAAGCCACCCTGAACGCAAAAACGTTATCTTAAGCGCATTGCAGAACGTTGCTCCCTCCCAGCTTCTTGACCAGAATTTCTTTGACTTTAAATCTTTATAATGCGACTAAGCGGTGTCTCTAACTGATGAGCTATATTGCGCCTCAATTTCAACATAGCCTCGGTATCATCATCTTTAGCATTAACATTTAAATAAAACATAAAACTTTGATAAAAATTCAGTATGGTTTCATGAGCAAGATCACAATTTAAGCTGTATTGTGAAGCTTGGGTGACATTAATATATCGCTTTAGGACCAGTTGTTTTAATAATTGCTGCAAACGATCACGCCCAATACCTGGGACACTTGAAGCGATCTGACCGGTTGTCATTGATATTTTCTGCTGCTGCGCCTGATACAAAACACCTAAAATAGACAACAAAACATCCAGTTCATCTGTCATCGTTTTTTGTTTTTCAGTATGCGAGACACTAAGCCCAAAACTCACCACCGCCGCCAGCAAGAAAATCTGCCATGACAGTAATACCCACAGAATAAAAACAGGGATGATCGATAAGGCACCATACACCAACTCATAGGTGGGCAATTTCAATACATACCAGCCGAAGAGTTTTTTTGCGATTTCAATCAATACGGCAGCGAAAAGCGCACCGGCGGCGGCATGCAAAAACTTGACTCGTGTGTAAGGAACTACTTTATAAATAAAAAGCAAAACCAGAAAATTAAAGACTACTGGCAATGCACTGATAAACAACTTTTCGTAACCAAATACGATCATCCCCAGCCACTGCCTTGACAAAAGGTATGAACTAATGGCGATACCACTGCCAAATAATAGGGGGCCCAGCGTCAAAACCGCCCAATACAGTAAAAACGCGGTAACTGCCGGGCGCTGACGCCGAATATGCCAGATCGAATTTAATACGCGTTCAACCGATCGAATCATTAAAATACTGATAATAAATAATACGATCACAGCCGTTACCGGCAGTCCGACTCTGTTTAACGTCAGATGCTGAAGATACATCAACACAGACTGTCCTGAAGACGGCAACATATTCTCAAGAATGATATTCTGAAAATTATCCTGCAACTGTTTAAAAGCCGGCAGAAGACTGAAAATAGACAGAAATACCATCAACAGAGGAACCAGAGCAAACAGGCTGGTTAAGGTTAAAGAAGTCGCCTGAATCAAGCAATTTCGGTAAAAATATTCTCTAAACACCCATACCCAATAGACATAAAACCGTTTAACATAGTGTTTAAAATCAACCATTGCCATGAATGCCTTTTATGAAAAACATATTAATACTCTATTATAGTAAAACCGGCTCGACTCGTGCAATCGCCGAGAAAATTGCTCAAGGTGTTGAATCGGGAGGGTGTGAAGCGACACTAAGAACCGTGCCGGAAGTATCAACGACCTGTGAAAAAGTCACAAAAGCCATTCCAGACAACGGAGCGGTATATGTCACGAAAGAAGATTTGAAAAACTGTGACGGGATTATTGTCGGCAGTCCAACCCGTTTTGGCAACATGGCCGCACCACTGAAATATTTTATCGATACCACCAGTGATCTTTGGTTCTCAGGCACTCTGATCAACAAACCGGCGGCATTTTTCACCTCAACCTCCAGCATGCATGGTGGCCAAGAAACAACACTGGTATCGATGATGTTTCCCTTTCTTCATCATGGCGCCTTAATCGCTGGCCTTCCTTACAGTGAAACAGCTCTGCAACAGACAAAAACCGGAGGCACGCCTTATGGCATGTCTCACTTTAATGGTTTAAACTCTGATCTTGCTCTGTCTGATGATGAAATCGTACTGGCAAAAGCTCTAGGCAGACGCATTGCAACGCTTGCCAATCAGCTTAATTAATATGGCATCCCATTATATTGATAACTATACTTCAGGTCATCAACATATTCCAACCGTGAGTTATGACCATGTTAGAATACAGCCCAGCCACCTCCAAGGCACAAACCCACCCGCCATCATTGTGGATACTCTCAGGCGTCTATGCCTGTTTCACCCTTGCTTTGGGTGTATGCATGGCCAATCTTTTACTCTATTTCAATCATCACACCCAACTTGGGAATGATCATTCTTTCCAAGTCTACGCGGCATTTAATTCACTTGCTTTCACTCTGCCTTTGATCGGCGGACTTCTGTGTGATAAGTTTGGCTTTAGAAATACGGCGACCATTGGGCTTGGGCTAAGCTTTATTGGTCTTGCCATTTTTGCCATCCCCTCCGAGCAATCTATATTTCTAGGGCTTGCTGTTTTTTTGGTCGGTAATCTTTACTGCACGCCGGCAATCTGGTCATTAATCACCATGCTTTATGAGCGTTCCGATTCGAGACGTGACTCAGGAAGCACTATTTTTTACATGTTATTTAACATAGGATTTCTACTTGCCAATCTCACCAGTGGCTTCGTTGGTGAGGCTATTGGCTGGCACTTGACTTTTTTACTCTATGGCACTCCAAGCCTTATCGCCTTTTTTGTGTTTTTCTTTCTCCGCGGCAAAATCAAGACGCATGAAGAAGTGATAACCGGCGAACGACGATTTCAACGCTCATCCGCCTACGGCATCACCTGGCTGCTAATCTGGGCCATTATACTGACACCGGTATGCTATATTTTGCTTAATTTTGTTATTATCAATGATATCATTCTTTGGAGCATGGTTCTGGTCAGCTTCGTCTACATCTGGCACCTTAGCATGAAGCACAAAAAAAACGATTCTCGTCAAAGCGGTCGCCTTAAGGCCTTTCTATTCCTTTGTATCGTTGCCATGGCTTATCTGATTATTTTTAATTCTGAGTTTGGTCTATTGCCCGTATTTGCCGAAAACAACTTAAACCGTGAAATTGCAGGCATTACCTTCCCAGGTGAAATAATCACTTCATTAGATCCGGCATATTGCATCGTTATTGGTTTATTCTACAGCTGGCTGTGGGTTAAATTAGACAAATATCGCAAAAACCCATCGCTGCCAACAAAATTCACTTGGGGGCTTATCTTTGCCGCCTGCGGTTATTTGCTTCTGAGTCTAATTTTATTTAACTTTCTTAATATAAAATTCTCAATCTTATGGCTCTTTCTGGTCTTTCTCCTGTTTGTCGCCGGCGAACTTCTTGTCGTGCCTATTGGTATCGCCATGGTCGGAAAACTGTCTCCCGAAGGTCATGAAGGATTATTGATGGGCATTTGGAATCTTATGACCGGTGCCGGCGCCCTACTGACCGGTTATATAGCCAGTTTTACTGTTATTCCAAAATCAGACACTCTTACTCAAAGCAACCTACAATACTTATGGGTTTTTCTATCCATCGGCATCGTCGTGCTGATCATCGGTTTATTCATGCTTTGGGTCAAGAAATTTATTATAAAGCTTATCTAGGTAATAAACTTCAAAAAAATTACAAAAATATGCGGCTGTATATTTGCAATTTTTTGATTCCTTGTCCAAACTAGACGGTGAAACAATAACCAGAAGGAAGTAACCCATGTCAAGCAAACAACTAACAAAAGCTGATTTTGTTGCAAAAGTAGCAGTCAAGGCTGGAATCTCAAAAAAAGGCGCCGAAACAGCTTTAAATGCTGTACTTGAATCGCTTGGTGATTCCCTGAAAGCCGGATATAAAGTCCCTTTTATTGGCTTTGGAAGTTTTCAGGTTGTCAAACGTGCTGCACGTCAAGGACGCAACCCTAAAACAGGTGCCCCCATGAAAATCAAAGCCGCCAATGTCGTTAAATTCAGTGCTGGCTCCAAACTCAAAGAAAGGGTGAACAAATGAAAAACCAAGGTGGCTGCTGCTATTTCAAGGCTTTGATGCAAATCATCTGTTTTATTGTGTCTGTATTCATCCTTGGTCTTGTGATCGGCTTTATCGGCTGGCTTTTGGAGCTTATTCACGTCTTCCCCCCTCACTCAGGCGCAGGGTATATTGTCTCTTTATTGTCCGCATTGATTCTGATCTGGGCTTATGTCAGATGCTGTAAATCTCAGTGCTCACACTGTGGCAAGTCTTCCAACTGTCACAGTGGATCAAAACAAGAATGTTGTGACAAAGACGTGAAAACCCCTGATTAAGCCTTAAAATAGAACCATTTAGAATAGACATTATTAAGATAATTGTCATCTGGAATGTAGCCACCTATATCCGGTTTCACCAATACCGTATATTGAGCGTTATCAATCGGAATGGTCAAATAGTTCTCCATGGCGATGATCATCGCTTTTTTCATGTTTTCAGTATAACCTTTCTGCGTCTTAGAATGGAGCCCTTTTAGATAATATTCACCGATGGCGGGAATACATGAGCCTCCGGCATTACTCACGGAATCACAGGTATATTGCTCCACAAACTCACCGGCGGCGTTGATGCTGGCATTGCTGCCCATGCGAGCAATATCAAACTGCCCATTGCTGACGCTATTCAAATAAACTTTCCATTCTTCATTTTCAAGCTTCACATTCACAGAATCGCCAAAAGCCGCTTTCCACATCTCCATCACCGATAAGGCGATCTGCTTGTTAAATTCACTGGTGTTATAACTTAAAGTAAACACCAAGGGGTGCTGCTTATTATAACCGGCTTCTTCAAGCAGTTTTTTGGCGGTCGTGATGCGTCTGTCCATTGGCCAGGATACCCAGTCATAGGAAGGAATATCTTTATAGAGATCCTTATAGACCCCGTGCTGGATCATATCCGGTACAATTCCATAAGCCGGCGTCTGCCCCATAGCAATAACATATTTGGCGATAGACTGGCGATTGACCACCATCGATAAAGCCTTTCTGACTCGAATATCTTTAAACTCTGGATTGCGCATGTTTATCCAATAATAAATAATAGCCATATACGGCGCATTGTAGACCTGATTGGGGAAATTATGATATAGCTGCTTGAGTCGTATACCAGGCGGTGGAGAAGCAACGTCAACCTGAGCTGCACGATATTGGTTATAAGCCGCCAGCGTCTCAGTCGGCAAAATTTTAACTTGCTTGATTTTAACGGCTTGGCGGTCCCAGTAATAGAGGTTTTTATTTTCCAAAATATAACCGCTGACCACCCATTCTTTTAATAAGTAGGCGCCATTTGAGACAATATGCTGAGGCTGAGTCCACTGCCCTTTCCACTTATCTATGACGGGTTTGTAAAGCGGAAAAGTCACCGGCAAGGTCAGTGTATTTAAAAAATACGCCGAAGGATAAGCTAGCGTGATCTTAAGCGTATGGGCATCAATCGCCTCTACACCCAAGTCCGAAACCGGCAACTTCCCGGCAATAACCTGAGCTCCATTTTTAATGACTTTAAGCACAAAATTCTGAGGTGCTGCCGTATGTGGATCTGCATTCCGTCTTAATGCATAGACAAAATCATTCGCCGTCACCGGGTCACCATTTGACCATCTGGCATCATCACGAAGATGAAAGGTATAGACCAATCCATCATCTGATATATCCCAAGACTTTGCCACACCTGGAACTGGATCGTTCTGTTGATTTTGATTTATCAACCCCTCAAACAAGTCAAAGATCACCCGGTTTGAAGTTGAATCATTAGAAAGCCCTGGATCCAATGTCGGCACATCCGAATCATTGGCCACGACCAAGGTGCGATTCTCTATATTTGTATCTGGCGATGCCTTATTATGCTGAGCATTATTGGTATTTCCTCCACCGCAGGCGACCAACGCCATGGATAATGAGATCAACGCCGACAATTTAAAAAGTGAGCCTTTCATTCATAAACCCTTGCTATTCGTATTATTTTTAGATATAACACACAAATAAATTAATGATAAATAGATAATTCTTAATACTTACTGAAAACTCCCCATTTTTTACCGCCCATCATAACCCACCATATCATGTATCG
>JBMSHD010000110.1:0-6780 GCA_049416425.1 Francisellaceae bacterium | reverse complement strand
ATTTAACATCCAATCTGTATATTTATTGCGCTGAATTTTAATAAGACAGCCCTGAATAATTCATCACACAGACTTAACATATACAGAAATTACTGGCATACTGTTTGATCTTGAAATGCTTGAGCTGATAGAAGTCATCCCTGGCGGCTATCGACGCGTATAAATACAATAAACCTTTTGGGCTGCATGATGAATAACCCTAATTTATTACAATTGCTGATGCACCTGTTCGATGACTCAGAGAGCGACTATGACCAACCTATGATGACTGATTCGGATATGCTTTTTGATGCCTTAAGAAGAATTGGTCTCGATCGCCAATGCATTGAACAGGCTTTAAACTGGCTGGATGCCTTTGTCACAACCGATCTGACTCAATTTGAATACAGCGAAAACTGCATACGCATTTACAGTGATGAGGAATGCAACACCATTTCCCAACCCGCTTTGGCAGCATTGAGACAACTGCTAGATGATCATGCCATAACCCCGGCTGAATTTGAATTTGTCTTAAGCCAATGCATGGCGCTCAATCACTCGCCTATCTCCGAATATCAGCTGCAATGGATCCTGGATATGACTCTGGTCAATCAGACCCTGACAGAAACCCATTTTGACCAAAAAACAAGTCTCGTAAACACAACTCGCCACTAAATGGTGCCTGAGGCAAGGTATTAACATGACAGATACACGTGAAGCTCATCCAACAATGACCTCTGACTGTCGCTCAGATTACCCTGCTGTCTCAACTCGGCAATTCGCACACAGACTTTTTGAATCGATAGCCTGCGATTACCTTTAAAATCGATTGGCAGCTCGCTCTCACACGAGCTACGTACCCGCTTAATATAATCGTCGAAATATCGGCGATCAACTGTCGATAAAAGTTCAATATCCCACCGACCAAGCATGCGTATCGCACGCTGTCGCATGGCTTCATTCATTCGCGGAATCACCGCCGCTTTTCCCGCTCCTTCTGCTTGATGAAAGCGTCGTGCCAGTGAAGAGGCTTCGGGCGACATAAAACCAGACAGATACAAAGCCGCATCGACATCGACACCCTCAACGAGTGGATACTTATAATCCAGAGTCTGCGTTTTTAATCGCTCAAAAAGAATCGGATTTTGCCTAAGCCAGCTCTTATTTATCTTAATTTGATCCAGACGACTATTACCAAATTTCTCCAAAAATCGCTGTTTTACCGGCAACATCACAGGTAAATCGCCCCATTTCTTACTGATCGTCCATACCGAGCTTAATTCATCGGGTGATCGGATCTGACTTAAATCAGGCTGATCAAGACGCAAGAAACACCATTGATTTTTATAATGCCAATGCTGTCCCAGGTTTAATACCGGAATCATGAAACCATCGGTCGATCCAAAGCTGCCACTGATAGCCAGAGCCTGCTTATAAATCTCATCATCAACAGTAAGCCCCTCATCACACTGTGATAGCAATTTTTGATCTTCAAGCTTATCAAAGCGCGACAACAGATAGTGCCACATCTTTGGATTATGCCGATGAAAACGACGCGCCAATGCCACACAGACCAGTACATCCGTCAGTGCATCATGTGCCCTGCCTCCCTCATACAGGATATTTTCGATGTTTATCGCCTCAAGCTTCAGAGAAACCTTACCATCCCCATTGACAGGCCAGCGCAACACCGTTTCATCAAAAAGATAATAACAGGCTGCCATGGGATATAAATCAGCACGCCGACAGTTATTTTTATATTGATGATCGTAAGGAGGAAGCAGGTTCTTATAAAACATAAAACGCAGAAACTCATCATCAAAATTCAATGTATTATAACCAATGCTGATTGTTCCTGCTGTGTTTATAATTTCATGGATCAACAGAATAGCCTCATATTCACTCATGCCCTGATTGGCTGCAGCAATATCGATATGATGCGTAATCATCGCATCAGGAGAGGGAATCGTATCGGGGTTTAATTTAATTAATATATTATGTCGCTCAATTTCATTGAAAGCCAGATCCGTTCTGATGGCGGCAAACTGCATCACCTGATCAAAACATTTATCGATGCCAGAGGTCTCAAGGTCATAAAATAAAAGGGTTGTACTGCTCATCTTCAGGGTTTGATGCACATCAATCATAAGCGCAGTTTAACAGGAAAATCATAAAAATGCTCGTCACACTATTGCAAGTTTGTAGTAAGTTACTACAATTCACAGAGTCGATAATGACAAGACCATAATTTATACATGTATTAGGTTGATAATTGGTTGGTTTTGAAATTATTTTGCAAATAGACCTGGTCTTTAATCAAAAGATCAGATACTATGCTCGTCTTTTGTTTGCGGCAACAAAACTGAAAAACCGCCATTCATAGAGATAATAAACACAAGTAAACACTAAGGGTTATGATAATGAAACACAGTGATTCAATTTTAGAAAAATTACAAAATGGTGAATTTAAGCTACGCAAATCCGAACAGAAAGTTGCAAACTGGATTTTAGATCATGCCGGTGAAACAACTTCATTGAATATCACCACCATCGCACAAAATGTTGGCGTCAGCGAACCGACCGTCGTTAGATTCTGTCGCGCTGTAGGCTGCAAAGGTTATCAGGAATTTAAAATTCGCTTTGCCGAAGATCTGGCTTTAGGGCAAATCAGCGAATCCATCGATATCAAGGTCGATGACACCACAGAAGCCGTTAAAAGCAAAGTAGCACAATATGCCCGAGCCTCACTCTCCAGTATCGACCGTGAAATCAAAAGTGAAGAGCTGGAACATGCCAGCAACATCCTGATCGAGGCTAATAAAGTCGTCGTCTGTGGATTTGGCGCTTCCAACTGTACGGCCTTTGATGGTTTTCATAAACTCTTTCGTATCATGAGTAAGGTTGAGTATCACCCTGATATGCATATGTCAGCCATGGCTGTCGGCTCATTGCAACCAGGAGATGCCATGATTGCCATCTCCAACAGCGGCAAGTCAGAAGCACTTATCAGCCTGTGCAAATTAGCCAGATCCAATGGCGCCAAAGTCATCAGTATCACCAATCCAGGCTCCGCCGTTGATCAGACCGCCAATGCCCGGCTCAATATTAAGAAACAAGTCGATACCGGTCTGTTTGTACCCATGGCACATCGCCTAAAGCAGCTGACGATTATTGACTTTCTGGTCTATAACTACGCTCGCCTCAATGTTGACACCGCTCAAAATAGACTGCAAAAGACCAAAACCGCGCTTATCGATCTAAAACAGCAATACAGCATCATTTAACAGACAGGCTTATCATACTGTCTTTTTGACCTTTTTCAACTCTATTTACCTCCGTGCCCAAGTATTATAAAATACGCCTTCTTTATTTTTAAAAGTATAAGATTCGCTCATGCACCAGCTAAATCCACAGCAACTGCAAGCAGTCAGATTTATAAACGGTCCGCTTTTAGTCTTAGCCGGTGCCGGCAGTGGCAAAACCTCGGTGATCACCGAAAAAGTTGCCTATCTCATTAGCTCCTGCGGCTACAAGCCCGCTCAAATATTGGCGGTGACTTTTACCAACAAAGCCGCACGCGAGATGAAAAGCCGCCTTGCTCAAAAGCTTAGCGATAGCAAAGGTCTTGTCATTTCCACATTTCACACGCTGGGACTCAATATTATCAAAAGAGAATATAAGAAACTCGGATTTAAGGCGAATTTCACGCTGTTTGATGAGAGCGACTCTATCACGTTGATTCATGATATCGCCTATGATGCCTACCAGGCAACAAAAGAATCTGCTCGCCAGATAAAACACAATATTTCGCTATGGAAAAACAATCTTTTAACCCCTGAGCTTGTGAAGCTTGACAGTCATGATAAAGAGGCGAAGAGAGCGTTGGAGGTCTATCATCTTTATCAAAAATACTTAAAAGCCTATAACGCCGTTGATTTTGACGATTTAATTTTACTGCCTACGCAGTTGTTAGCACAGGACGAAGACGTCAGACAAAACTGGCAGCACCGTTTTCGCTATATTCTTATCGATGAATACCAGGATACCAATGAGAGTCAATATCAGCTGATGCGGCAGCTGGTAGGCAAAAGAGAGCAGTTTACCGTCGTCGGTGATGACGACCAGTCTATCTATGCCTGGCGTGGAGCGCGTGTTGAGAATCTCCATCACCTTAAGAAAGACTATCCCGATCTTGTTGTCATCAAGCTTGAACAGAACTATCGCTCCACCGGCCGCATTCTCCACGCTGCCAACACCTTAATCCGTAACAATCCGCACCTGTTTGATAAAAAACTGTGGTCGACTCATGCCTATGGTGATCCCATTCGCGTGATCATGACCAAAAATGAAGACGATGAAGCCATCCGCATCGCCAGTGATATCATCAATCACAAGCTCAAAAACCAGGGTCATTTTAAACATTACGCTGTTTTAATCAGAAGCAATCATCAATCCTATCTGCTGGAGCGTTATTTTCAGCTCTATAAAATTCCTTATGCCATCAGCGGTGGCAGCTCTTTTTTTGCCAAAGCTGAAATCAAAGATATACTGGCTTATTTCAAGCTTATTACCAACCTCGAGGATGATCGAGCCTTTCTGCGCATCGTCAACACCCCAAAACGTGAGATAGGCGCAGCGACTCTGGAGCGACTCGGTCACTATGCTCAAAGGCGCCATATTCCGTTATATCTCGCCATCACTGAGCTTGGTCTTAAGCATGAAATAAATGAATCGGCGATGACAAAGTTGCTTGAGTTTCACCATTTTATCGAGAAATGCCAAAATGCAATTCATAAATCTGATGACAAGAAGATGAAACAGACGCTGACTGAAATTATCGAGAGCATCAACTATCGCCAATGGTTGATTGACAATTCTGGCTCAATAAAGCAGGCCGAGAAGAAATATCAGAATATCTTTGATCTCATCGGCTGGATCTGTGAGAAACCAGATACTGAAAAAAACGAGGCACTTGATTTTGCCGCCACCATTAACCGACTGCTTCTTTTGGATATTATCGATCGTGATAAAGAACAGAAAGACGACGAAAAAGTCCAGATTCTGACTGTTCATGCCGCCAAAGGGCTGGAGTACCCAAATGTCTATATGATGGGAGTCGAAGACGGCATTATTCCACACCAGCAATGCATTGACGACGGTGATATCGAAGAAGAACGCCGTCTGGCTTATGTGGCCATTACTCGCGCCCGCCTCAACCTGACCCTGACGCTGACAAAGAGGCGAAAACGTTTTGGCGAAAGCATTGCCTCGACACCAAGTCGCTTTCTCGATGAACTCCCCGAAGAAGACCTTAATTGGACAGGAAAAACCGAGTCCACGCCAGAAGATCGCAAAACTTCTGCCAAATCGAATATTGCCATGCTGAAGCAACGATTTAACAAAGAATAGGTCGCATCACCCATTTCCCTTTCATTCAATAAACCGATATACTGCCTGATATAATCCAATGATCTGACAATCTAACAACCATGAAAAAACAACATTTTGATGTCATCTGTATCGGTGGTGGTAGTGGTGGCATCGCCGCCGGTGTGCAGGCCGCACGTTTTGGTAAAAAAGTCGCCATCGTAGAAAAAAGAGAACTAGGTGGCACCTGCGTTAACCGAGGCTGCGTGCCTAAAAAGGCCATGTATTACGGTGCTCATATCGCCGATATGCTAAAACACGATGCCACCGGTTATGGTTTTGATATCGATGTTAACCATTTCGACTGGATGACGCTCAAACAAAAGCGTGATGGTTATATCGCTAATATTCATAAATTCTATGACAAACTCTTCGACGCACAATCCATCACTCATTTCAATGCCTGGGGAAGCTTTAAAGACAACCACACGATCTCATTGGACGATGGTCGTGAAATAAGCGCTGATTATATCTATGTCTGCCCCGGAGCGAGAGCAATTATTCCGGAGAAGATTGTTGGCCACGAACTCGGCATCACCTCGGATGATTTTTTTGAGCTTGAGAGCCAACCGAAAAAAGCGGTGGTTGTCGGCGGCGGTTATATCGGCGTTGAAATCGCTCAGGTTTTTCATGCCTTAGGCACTGATACCACGCTTTTAATCCGGCGTGAGGCTCCATTGATGGATTTTGATCAGCTGATCAAAGACACCCTGATGAAAAGTTTTGAGATGCAGCAACTTGATGCACGAACAAAAACGCAGATTAGCCACATCGAGAAAAAAGAGCATCATAAACTGGCTATCCATTTAGACAATGGCGATACGATCAACGATGTTGACTGCCTGATCTGGGCTACAGGACGTGTTCCTAATACCCAATATCTGGGACTGCAAAATACCGATATCACCGTCAACGCCAATGGCACAATCGCCGTTGATGTCTACCAACAAACCAGTATTGATCATATCTATGCGTTAGGCGATGTCACCGACAGCCCACAGCTGACACCAGTTGCCATTGCAGCCGGTCGACGTCTCTCCAGGCGACTGTTTAACCGTGAAGAGAACCTGAAACTTGACATGACCTATGTTCCTACCGTGGTATTTTCGCATCCACCCATTGGCACGGTAGGCTTAAGTGAAAAACAGGCCATTGCAAAATATGGTCAAAATCAGATTAAAATCTACACCTCCAACTTTACCGCCTTATATGCGGCTATTTCCGGTTTCAGACTGCCAACCGCCATGAAGCTTGTGGTCAAAGGCGATAATGAACAGGTTATCGGTTGCCATATGATCGGCCATAATGTCGATGAAATTCTGCAAGGCTTTGCCGTGGCCATCAATATGGGAGCCACTAAGGCAGATTTTGATA
>JBMSHD010000109.1:0-6786 GCA_049416425.1 Francisellaceae bacterium | reverse complement strand
CGTATGAACAATATGAATACAATAATGGGAAGTTATTTTGAGCGCGTTCCTAATGATAGAATCAATCCAGTCTTTAAATAAATTTTTGCCATATACAAGTTCAGCCAACATCCATATTTTCATGCCTCCAGGTCGTCGATTAGGTTCTATAATAGCTGTTGAACTATTATCTGCCGCAATACGAATTTCATTATGGAAAGGCCCATGATTCTGTCCTATGATGGAGTTAGCTATACGTCCGGCGGACAATAATTTTCTTTCTCTCTCATTATCAATGCATGCCGGCAATAGTTGTCCATATTCTACGGGGTATTTCTCATTAACAGATATTTTCTCTGTAATAAAGGTCATGTCTCCTAATCCGTCTACAGAGAATTCTTCATCAAAAGGGATACCGCTTTCTGCAATTATGCCATCAGACAGGTAAGGTTTTAATTCAGCAAAAGCATTAATTATTTCAGCGTCACATGAGTTTTTTGAAAGTTTAATAACACCTCTATTATTTCCTTCTTGTGCAGGTTTAATAACTATAAAGTCTTCTTGTTGCTCTCTAATAAATGATTTTAAATCTTGAATTGTATGAATTTTCATGAATTTTGGTAAATATAAAGATTGGTTATCTACTGCTAGCCTAGACCGACTTTCTGCTTCACGATATGCACTTTTACTAAAGGCATTTATTGCTAAATTCGAGTCATCACAAGCTATTCCTAGAGATGTCAGCAGTTTTGCGCCTGCTACCGTTGCATCATCAGAGAAAACAATACCCGCAATAATATCTAGTTGTAGATCTAGTAACTTCGTTTTTGTTTGTTCCACAAATCTTGGATTTCGTGGTGCCGCATCTATTACAAAATCAGCCAGATCAAAATCATATTGTTTAGGCTCGCTTCGTATTAAAATTGTATGCAAACTATATGTTGTTCTAACATAATCTAACATGTATTTGACTTCATCATATCTCGATAAATTATAATCAATTAATAAAAAATATTTTTGTTTAGACATTGATATACACTCTTTTGTTATTATTGATGCTCATATTCAAATTTCAGCAAATCATTTGACATTTGAATAATATTATTCAGGTGATTGTTATTGGTATTGCTTTCATAACACCAAAGTGCTTGAGCCAAGAAATTTTCTTTATTTTCATCTTGGATTGTATCCCCTTCTTTTACAAAAAAAGTATATCCTATGATATCAATTAAATTTATAGTGTCAATGATTAATATGAAATTTATTTTAATTAACATAAAGTTTCTTTGAGACATGCGGGCGACAAATTAAAATCTGCTAGAATTTGTTATCGCCTATGTTCTTTGCTATTATCAAATCGGACAAGGTTAAATGAATCATAAGATGGAAAGAACGACATTATTAGCCTCTTTTTCTAGGCGGCTTGTTGAGAGAATGATAAAAAAGGGCTACGGCTCTTGTGCTTCAAAGGCTAAAGTCACAATAAAAGAGTTGGCTGAGGTGGCGGAATGTACTCCACAGATGGCGAGAAGATACGCCTTGGGTGAGGCCTTTCCGGATGCTGTGACTATTTACCATATAGCAAAGTGGTTGGATATCTCACCGGGTTGGCTGTTATACGGTGAAGAAGGGGATAAAAACACAAAGTTTAAAAAACTCGATAAGAATATGATCGATTATTTGATCGCTAAATCGGCACATCTCTTGACTGGAGGTTTAAATAATCAAAAAGAAGTGTTGAAATTTATATTTGATTTAGCATATGGTATATCTAAAATGGATATTTCGGATGAAATGATAAAAAAAATGATTGATTTGTCAATTAAATCTGCAGAATGTTTTTCTCATTTAAAGCCCAAGAATCAAGCTTCATAACTATCAAGTTTATAGGGGAGTGTAAATTGAATACCCACTGTTGTTGCTATCCTATTAGATCTCACCCATGCTCTGAGACTATTAAATTTATTTTTCAAAATCGATTCATAACATCAAAGATATTCAGTAGTGTCCTTGGGCATTATGCCTTGGATTATATCGGCATTGGCTCCAATTTTTATCTCGAAGCTGTCAAATGCAGGGTTGAGTGGACCGGCTGTGTATTTAATCACAGCGGCGACTGTAACGATATTTGGGCTATACCGTCATCTGGATAAATCCATGCAATATCATCAATAAATTACGTTAAGTTGGTTTTGTTCTACTTGCTGCTCGGTTATACACCAATAGATGCCTGTCGACTATACTTATGAATATCTCTGGAAAAATGAAGTGAAAAATGAAAATCATGATTGCAGGCGGCTCCGGCTTTGTTGGAAGGCATCTGGCTGAGTTTTTAAAAAGATTCGACTGTCATCTGACACTCATAAGCCGCCGACCCAATTCGACCGTTGAGCACTATGATGAGATTATCACCTGGCAGCAGTTGGGTGCATACACGTCTTCAGACTACGATGCGGTGATCAATCTGGCTGGATTTAGTATTTCCGCCAGGCGCTGGTCGAATGCCGTCAAAGCCGAAATAGCCTCAAGTCGTATTAACAGTACACATGCGCTGATCGAATTTATGGCAAGAAATGCCATGCATCAAAGTCTTCTGATCAATGCCAGCGCCGTCGGTTTTTATGCTTTTTCAGATGAACGTCAGGATGAGGATAACTATATCGACAATCGTGATAATCACAGTTTTTTGCATCAGGTCGCCTATGAGTGGGAGCAGGCGGCGTTGTCGGCTTTAAGCCACAATATTCCATTGACGATCACACGATTTGGCGTCGTTCTCGGTCGAGATGGTGGCATGCTGCAAAAATTACTGCCGAGCTTCAAGCGAGGGTTTGGTAGTGTGATTAGCGGTGGTCGACAGTGCATTAGCTGGATTCATGTCGATGATCTGTGTCGGGCTTTATTCTTTATTTTAAAAAACCATTCACGGCTAGAGCTTTATAACCTTTGTAGCCCTTATGCAGTCACACAGAAGCAGTTTGCAGGCACATTGGCCGGCGCGTTGCATAAATCCCTGTTTCTGCCACTGCCGGCCTTCATGGTGAAGATGATGTTTGGTCGGATGGGGCAGGAGTTGCTGTTATCAGGACAGAATATTTATCCAGCAAGGCTGCTTAAAGAAAAATTCACCTTTGATTTTGCGGACATTAAAGTAGCACTAGATCATCTATGCGCCAAGGGGTGAGGGCGTTTATAGAACATAGACTGGACAATCATAATCACAAGAAAAGCCAGAATGAATGCCGGGCTTATAATGCTTGGCAGTGGCCAGTTAAAACTCAAAGCCGAGACCTCATCACACAGAAGTGCCAATGCATTTAACAGAATAAAGCTTATAGAGAAGCCATCGGCGGCTTTCTGTTGATAGTTTTTAACGATCTGTGGCAGAAAGTACACCGAATAGGCGATCATGGAGGCAAAACCGATATTCTCCAAGGCAGCATCCGCTAAAGGTTTCACTAAAGCCAGAATCATACCGATGATCAAGGTGGCAAAAACCGCTAGATGCAGGCGCCAGGATATTGAGCTCTCATCTCGCCAGATCTGCCATTGCTGAATTAAAAGACAGATCAGCGTGATGATGGTGACCATGCGATACTGCCATTGCAGATTGAAGCCAAAGCCGTAGATCAGATCAAGCGTGTTGGCAAGAATCATCAGAAATTGGGTGGTATGACTGATTCTTGAGGCGTGACGATAGATCTGATTGTAGATGACCTGAGGCAGAAAATAGATACAGTAAAGTGCAAAAGAAATATTAATGCTGATCGTGCCGATATGTTCCATGATTAATGAATGAATTGAGTCCGAGGTGGCGTGAGTGTATCACGATTTATTGTAATCGTCACGGATAAAAAAGAGCCAAAAATGACCATAGCTGGTCATTTCAGATTAAGCGTTGTGTTTTTACAGCAGCCCGTTATTTATATAGCTCAGTCAGACTTTTACCAACGATGTCTTTAAACTCTTCAATCAAGTGTTCAATTGGTGTTGACTTGCGATAGACAAGACCAATTGTGCGTGATGGAGCCGGAGCTTTGAAATCAAGATATTTGATGCCTTTGAAGTCGGTATTTTTGGTGGAGATCTCAGGCATAATGGTGATACCAAGCTTGGCGATGACCATCTGTCTTAATGTTTCCAAACTGGTAGCATTGCATTGAATGGGTTTGGCGCCTTCTATATTGAGAGACAGAATCTGATCACGCAGACAATGTCCCTGTTCCAGTATCAACATCGATTCATCGCGCAGTGCCTTGATATCCACTTTTTTCAGTCTGGCAATGGGATGATCATCGAAGACGGCGAGCTTGAACTCATCGGTAAACAGCGGTTCAAAAATAAGACCGCCCTGATCCTCCTCATTGAGGCCGGCTAAAAGCGCAACATCAATGCGTCCGGTACGAAGCATATCAACCAGTACCGATGTTTTCTCTTCAATAGGATAGATGCTCAAATCGGCAGCGGCTTCAGAGGCGTTACGAATAATGCCAGGCAGAAGATATTGTGCCAGTGTCGGAAAGAGTCCAACTTTAATCTGTTTTACACGATCCTGGACAAAATTTTGCGCAATCTGTTCGATATCATGGCGAACTTTCAGCGCTTCTTTGGCCTTTTCAATAATGATAGCTCCGGCTTTGGTGATGAGTACTGTTTTTTGAAAACGTTCAAAAATATCAACACCGAGCTCTTCTTCAACTTTTTTAATCTGCATGCTCAATGCCGGTTGGCTGACATAGCATTTTTGCGCGGCTCGGTTGAAGTTTCGCTCTTCAGATACGGCAATGATATATTCTAAATCTCTGAAATTCATAGGATATTACCCCTTAATTATTTTTTGTTTAGCTTGATTGTATTTATTATGTGCGTCCATTCACAATATGTTATCCTCATTTAAAATGAAGCAGAGCGACTCAGGCGCTCTTTTCCACATCAAGTTAAGTCTGCTCAATCATTTCAAAGTTCATTGATATGATTTAAGCGATTATGACTGTCCGAACATTTATTGATATCTACTATGAAGCTTTAAAGGTGTTAGCTCATGGTAAATATCGGTTACTGTCATCCGCTTCATTAGCCACCATCAGATTCGGGGGTAAAATCGAGTCAATAGCTACATGAGAGTCGACAACAATAAACTGGTTAAATTTTATTTATATTTTAGCCGAAACACAAGATATTTTTTTATTAAATATCATTTTATGTCTGTTTATTATTCATTTCAGGCGATATGAGAAAAGTGCAGAAAGTGAAATGGAACAATAAAGCCGAAATTCCTCGCCTTTGCCTAAGCACATACGATTTTTGCCGCTCTCACAATAGTCACATGGATCATCGTCAAGCGATGATGACAATTGTTGCATCTAAGTATGTCTTAGAAAGAAAAAGGAATTTATTTCAGACACGTTCCTATTTGTCTATTGGGGCATAAATGTATAAAATTCATATCAAAGCACAATCAAAAAGCCTATTATGACACAATATACAGCACAATCCATAGAGGTATTAGCGGGACTCGATCCTGTCAGACGACGCCCCGGCATGTATACCGATACCACGAATCCTAATCATATTGCTCAGGAGGTCATTGATAACAGTGTCGATGAAGCGTTGGCGGGTTTTGCCAGCGTCATCAACGTCAAGGTTTATAGCGATGGATCTTTTGAGGTGGAGGATAATGGCCGGGGAATGCCTGTGGATATTCATCCTCAGGAAGGTCTATCAGGTGTTGAGCTGATTATGACTCGTCTGCATGCCGGCGGAAAATTTTCACAGGATAACTATCGCTACTCCGGAGGGCTTCATGGAGTTGGCGTCTCTGTTGTCAATGCCTTGAGCAGGCGGGTTGAGATAGAGATTAAACGAGATGGTAGCCGTTTTAGTATTGCCTTTGAGCAGGGAGAGCTGGTCTCACCGTTGACTCAAATCGGCAATGTGGGAAAAAAGAATACCGGCACTCGTCTGCGTTTTTGGCCGGAAGCCGATTATTTTGATAGTGTACGTTTTGCCGTGAGAAAATTGAAACATTTACTTAAAGCCAAAGCCGTTTTGTGTCCTGGGCTTAGAATTGATTTTAGTTGCGAAATCAGTGGTGAGCAGCAAAGCTGGCAATATGAAGACGGTCTTTTGTCTTACCTTTCAGAAGCCATTGAAAATAGAGATGTTATTCCCGAGATTCCATTCACTCAGCAGTTTAATCATGAAGACTATGTGGTAAACTGGGCGGTGTGTTGGAGTGATGATACGATTGAGTCTATTACCGAGAGTTATGTGAATCTCATTCCAACACCGCTTGGCGGGACTCATGTCAATGGCTTGAGAGCCGGATTAACAGAAGCCGTCAGAGAATATGTCAACTTTCACGGTCTGCTGCCGCGAGCAGTGAAGCTGATGCCCGATGATGTCTTTAATGATGTTTGCTTCATTTTATCGGTGAAAATGCCAGAACCTCAGTTTTCGGGTCAGACCAAAGAGCGATTATCCTCTCGAGACTGTGTCCCCATTATCTCCACACATGTCAAAGATCAATTCAGTCTTTGGCTCAATCAGAATCTGGAGGCAGCAAACCGAATTGCCGAGCATATCATCGAGAAGGCGCAGAAACGATTGAAGGCAGCAAAAAAAGTCATGCGTAAGAAAATTGTCCAAGGTCCACAGCTACCAGGTAAACTCACAGATTGTGTCGGTCAGGATATAAGCTACACCGAATTATTTCTGGTTGAAGGTGACTCGGCAGGAGGTTCGACAAAACAAGCCAGAGATAGAGAATTCCAGGCGGTGATGCCATTAAGAGGTAAAATATTAAAT
>JBMSHD010000108.1:0-6796 GCA_049416425.1 Francisellaceae bacterium | reverse complement strand
CCATGGATGGTTACCCTTACGATTTCAATGACAATACATTGAAATCACTGCCTCAGGAGGCAATTATTAAAAATGGGGAGTTTTCAGAAAAAACTGAAGTTTCTAAGTTGCAGAGTAAAAATCATGCTATCTTTTTGATTATTGTTTTTCCACTTTTGCAAGTTAAATCATCAGATTGGTAATCGTAACAAGGAGCATCTTATGAGTCAGAAAAAAATAGGGCTTGTTGCCTGTTCGGCCATTGTGGCAGGCAATATGATGGGCTCAGGCATTGCGCTGTTGCCGGCAAACCTGGCTTCTATTGGTTCAATTACACTGTTTAGCTGGATTATCGCCTCACTCGGAGCCATCGCTTTGGCCTATGTCTATGCTCATCTTGGGGCGACGAATCCGCAAGAAGGGGGGCCTGTGGCCTATGCCGGGGAAGTTGCTCCTATCCTGGGATTCCAAACGGGGGTATTATATTTTAATGCCAACTGGATTGGAAATCTGGCCATTGCCATTACCGGTATCGCTTACCTGTCGACTTTTTTTTCTATTCTTAATAATCCCGTGGTCGCCGGAATCGCTACTATCATCGCGATTTGGGTATTTACTGCGATCAATCTGCTGGGGGCTAAATGGATCGGTCGATTGGTGACAATAGGTGTGGTATTGCTGCTCATACCGGTGGTTTTAACCGGGATTATCGGCTGGTTTTATCTGAAACCGGATCTCTTTGTTGAAAACTGGAATGTGACCAAAAGCTCGGATATGCACGCGATTTTTAGTGGTGTGCTGTTGTGTATCTGGAGTTTTATTGGCGTTGAGAGCGCGGCTGTTAACTCGAATCTTGTCAGCAATCCCTCAAAAACAATTCCTAAGGCGACCATGATTGGGGTAGCCGTTGCCGCTTTGGTTTATTTTCTGTCTTGTACGGCGATCTCTGGCATGATCTCTCATACTACGATGGCAAAATCGGATGCGCCGTTCTCGCTGGTATCAAGTTTTATGTTTGGCTCGTGGACGGCGCCAATCGTCTCGGCGATCATTGCTTTTGCCTGTCTGACTTCATTGAGTTCCTGGATGATGCTGACTGCACAGGCCGGCGCCAGAGCCGCACATGATGGTACCTTGCCAAAAATCTTCGGTGAGCTTAATGATAACAATACTCCGGTCAAAGGATTGATCCTGACATCGATTGGCATGAGTCTGCTGATGCTTTTGGTTATGATCGGTTCCCACTCAACGGCGGATCTATTTGGTCAAGTCATTTCAATTGCTGTGTTGATGACGATTTTGCCTTACTTTTATTCGGCGATCAATATGATTGATGTTGTCTCTCATCCTGTAAAGCATTTCATGATTACGGTAACCGCTGTGGTGGCTATGATTTTCTGTTTTGCCGCCTATGTTGGCGCTGAAGATTATGCCTTGGTTGGGGTGACGATTGTGGCTTTGGCAACACTGATATTTTATGTCAGAAAAGACAGAGAAGATTTCGAAAAACGAATCTATCGCGATATTCATCGCTGGGAAATTAAAAATCATGAAGACAAGGAGTAGTAACAATGCGTTATATTTTATTTATTTACAGTGAAAAACTGAGTCGGTTTAAATTAAATCTGCTTGAAGGAGTCGAGACGAGGCTCATTGAGGATGGTTATCATTCCATTCCAGTCAAAGATCTGGACTCGGCCGCCGATATTTTAAAATCAAACGCGCGTGTTTGTTGTGTGATTTTAGACTGGAATCATTTCGATTTGTCTGCTTTGTATAAAATTTCCGAATATAACCCTGATTTGCCGATATTTGCAACCGGAGGCGATGGTCATGCCGATGTCGATCTTAAGCTCAAGGACTTTGATTTAAATCTTGATTTTCTGCAGTATGATGCGGCTTTACTGCATGATGGCGTGGAAAGAATTCTAAAAGCGATTGACAACTATTACTGTCATATTACTCCGCCTTTTACGCAAGCCTTGATGCACTATGCCAGTGAAAATAACTACTCCTTTTGTACACCTGGTCATCAGCAGGGTTATGGTTTTCAGAAATCACCGGTAGGGACGGTATTTTATGACTATTATGGTGAGAACGTATTTAAAACAGATATCTCTATTTCGATGTCGGAGCTCGGCAGCCTTTTGGATCATTCGGGCCCCCATCTGGCAGCGGAGAAATATATTGCCAATGTTTTTGGTAGCGATCGGTCACTGATCGTTACCAATGGTACCTCGACGGCAAACAAAATCGTTGGCATGTATGCAGTGGCTGATGGTGATACGATTCTTGTGGATAGAAATTGTCATAAATCACTGACACATCTGATGATGATGGTGGATGCTAACCCTGTGTATCTGAAACCGACTCGCAATGCCTATGGTATTTTGGGAGGTATTCCACTGTCAGAGTTTGATCGAAAAAATATTGAACAGAAGCTCAATGAACACCCTGTGGCAAAGTCGTGGCCAGTCTATGCTGTGGTGACGAATTCCACATATGATGGCATTTTTTATAATGTTAATAAGATTCATGAGGCACTCGATGTGATCACGCTTCATTTTGATAGTGCCTGGGTGCCCTATACCAATTTTCATCCGATATATAGAGGTAAATATGGCATGGGGCTTAGCCATATTAAACCGAATCATGCGGTGTTTGAAACACAGTCAACGCACAAACTGTTGTCGGCTTTTTCTCAGGCTTCCATGGTTCATGTCAGAGGCAGTTTTGATGATGAGCGTTTAAATGAGAGCTTCATGATGCATACGTCAACGTCTCCATTTTATCCAATTGTGGCAAGCTGCGAAGTGTCGGCGGCGATGATGCAGGGGAAGCTGGGGCACAGCATTATTCAGGAGTGTATCAATCTCGCTGTTGATTTTCGTAAGGAAATCGTGCAACTTAGAAAAGAATCATCAAGCTGGTTTTATGATATCTGGCAACCGGAGAATATCAGTAAAACCAAGGCCTGGCCGCTCGATAAAAAGTCATCATGGCATGGTTTCAATCAGATAGAGGATGATTATCTTTATCTTGATCCCGTGAAGGTGACCGTGCTGCTTCCTGGGATTGAGAATGGAAAATTGCAGGCGTTTGGTATTCCTGCCAGTATTGTGGCACAGTTTCTGGAGGATCATGGTATTATCGTCGAGAAAACGGGACCTTATTCCATGTTGTTTTTATTCAGCATGGGTATTACCAAGGCAAAATCGATGAAGCTGGTTACCGTGCTCAATAAATTTAAGCAGTTTTTTGACCAGGATTTGACGATAAAACAGATGCTGCCATCCATTTATGACGCCGACCCCGTCTTTTATAAGGGCAAGACCATTCAGGAGATAAGCAGGATTTTGCATCAGGTTATCTCAAAACATAATCTTCCCGATGTGATGTATCATGCTTTTGATCATCTTCCCGAATTTGTGATGAATCCGCACCGCGCCTATCAGAAACTGGTTAAAGGGCAGACGCAGAAGATTCCTTTGGAGCAGCTAGAGGGGCATACCTCGGCGGTGATGATTTTGCCATATCCTCCAGGAATTCCTGTGATTATGCCTGGTGAGCGTATTCATAAAGACTCAAGGGTTATTCTTGATTTTCTGTTGATGCTTGAAGATATCGGCAAGACTTTACCGGGTTTTGGCAGTGACATTCATGGCGTTGAAGCCGAGGAAGATGGCACGCTTTATGTCAAGGTATTGAAATAAGCCTTTTTGTCTCTCCATTGAAAACAGGCGCATGCCTGTTTTTGTTTCTGAAAGGCAAGAGTTGAGAGCTTGGGATTGTATTGTACAACAGAAAGGCAGAAATGTTCACATTGCATTCAATATGAATGATATCAGCATAATTTTATGAAATTGTATGAAAAAATACTTGACCAAAATCGCCAAATCCGTTTTAATAAGCAGCGTTGGCCAGATAGCTCAGTCGGTAGAGCAGAGGACTGAAAATCCTCGTGTCGGCAGTTCGATTCTGCCTCTGGCCACCATCAGCGGAGCATAGCGCAGTTTGGTAGCGCATCTGGTTTGGGACCAGAGGGTCGGGGGTTCAAATCCCTCTGCTCCGACCATTTTAATACCGTCATCAGGCGGATTGAAAATGCGCCCGTAGCTCATCTGGATAGAGCATCGGCCTTCTAAGCCGAGGGTAGCAGGTTCGAATCCTGCCGGGCGTACCATAAGAGTTTATGGTGGATGCAGCTCAGTTGGGTGAGATCGTATAGAAACTGCAACGCAGTTTTAGATTGAACGGGCAGAGCACGGATAGCGTCGCACCGTTTTTCTTAGCAAGGCAAGAGCCGAGCTTAGAAAAAGCAGCTCTAGCAACTGAGCTGTAAGGTTAGAATTTATGGTGGATGTAGCTCAGTTGGTAGAGCCCCGGATTGTGATTCCGGTTGTCGTGGGTTCAAGTCCCATCATTCACCCCAGTATTTGCGGACGTGGCGAAATTGGTAGACGCACTGGATTTAGGTTCCAGCGCCGAGAGGTGTGGGAGTTCGAGTCTCCCCGTCCGCACCACTATTTTATTTCATTAAGTTTCATAAGTTACCTAAAAGCCTTAATTTTAAAGGGATTTAGCCTAGTTTGATGTTTTGTAATGTCTTATGGCACCGTCAACTTAACTTTTGCAAATGACAATAATAGCCTTAGTTCTAACTCCAACCCATCAGAATCCATAGCTCTTCAGAGAACAAAACGCTCCCCATTTACGTTGATGTTCATCTCATCCACATGCCATTTATCCGTTGGCTTACGCTGATCTTTACCACTCTCACGATGATGACGATTGTTGCACCTGGTCATGCTTTGCAAGGAAAAAGGAATTTATTTCAGACACATCCCTAAGATAAGCTGCTATGAGGAAATTAAGTGGACGGTGCCATGAATCACTGGAAGATGAAAAAATTATACTAAGTGAGGTTTGCAGTCAATTACAAAAGTAATCAAACGGCTCTGCTTTCAGGTGTAAAGCCCAAAGCTTCATTAATGACATGAAAAATAAAGTAGTTTTCGACAATACCTTGAAATAATGAAGCACCTGGTCCTTGTGCTAAGATCACGACATCTTCGCCGGAATGTGTGGCGCTTCCCAAAGGAATATTGGCTTTTTGCCTGTAGTCATCATTTTGAGCGGTCTTATTATTCAGACCGTCGGGATGTGTGCCATCACCAGATCCTGTTGTATAAGTGAGAGTGGTATAAGCATTGCCATTATTGTCTTTTTGTTCGGCAACACCAAGAATAGGATTTCCTCTCTTTGCATAACCGCTCATCGCCATTGCCTGAGAATGATCCGCAGTAACAATGAGTAGGGTTTCTTTAGCATCAGTCATCGTCTTGGCAACGTCGACGGCATCATCAAAGGCAATAGTTTCAGCTAAGGCATATTTGGCTAAATTGGCATGGTGAGCATGATCAATTCTGCCACCTTCAACGATTAGAATATAACCATTTTTATTGTTGGAGAGTACTTCAATTGCCTTCTTTGTCATTTGTGCAAGACTTGGACGATTTTGTACAGCTTCTTTTTCAAGTACATAAGGCATATGATCATTTGAGAACAAGCCAAATAAATGCTTGGTATTGTTGTTAATATTTTCCAGCTGTGCTTTTGTTTCAACATAAACACCTTCAGGATAACTCATCTGCCAACGTTGAATTAAGTCCTCATCACTACGCTGACCACCTGAGCTTTTCAATCGAAACTTTGACTCACCTCCGCCTAAAGCGACATTTATGCCTTTGCCTTTGTTAAATTCAACAAACTGCCTGGCAATATCCGTACAACCTTCTTGTTTTGCTGAGTCTGGCATATCCTGATCTGACTCCCAGTCTCTGTCTGCCGAATGTGCATAACTTGCCGCTGGAGTGGCATGCGTTAATCTTGTTGTGGTCACTATGCCAACAGACAACCCTTTTTTTGCAGCAATTTCAAATAAAGTTTGTGCTTTATTGTCTATGAGAGTTGAACAGGCTCCTAATTTCACCATATCAGACCCAGCAATAATGCCATTATTGGTTTTTACTCCTGTCATTATTGCTGTTGCAGCTGCTGCGGAATCTGTCGTTTGCATATTGGCGGAATAGGTTTTTGACATTGCCATATATGGTAAGTTCTCTAAAGCGAGTTTATGTGACTCACCTTTTTTTTCCTGTAGCTGCCCATCATAAATTCTGGCAGCAGTAATGGTTGCTACAGACATTCCATCCCCAATCATCAAAATAACATTTTTAGCTTTTTGATCAATTTGCGAATAAAGCTTTGCGTTTTGCAATTGCTGTTGTGCTCTTCCATTCCAGTTCTCTCCATAGCCAACACTATAAATACCAAAAATTAGACAAAAACTCATGCTTAATTTTTTCATTACTTACTCCTTTAATTAATTTTCATCATGACTATAACTAACTAATGTTACGGAAATATGATATTTCATACCAAATGAGAAAAAAGTTGCCATCACGTTTCACACAGAAACGAAAAAAGAGAGGCTGCAACGATTTCTTGAAAGACTTAACATGAATCCGGAACAGCTCTTGTGCTCTTTGATATATTTCAACTTAAAGGAAAGTAGCTCTATTTATGCATGGATAGAACCAATTGGAAATTTAGCAGGATTCACATCAACTATTTGGTGATCAGCATTGCCTATAAAGGGACTGCTATTCCAGTGATCTGAAGTCTTCTACATCAAAGGCAGGTATTCAAAATGGTCTAATGTCCTGTAGTCCTGTAGTATGCAGAAGCACATCACATGATCTTTTTGAGCTTGAAAAACTGCCTTAGTGTGCTTTATTTTTATGCTGATAACAGC